>NZ_JWLE01000039.1:0-42924 GCF_000813785.1 Leisingera sp. ANG-DT
CCGGCCTTGCGGCCGGGCGGGGTGCTGAACCTGAAAACAAAAACGCCCCCGCCGGATGGCAGGGGCGCTTTTGGGCCGGGCGTTCGGAGAGGGAGGAGGATCCGTCAGCCGGCCAGGGAGATCACTTGCCGTAGACGTGCTCGCGGGCGGCGCCGGGGATGGCGCAGCGGCTGAGGCCGATGTCGGCCAGGTCGCGGGCCGAAAGCGCGCGCAGGGCGTGGACGGTCTGGCGGTACTCGCGGCGCAGCTGCCAGTTCCGGTAAAGACCGGAGGCAACGCTCAGGAAACGGGTGAAAAGACCGGCGGAGACCGGTGCGGAAAGAGTTGAATAAGCCATTGTTCTTGTTCCTTGCTGCGCTGCCGGAGCGTGCCTCCGGCGCGTCGCTTGATCTGTTCGTCTGAAGTGACAGGGAAATAAGGATGGCCCCGCAAGCCCGCAACGGCTGCTTTGGTCTGGCGGCTATGCGGCGGGCGCATAGCACAAATGCGTGAGATATCTTGAAGTCCCTCAATAGAAAACGCCCCCGCCCGGGAAGGGCAGAGGCGCTTTGGCCCGGGCATGAAGAGGAGGAGGAGAGGAGCGCCCGGGAAAAGGGAATTCTTAGCCGTAGACGTGCTGATGCGCGATGTCGGCGATGTCGCTGCGGCGGACGCCGATGTCGGACAGCTCGTGATCGGACAGCGCGTCCAGCTCGTTGTAGGTGCGCTGGAATTCGCGGGCTTTGGTCCAGGAGTCCACCAGGCCCTCAACGGTTGCGCGGATGCGGGCGGTCAGGCTGTGGCCGGTGTGTGCAGCGGAGATAACATGTGCCATCGTTCAGGTCCTTCGTGTCTGATGCCGGGCCTATTCCCGGCGGTCCGTGTTTGGTCGTTTGCTGTGACACCGAGATAGGACCGGGGGATGAGTCGAACAACTGACGGATCGGACTGCCCGCTATGCACGCACTGCAAGGTGCCGCTAAACACCGCATCCTTGCCGATAGAGGCCAGGATCAACAGTCCCCCGCCCGAATCTGCCCGTACCGTCGCATTTCGACCGCCGGTAGGGCACAGTTCCCGCCGAAAGATTGAAGACATCTCCCTCAGCGGCAGCAACCGTCAATCCATCATGCAAGAAATTAGGGATACAGTTCCAGTTCCCCCCAACTGCCTTTGTGACCGGGTTGAAAGACTCCGCGGGATATTTGAAACAGATCCGGTCCGCTTCCTGCCGCACCGAAGCCGGCAGGCTAATCCGGTTGCCCGGATACCAAAGCCAGCTTTGCTCTTCGCTGGCAAAATAGACGATTTGAAACCCGTGCTGCGGATCAAACAGCATCAGTGTCTGATCCGCTGCAGTCTGCGCAACCTTTTGGCGGCCACTGCTTTCAGCAGACATGCATCCTGAGAGCAATGCTGCCGCGCTAATAACTGCCAAGCACCGCGTCAGCACTTCAGGTTCACCTGAGCCCAGGCGTTCCCGGTATGATGCACCTTACGGTCCACAACTGGAATTCGCTCGCGCTTGATATTCAGATGGCTGATGTTTTTACCCAGAACATCGCCGCCGGTGGCTGCGATCACTTTTGCAATCGACGCAGGGTCCGTTACCCGGGTCCCCTTCAGATCGTAGTTACCTACTGTTCGCCCGACGCAGTAGGTACGCTTGGCCACTTCCTTGGCCAGCCTGTGGATCCTGTCAGTTCCCCGGCCGCTGGCAATCTGGACACTTGCCTCTGCTAGCAAGCTGTTCGGAATATCTTCAAGGATTTGGTCGGGAATTCTGTAATCCCTCGAGATCCCTTCAGGCCTTTGCGACACCGGCCGCAGATTCACCTGGAAATAGGCCTCCGGAAGGGAGCGCTGCTGGCTGACCGTTACATGGAACCCGCTGTAAGGTTCGCCTTTCTGGCTGATCTGCATCGATCCGATCTTATGGTAACCCTGCCGCTCAGCTGCTGACGGCCCCGCCCGGAAAGCGGCAATGGTCTGCTCGCGGGACGGTCCTGAAGATCCACAAGCCGAAAGCAGCGCCGCAACGGCCGAAACAATTGATATCAAACGCATTTCATCTCCTGGAAAACACTTTCATGAACTTTCCGGCACCAAAATATAAAAACGCCCCGGTGGCAACCACCGGAGCGTTTTTTGTCTAACAACCGAGAGGGGCTTAGCCGCGCTCTTCGATGATCTGAACCAGGTGCGGGATCGAGTTGACCATGCCGCGGACCGAAGGAGTATCCTCCAGCTCACGGGTCTTGTGCATCTTGTTCAGGCCCAGGCCAACCAGGGTTGCGCGCTGTTTGGCGGGGCGGCGGATCGGCGAGCCGATCTGCTTGACGACGATGGTTTTTGCCATGTCTCTCTACTCCTTACGCTTCAGCTTCGGCAGCTGCCGGTGCTTCATCCCGCTTGGGCAGGATGTCGGCGACCTTTTTGCCGCGGCGCTGAGCCACCGAGCGCGGGCTCTGCTCTTTCTGCAGGCCGTTCAGGGTGGCGCGGATCATGTTGTAGGGGTTCTGCGAACCGATCGACTTGGAGACCACGTCCTTGATGCCCAGCATCTCGAACACGGCACGCATCGGGCCGCCCGCGATGATACCGGTACCTTCCGGTGCGGTCCGCATCACAACTTTGCCTGCGCCGTGACGGCCGGACATGTCGTGGTGCAGGGTGCGGCCTTCTTTCAGCGGCACGCGGATCATCTGGCGCTTCGCCTGCTCGGTCGCCTTGCGGATCGCCTCGGGCACTTCTTTCGCCTTGCCCTTGCCAAAGCCGACGCGGCCTTTCTGGTCGCCAACGACAACCAGGGCTGCGAAGCCAAAGCGCTTACCGCCTTTTACGGTTTTCGACACGCGGTTGATCGCGACCAGGCGATCTGCAAATTCCGGTGCCTCTTCACGCTCGCGGCGGGGGCCGCGGCGGTTTTCACGTTCTGCCATCAGGCATTCCTTTCATAGGGCGCAGTCCAGTAACAAAGGGGGCGCCTGTTCTATCAATCCTTGGTGAACCCGGAACGGGTCCGGGTTCCCGGATCATCGGGGCGGCCCCGAGAGGCCGCCCGCATGGGATTAGATCTTCAGGCCGCCTTCACGCGCAGCGTCGGCCAGAGCCTTCACTTTGCCGTGGAACAGGAAGCCGCCGCGGTCGAAGTAGGCTTCGGTCACGCCAGCCGCTTTTGCGCGCTCGGCGATCGCTGCACCAACTTTGGACGCTGCGTCGATGTTGTTCTTGCCGACAACACCGAGATCTTTTTCCAGGGTCGACGCTGCTGCCAGGGTCACACCGCGCAGGTCGTCGATCAGCTGAACAGAGATGTTCTTGTTCGAACGGTGCACGGACAGACGCGGACGGCCTGCGTTCACTTTGCGAAGCTTGTTCCGGACGCGCAGCCGGCGCTTCAGAAACAGGGTACGTTTGCTGTTTGCCATTTTGCTGGTCCTTACTTCTTCTTGCCTTCCTTGCGGAAGATGAACTCGCCCTTGTAGCGGATGCCTTTGCCCTTGTAGGGCTCGGGACGGCGCCAGTCGCGGATTTTCGCCGCCACTTCGCCCACCTGCTGCTGGTCGATACCTTCCACAACGATTTCAGTCTGCTTCGGTGCGGTGATGGTGATGCCATCGGGTGCAACGAAGTCGACGTCGTGGCTGTAGCCCAGGTTCAGCTTCAGGGTGTTGCCCTGCATCTGAGCCCGGTAACCCACACCCTGGATCTCCAGTTCTTTCTTGAAGCCCTGGGTCACGCCGGTCACGAGGTTGGCCACCTGAGTGCGGGACATGCCCCACTGCTGACGGGCACGCTTGGACTTGCCGCGCGGCTCGATGGTGACAACGTTGTCGTTCACGGAGAGGGTGACGTCGTCGGTTGCGGTGAAGCTGCGGGCGCCTTTCGGGCCTTTCACTTCGATGGTCTGGCCGGACACAGAGGCGGAAACGCCGCTGGGCAGTTCGACCGGTTTCTTACCAATACGGGACATTGCGAGGCCTCCTTAGAAGACGGTGCAAAGCACTTCGCCGCCAACGTTGGCTGCGCGTGCGTTTGCGTCCGACATCACACCCTTGGGGGTGGAGACAATCGACACGCCCAGGCCCTGACGGACCGACGGGATGTCATTGACGCCCATGTAAACGCGGCGGCCGGGCTTGGAGACCCGCTTGAGCTCGCGAATGACAGGTTCGCCGTCGAAGTACTTGAGGCTGATTTCGATGGCCGGGTGGCCATTTTCACCAGTCATCTTCTCATAACCGCGGATGTAGCCCTCGTCTGCCAGCACGTCCAGCACCCATGCCCGCAGCTTGGAAGCCGGGGTCATGACGGTGGATTTGCCGCGCATCTGAGAGTTACGGATACGGGTGAGCATATCGCCGATAGGATCGTTCATATCAGTCTCTCCCTTACCAGCTCGATTTCACCAGGCCGGGGATCTGACCAGCAGAACCCAGCTCGCGCAGCGCAATACGGCTGACCTTCAGCTTACGGTAGTAAGCGTGCGGACGGCCGGTGAGCTGGCAACGGTTGTGAAGACGGGTTGCCGACGAGTTGCGCGGCAGTTTCGCCAGTTTCAGACGCGCCTTGAAGCGCTCTTCCATCGGGCGAGATTCGTCGTTTGCGATTTCTTTCAGCTCGGCACGCTTTGCGGCGTATTTTGCCACCAGGCGCTCGCGCTTCTTCTCGCGTTCGATCATGCTTTTCTTAGCCATGGTCTCTATCCTTCCCGCGCTTAGCTGTTGAAGGGCATGTTGAAAGCTTTCAACAGCGCCTTTGCTTCCGCGTCGGTTTTCGCGGTGGTGGCGATCACGATGTCCATGCCCCAGGCTTCGTCGATCTTGTCGAAATCGATTTCCGGGAACACGATGTGCTCTTTCAGGCCCATGGCATAGTTGCCGCGGCCGTCGAAGGAGGTGCCCGAAACGCCGCGGAAGTCGCGGATACGGGGCATCGCAATGGTGATCAGACGGTCGAGGAATTCGTACATCCGGTCACCGCGCAGGGTCACCTTGGCGCCCATCGGCATGCCTTCGCGAACGCGGAAGCCGGCGATGGAATTCTTTGCCACGGTGGTCAGAGCCTTCTGGCCCGCAATCGCGGTCAGGTCGGCCTGGGCGGATTTGGCTTTCTTGCTGTCTTTGACAGCAGCACGGCCGCAGCCGATGTTAAGAACGATTTTCTCCAGCTTGGGGAGCATCATGTCGTTCTTGTAGCCGAACTCTTCTTTCAGGGCGCCACGGATGGTGTCCTTGTAGAGAGTTTTCAGGCGCGGGGTGTAGGTTGCAGCGTCAAGCATCAGACAGTCTCCCCGGTGGTCTTGGCGAAGCGCACCTTCTTGCCGTCTTCCTCGCGGAAGCCGACGCGGGTTGCTTTGCCGTTGCTGTCCAGCAGTGCCAGGTTCGACAGGTCGATCGGCAGTGCCTTGGGCAGACGGCCGCCCTGGCTGTTTTGGGTCTGGCGGGTGTGGCGGATGGCCATGTTCACGCCTTCGACGACGGCTTTGCCGGCTTTCGGGTCAACGGAGGCGATGGTGCCTTCCTTGCCCTTATCGCGGCCTGCCAGCACGACGACCTTGTCGCCTTTACGGAGTTTCGCAGCCATGATTACAGCACCTCCGGAGCCAGCGAGATGATCTTCATGAAGTTCTTCGCGCGCAGTTCACGAACAACCGGGCCAAAGATACGGGTACCGACCGGCTCGTTGTTGTTGTTCAGGATGACAGCTGCGTTCCGGTCAAAACGGATCGCGGTGCCGTCTTCGCGGCGGACTTCTTTGGCGGTGCGCACGACAACGGCCTTACGGACGTCGCCTTTTTTCACGCGGCCGCGCGGGATGGCTTCTTTAACCGAGACGACGATGATGTCGCCAACGGAAGCGTATTTACGCTTGGAGCCACCCAGAACCTTGATGCACTGAACTCGGCGGGCGCCGGAGTTGTCAGCAACATCCAGATTTGTTTGCATCTGGATCATGTGGTTTCTCCCGACCTATGGGGCAGCGATGCGTGCTGGTATCCCCCAGGGTTTCGACTGACTGTTAAGTCTAGCCGCCAGGAGTCTCGAGTGAGACTCTTAGGCTTCCAGAACTTCCCAGCGTTTCGTTTTCGATTTCGGCGCGCATTCGATGATGCGTACGGAGTCGCCGACCTTGAAAGCGTTCTTTTCATCGTGAGCCCGGTATTTCTTGGACTTACGGATGGTTTTCTTCAGAACCGGGTGCGTGAAGCGGCGTTCAACCGAGACGGTGACGGTCTGGGCGTTTGCGTCGCTGGTCACAACGCCTTGCAGGATACGTTTGGGCATTGTGTCGCTCCTTATTCGGCTGCTGCTGCAGCTTTTTCGTTCAGGATGGTCTTGACGCGGGCAGCGTTGCGGCGGGCCGCTTTGATGCCGGAGGTCGATTCCAACTGACCGGTTGCCTGCTGAAAGCGCAGGTTGAAGCTCTCTTTTTTCAGGGATGCGAGCATATCGCGGAGTTCATCCACGGTCTTCTCGCGCAGATCATTGGCGTTCATCGCCTTTGTTCCTTGTCCAAAGCACCAGAAGGCCCCGAGGGTCACCTTTTTACCTGGTGGGTTATGTCAACCGCCCGGAACGGGCAGCAAAAAAGAATCACCTGACCCGGATCCAAGACAGATTGGGTTCAAGCGATGGGTCCCTATAGAGGAGACGGGGGTGAGGGGCAAGGGAAAGATTGGCGGGCCGCCGGGGCGGTCAGATAATCTCATCCTCATCAAACATCGCAGCCCCGTCCAGCTGGGCGTTCAGGCTTTCGATGCGGTCTTCAGCCTCTTCCGGCGCGGACACCTTGGCGATGTGGAACAATGCGTCGCCCTCGTTGACGATGGGCATGTTGGCGCGGCCGATGATCAGGCCGGGCTGGCTGGCGGTCAGCTCCACCTCCTCCTCCCCGAAGGGGTCGGCGACGATGCCCAGCACGTCGCCCTCCTCCACCATTTCGCCGGTGGTCTTGTAGGCGCGCAAGAGCCCGCCTGCGGGGGCACGCTCCCAGCTGCTGTCGCTGGCCTTGACCGGCACCGCCTCGGCCAGCGGCACGCCGTCGTCGGGGATCATGCCCAGCGCATGCATCACCCGCAGGATGCCGGCAACGCCGACGCGGGCGGACTGCTCGTCGAACCGCAGCCCCTCCCCCGCCTCATAAAGCAGGATATCGACGCCCGCCTTCTGTGCCTCCTTGCGCAAGCTGCCGTCGCGCAGCGAGGAGCGGATCACCACCGGCGCACCGAAGGCATCGGCATATTCCAGCGTCTCCTTGGCCTTGGGCGACACCCGGATCTGCGGCATGTTGGTGCGGTGGATGGCAGCGGAATGCAGGTCGATGCCGAGGTCACAGCGCGCCACCACCTCTGTCATGAACAGATGCGCCAGGCGGCTGGCCAGGGATCCGCCCTCGCTGCCCGGAAAGCAGCGGTTCAGGTCGCGCCGGTCCGGCAGGTAGCGGGAGTGGTTGAGGAAGCCGAAGGTGTTGACGATCGGCACCACAATGAGCGTGCCCTTCAGGCGCGAGAACTGGCGGCTGCGCAGCAGGCGGCGGGCGATTTCCACCCCGATCACCTCGTCGCCGTGGATGGCGGCAGAGACAAACAGCGCCGGCCCCTCCTCCGCCCCGTGGATCACATGGGCGGACATGGTGACCGGCGTGTGGTCCGACAACACGCTGACCGGCATATCCACGGTGCGGCGGGTGCCGGGCGGAATGTGGAAACCACCGATTTCAAAAGGGGAACGCCGCGCCATCTATACCTCCCGCAGAGCCATTCCGGGAAGCTAGGCCGCCTTGCGCGCTTTTACAATTGCCGCAGGCTTGGGTTCCGCCCGTTCGCGCCTGAAATGATCCCCCGGATCATTTCCAGGACGGCGCTCACTCCCACTTGTAATTGAAGCTCACCGAAATCCGTTCTTCCTCGGCCATATTCATCGGCACCTCGTGGCGCAGCCAGCTTTCCCACAACAGCACGTCGCCCACATCAGGCTTCATGTAGATGAAGGACTGCAGTTCGCGCCGGGCGTCCTTGGTGCGGGTGGGCGCCGCCATCATCCGGGCCGAGCGCGGGTCCTCCAGCTTGAGCGCCGAGGCGCCGTCGGGCATCGACACATAGGTGGTGCCGGAGATCACCGAATGCGGATGCAGGTGGCTGGAGTGGGTGCCGCCTTCGGGCAGGATATTGATCCAGAGGTCCTCCAGCTTCAGTTCGCGGCCGTCCAGATCGAACTCCAGATCCTGGACAAAGGCCGCCACATGCTGGTCCAGCGACTTAACCAGATCGGCAAAGATCGGGAACCGCCAGGGCAGATCGGTGAGCGATGCATAGGAGGTATAGCCGGGATAGCCGTTGTCCTCGCACCAGTCCTGTCCGGCATCATCATCGCCGGCGATGACAAGGCAGGAGTTTTCCAGTTCCTGCGCGTCAACCGATGGTCCGTATTCGGACAGTTGCGCGCGGTAGAGGCGGGTCACGAAGAGCGATTCAATCTGGGCCATACCAGCGTCTTAGCGCAGCCCGAAGTCCTTGGCGAGATGCATCCTCGCGCTGGCTCGATGCCCCTTTGCAGCCGGTGCCAGCCGGAACAGCTGCCAGAAACGGTCTGAGGCGCCCCCCCCCGGCAGCCCCTACCCGTCCACCACGGTCATCGGGCAGCCGCGGTGCGCATTGGGCATCCCCACATGATGCGGGTTCTGCACAAGGTACCAAACCGGCGCATAGCCGGGTGCCTGGGTGCGCGAATAGGTGCAGCCGTCCGGGGAGGTCCAGTGCGCAGCCCTGCCGTCACGCGACACGCTTTCCTGCGAGATGAAGCTGTTTACCACCTCCCGCTGCGCAACCGGGTTCCGGTAGTTGGTTGCAGGGCCGTACATATTCGACAGGTCATTCCGGTCGAATTCCATCGCACCACAAGCTGACAGACCCAGACTAAGGGCAGCGGGAGCAATTAAGCGCATTACAAGCATTCCTCTTTCAACATCACATTGGTTGTCCTGGCCGAAAACATAGGCACCACCCGCCCTGAGCGGGAGGAAGGCCGAGCCAGCACAACCTTAGGATCACGATGGGAACAAAACCTGCACATTCCGTTAACATCGGGCAATTGCCTTAAATGAGAACAATCCGGCAGGTTTGCCTACCGAGGCTTACCGCAAGTTAACCCGCCCTGGTGCAAGATCCCCGCAAAACCGCAGAAGCGAAGGCACCGGCATATGCACATCATCTACGAAAACAAGTTCCTGCGGGTCGAAGCCCTGAAGCAGCAGCCCGCCCCCGCCGGCAGCCGCGTGCTGCTGTCGTTTCCGGGCATTGGCCAAAAGATGGACCTGATTGATGTGCAAACACCGGAGTTTGCCGGCATCGGCCGCGAATTCGGCAATACGGTCTTTTGCTATGACAAGACCCGGTCGTGGGGGAACCGGTTGGATTGGGATGTGCTGACTGCTGCGGTCAGGCAGGCGGCTGAGGGCAGCACGCTGTATTCGATCGGCAACAGCATGGGCGGTTATCTGGCTATCGTAGCGGGCGCATATTTGCCGATCTCCCGGTCAGTCTCCTTTGTGCCGCAGCTGACGGTCGACCCGGAGGCCGAGCCACATGACAGGCGCTGGCGGATGTACTCGAACTCAATCAAGAGTTTTCCGATGAAGCCCGCCAGCCACTATTTCGCGCCGGAAACCGAATATTTCATCTTCTCCGCCGGCAAGGGAGTGGACGGCAAGCACGCGCAGCTGTTCCCGAAAGCCAGCAACATTCACCACTGGGTCTTCCCTGATGCCGGCCACAGGCTGGCAGCGAACCTCAAGGAACAGGGCGAGCTGCACCGCTGCATTCAAAGCTGCTTCGAAGGGGAAACCGAGGCCGTATTCTCGCAGGAAACACAAAGGCTGAGCCCCGCTGCAGACGCCGGCCTTGAACCGCCTGCCGCGGCTTGCCTGGCCGCTACCGGGCCGCTGAATTCTGCCGCCCCGGCCTGAGCGGCGGCGCTGCGGTGGAATTGCTTTCCACCGCCTAACACAGCGGAGAGGGCGCATAGTCAACAGCCAGTAAAGTTGACAGGCAGGCCCCCCGCGCCCGAATATGGAACCCGGCGGGGGTTCCGGAAATGGAGAGCCAGACACGGCTAGCGGCATTAATTGGCTGGATAAACAGGGCGCCGCCCGGTTCTTCCAGCGAAATGCGGCGCGCATACGGGCTGGCCAGAGCCGGATTTCCGATTGGCCTGTTTTCCCACGGATCGTTCATTTTTCTGTTCTGGTATGCAGACCAGCCGGTGATGGCCGTTTTCAACATATTCTCTACCGTGCTCATTGGGTTCGGGTGCTGGGCTGCCCTGACCCTGCGGGACATCAAATGGCCGACCCTGCTGACGTTCCTGTGCGAAATCCCCGCTCATGCAGCATTTTGCACCTACTACATGGGGCTGGCGCCGTTTTTCCTGAGCTACTTATTCATACCCATACTGCTGTTTCCCATGCTGCCTTACGGACAACCGCTCACGCGGCTGCTTTTGAGCGCACTCTGCGCCATGGCCTTTGTTGCAATGGGGGTTTATGGCACCTTGTCAGCCCCGGTGCGGCCGCTCACGCACGGGTGGACCCTGTTCTTTTTTGTCTTCAACACAGCGCCGATCATTCCAATGCTTGGCGTGTTTGCCGCCCTCTACGCAACTGCCGCCACCCGGGCAGAAAGGGAAATGGAAAAGGAATTCCAGCGCGCCGAAAATCTCTTGCTGAACATTCTGCCCGAGCCGATTGCCGCGCGCCTGAAAGACGACCCGCATCTGATTGCCGATGAACACCCAAGCGTATCAGTGCTGTTTGCCGATATCGTGAACTTCACGGAAACCTCCGGCAGGCTGACACCGCCCGAGATTGTGCAGACCCTGAATGCAGCGTTTTCGCGTTTCGATACACTGGTCGAGAAGCACGGCTGCGAGAAGATCAAGACGATCGGGGACGCCTATATGGTGGTTGCAGGCCTGCCCGAACCGCGCGAAGATCACGCCCAGGCCATGGTGTCACTGGCGCTGGACATGATTGACGCGGCGCAAGAGATAAACGAGTCCGGCCAGTTCCCGTTCAGCATGCGCATCGGCATCAGTTCGGGGCCAGTCGTGGCCGGCGTGATCGGGGAACGGAAGTTCGCCTATGATCTGTGGGGGGACACCGTGAACGTGGCCTCGCGCATGGAGTCGCATGGCCGGCCGGGCATCATCCAAATTACCGAAGCAACCCGGGGCCATCTTGGGGATGAGGTGCAGATCGACCCGCTGGGCGATGTGGAGATCAAGGGCAAGGGCCGGATGCGGACATATACAGTGTCCAGAGGCTTTGCGCCCTGACTGGTAGTGCAGGCGCACAACAAAGGAAAACCCCCGCCGGTGTCCCGGCGGGGGTCAAACGTTCACGAACGGGGTTTCCCCCAGCCGCTTACCAGTCTTCGCGGACCACGACGCGGGTCTTGACCGGCAGCTTCATCGCCGCCAGGCGCAGGGCCTCGCGTGCGATTTCATCGCTGACGCCGTCGATCTCGAACATCACGCGGCCAGGCTTAACCTTGGCTGCCCAGTAGTCCACGGAGCCTTTACCTTTACCCATACGGACTTCGGTCGGCTTCGAGGTCACCGGAGTGTCCGGGAAGATACGGATCCAAACACGGCCCTGACGCTTCATGTGGCGGGTCATGGCACGGCGGGCAGCTTCGATCTGGCGTGCAGTCACACGCTCAGGCTGGGTTGCCTTCAGGCCATAGGTGCCGAAGTTCAGGTCGGAACCGCCTTTTGCCAGGCCGTGGATCCGGCCCTTGTGCATTTTGCGGAATTTAGTGCGCTTTGGCTGAAGCATCTCAAATCCTCCTTAGCGACGGCCGCCACCAGCACCACGGGGTGCAGGGCCGTCCTGGATTTCTTGTGCTTTACGGTCACGCGCCGAAGGATCGTGCTCCATGATCTCGCCTTTGAAGATCCAGACCTTGATCCCGATGATCCCGTAGGGGGTCATCGCTTCGGAGTGTGCGTAATCGATGTCGGCACGCAGGGTGTGCAGCGGCACGCGGCCCTCACGGTACCATTCGGTACGCGCGATTTCCGCACCGCCCAGACGGCCAGCGACGTTCACCCGGATACCCAGGGCGCCCATGCGCATAGCGTTCTGCACGGCCCGTTTCATGGCACGGCGGAAGGACACACGGCGCTCCAGCTGCTGGGCGATGGACTCGCCGACCAGCTGAGCGTCCAGTTCCGGCTTGCGCACTTCAACGATGTTGAGGTGCAGCTCGGAGTCGGTCATCTTGGCGATTTTCTTGCGCAGGACTTCGATGTCCGCGCCTTTCTTGCCGATGATGACGCCCGGACGGGCGGTGTGAATGGTCACGCGGCATTTCTTATGCGGGCGCTCGATGATGACGCGCGCAATGCCAGCCTGCTTGCATTCTTCCTTGATGAACTCGCGGATTTTCAGGTCCTCGAGCAGCAGATCACCGTAGTCTTTGGTGTCGGCGTACCAGCGGCTGTCCCAGGTGCGGTTGACCTGAAGGCGCATGCCGATCGGATTGACTTTCTGACCCATTAGGCTTGCTCCTCAACTTGACGCACCTTGATGGTGATCTCCGCGAACGGCTTCAGGATTTTGCCGAACCGGCCACGGGCACGCGGACGGCCGCGCTTCATGGTCAGGTTCTTGCCAACCCATGCCTCGGCGACGATCAGTTCATCGACGTCCAGGTTGTGGTTGTTTTCAGCATTCGCGATGGCGGACTGAAGGCATTTCTTCACGTCCTGCGCGATCCGCTTGTTGGAGAAAGTCAGGT
The DNA here is from genome assembly GCF_000813785.1 of Leisingera sp. ANG-DT. NCBI lineage: Bacteria > Pseudomonadati > Pseudomonadota > Alphaproteobacteria > Rhodobacterales > Roseobacteraceae > Leisingera > Leisingera sp. ANG-DT. Next base: position 12,782 of record NZ_JWLE01000039.1, read on the forward strand.
CGGTCAGGGCCTTCTCAACTTTCTTGCCGCGGATCATCTGAGCCACCAGGTTCAGTTTCTGCGGGGAGGTACGGAGCATGCGCAGTTTTGCCATTGCTTCGTTGTCTGCCACGCGGCGGGGGTTCTTTTCCTTGCCCATGACTTACTTCCGCTTCGCTTTTTTGTCTGCGGCGTGGCCATAATAGGTGCGGGTCGGCGAGTATTCACCGAACTTCTGACCGATCATGTCTTCCGAGACGTTGACGGGGATATGCTTCTGGCCGTTGTACACACCAAAGGTCAGGCCGACGAACTGCGGCAGGATGGTGGAACGGCGCGACCAGATCTTGATCACTTCATTGCGGCCCGATTCACGCGCTGCTTCGGCCTTTTTCAGGACGTAAGCATCAACGAAGGGGCCTTTCCATACGGAACGTGCCATGGATTAGCGGCCTTTCTTCTTGGCGTGGCGCGAGCGGACGATGAGCTTCTGCGACGCCTTGTTTTTGTTGCGGGTCCGTTTGCCCTTGGTCGGTTTGCCCCAGGGGGTCACCGGGTGGCGGCCACCGGAGGTCCGGCCTTCACCACCGCCGTGGGGGTGGTCGATCGGGTTCATGACGACACCACGCACGGAAGGACGCTTGCCCTTGTGGCGCATACGGCCGGCTTTACCGAAGTTCTGGTTCGAGTTGTCCGGGTTCGACACGGCACCGACGGTGGCCATGCATTCCTGACGGACCAGGCGCAGTTCGCCCGAGGACAGGCGGATCTGAGCGTAACCGCCGTCACGGCCAACGAACTGAGCGTAGGTACCGGCTGCACGGGCGATCTGGCCGCCTTTGCCGGGCTTCATTTCGATGTTGTGAACGATGGTACCGATCGGCATGCCCGAGAACGGCATTGCGTTGCCCGGCTTGATGTCGGCTTTTGCAGACGCGACAACCTTGTCGCCAACAGCCAGACGCTGAGGCGCCAGGATGTAAGCTTGTTCGCCGTCTTCGTATTTGATCAGCGCGATGAATGCGGTCCGGTTCGGGTCGTATTCGATCCGCTCAACGGTGGCCGCTACATCAAATTTGTTCCGTTTGAAGTCAACGATCCGGTAGAGGCGCTTTGCGCCGCCGCCACGGCGGCGTGCAGTGATCCGTCCGGTGTTGTTCCGGCCGCCCGATTTGGTCAGACCCTCAGTGAGAGACTTGACCGGACGCCCTTTCCAAAGCTCCGAACGGTCGATCAGAACCAGCCCACGCTGGCCCGGCGTCGTCGGTTTATACGACTTGAGTGCCATGCTTTCTGTCTTCCGTTTAGCGTGCCAGGCCTTAGGTTCTTGTCTTTGGCCCGGCTATGTTGAAGGCCCCCGTAGGTGCCTGTGTTATAGGGCCCCGAAGGTCCCCGAGTTCGTGTGTCCTGACAAACATAACGACCCCGGAAACGAATCCGGGGTCTTCAGGATGGATGGCGTTTAGCAGAGTCGCCGGGAGGTGGCAATGACAGAGTTTCTGCCAGCTGGCAAATGCCCCGGCGGCACCGGTTGCAGCGTTGGCGGGCCTCCAGGAACCCGCCTGAAAGCACCGCGCTGGCAGCAAAGGGGCGCGCTCAGGGCCCGCCGCCGCTACCGAAGGTGTCGCTCCAGAATTTGAGCAGCAGCGCCCGCCTGTTGGGATCAAGCGCAACCAGCAGCGAAGGCGCAAGAGGAATGGACCGCCTGGCACTGGGAGCCAGGCCGGAGTCCGCTGCGGCAATGTCGGTGACGAGGCCCGCCTCGGCCAGCAGCTCTTGCGCTTCCGGGCTGAGGAGGAAATCAAGAAGATCCGCTGCGGCTGCTTTTTGCCGCGCCTCTGCCGGGATCATGTAGGCGCGGGACAGCACAAGGGTGTAGTCCTCCGGCAGGATGGTTCCAACCTCGGGCGCGGAGGCATTTGCAACGTAGGAGCCCAGCACGTTGTAAGCGATCAGGAAACGGCCCTCTGCCACGCCGGCGATGATTTCGGCAGAGCAGCAGGTGGCAACGGCATCGACCCTGGCAAAACCTTCCAGCAAAGCGCCGAATGTTGTTGCCTCCAGGCTGTCGCTGTAGGCGAACAGGTAGCCAAGTCCGGAGGCGGCGATGTCATAGGTGGCGATCCTGCCGCGGTAGAGACCGGGTTTGGCCCGCAGCGCATCCAGCAGCGCAAAGCGGCTGCGCGGCACATCAGCGCCGTCCAGCAGCTGCTTGTTATAGACGATCACCGCGGGTTCGGTGGTGACCCCCCACAGTTCATTGCGCCAGCGCCGCGACTGCGGCAGCGCCAGCGCCGCGGGCGAGCGGTGCGGATGGGCACAGGCGGCATTGACCAGCCAGACCATCTGCTGCACCGCCGAGGACAGCACCGCGTCGGCAGGCGGGCTGCCGTCCCGGCAATCGGCGCGGCTTTGGGCAAAGAGCGCGTTGGAGCCCCATTGCTCGTAGGTGATCGCCAGCTGCGGATGCCGCTCGGCAAAGCGCTCCATGACGGGCTGGATAATGCTGTTGTCAGTGGTGGAGCGCAGCAGGAAGGGCACCGGGCCGCTGCCGTACCGATGGGTTGCCTCCTGCGCGGCGGCGGCGGCAGGAAGCAGGGTGGCAAGTATCAGCAGCAGGTGCCGGATCCGCATCATGCCCCCTCCTGCGCGGCGGGCAGGACCACGGCGGCACGGAAGCCCTCCTCCTCCTGCGTCATCTCCACCCGGCCGCCAAAGGCCGCTGCCACGGAGGCCACAATCGACAGGCCGATGCCAGTGCTGTTCTCCTGGGTTCCGGCACTGCGGTTGAAGCGGCTGCCGAGCTGCGCCATCACCGCAGGCACCGGGCCGGGGCCTGCATCGCGCACCCACAGGATGGCATCGCCGCCGCGCCGTTCTGCGCCGATGGCCACGGGGGGTGTGCCGTGCCTGAGTGCATTGCCAAGAAGGTTGCCGGCCGCCTCGCCAAGAGAAAATGCATCGGCGCGCACCATCACGGGATCCTCGCCGATTTCCAGCCGCAGGTCGGTGCCGGGCGCCAGCAGTGCGTAGTCGTCACGCTCCATGATTTCCAGTGCCACCTCGCGCAGGTCGACGGGCAGGCGCGGGGCGCTGTCAGTGCGGTGGACCACAAGCGCACGGCTGAGAAGCTGATCCAGCAGGGTGCCCAGCGAGCGGGTGCGGGCCAGCAGCCGGTCAAGGGCGCGGCGGCTGGCATCCCCGCCGGGTTCTGCAATGGCGGTTTCCGCCTGCACGCGGATTGCAGCAACCGGAGTGCGCAGCTGATGCGCGGTGTCGGAAATCAGGTTGCGCATCGCCTCAACCTGGCCGTCCAGCCGGCCCATGAAGCGGTTCATGGCGCCCAGCACCACCTGCAGCTCCTGCGGCAGGCGGCCGGTTGCAATCGGGGTCAGGTCGTAGGGATCCCGGCGGGCGAGATCCGCGGTGATCGCGTCGAGCGGGCGCAAGGCAGTCCGGATGACCATCCAGGCCATCACCAGCAGCACCAGCCCTGCCGCCGCCATCGGCCACAAGGCATCCAGCATCAGATCCGCGGTCATCGCCCTGCGCGCCCGCAGTGTCTGGCCGACCACAACCTCAACCGGACCGGAGAAGTCACGTTCCGCAAAACGGCGGGTGACGCGGACAAACCGCGCGGGTTCATCATTCAGCAAGGCCTCGAAGTACCCTGCCCCGCCGCCGCCCTCCGGCGCATGTATTTCTGTCTGGGGATCGACACCGGTGATGAAAACCTGCCCGGGTCCATGCACCGCGTAATAGATGCGGTCCTCGGGTGCCTGGGCAAGCAGCTGGAAGGCAGAGACCGGCAGATCCGCGATGGGGGTGCCTGCCTGGATGCGGACAGATTCCGCGATGTCGTTTGCCGCGCCCAGCAGAATCCGGTCATAGGCCTGCCGCGCGGCCTGCTGGCCATTCAGCCAGGCGGAACCGGAGACCAGCACCCCGCCGAGCAGCAGGATCAGCAGCACCGCCCCCAGCACCCTGGCCGCCAGAGTCAGCGGCGGGCGCGGCTCAGCCATTGAGATGCAGCCGGTAACCGACCCCCCGCTGGGTTGCGATGCTGACATCGCTGCCCGCAATCTTCTTGCGCAGGCGGGCGATGTAGAGCTCAATCGCGTTTTCGCCGACATCGGCATCATCAAAGCCGTAGAGCGAGTCATAAAGCCGGGACTTGGACAAGTACCGGTCCTGGTGGCGGATCAGCATGTCCAAGAGCGCCGCCTCGCGCCGGGTCAGCTCCAGCAGACGCCCGTCGAGCCGGGCGCTGCGGTCGCTCGGGGCAAAAACCAGCGAGCCGAGGGTGATCTGCTCATCTTTGCGCTCCATCTGCCGCCGCACCAGCGCCCGAAGCCGCGCCTCCAGCTCGCGCTGGTCGAAGGGTTTGCCCAGATAGTCATCCGCCCCCTGGTCCAGTGCCGCCACCCGATCGTCGACTGAGGTCAGCGCGGTCAGCATCAGCACTGGCGCCGGATCACCCGCCAGGCGCATCTCGCGCAGCAATGACAGGCCGGAGCCATCCGGCAGGTTGATGTCCAGGATCACCGCGTCATAGGCCTGCACGGCCCGGCAGTCGCGGGCGCTTTCGATGTCCGGCGCCAGATCACAGGCAATTCCCGAACGGGCCAGGTGGGCGGTCACCCCCTCGGCCAGATCCTCTGCATCCTCGACCATCAAGACCCGCATTCAATGGCGCTCCGCTTTGCTGAAACCGGCGACAGGTTGGTGACAGCTTTAATGGGTAAACATGTCTAACCCGCAGAAACAGAGCTGCCAAAGCGAATTGTTGCGGGTGATCTCCGGCGCTTGGGAGTGCGCCGGCCACGACCTGAGGAGGAACGCATGAAATTCACTGTCACCCGCGGCCTGTTTGCCGCTGCCGCCCTGTCGCTGTCCGCTTTTGCGGCCCAGGCACAGGAAAACCCCGAATGTATCGCCCCAGCCAACCCTGGCGGCGGCTGGGACTTCACCTGCCGCCAGGTTGGAAAATCGCTGCAGGATTTGGGGCTGATCGATAAGACCATGCAGGTCGTGAACCTGGCCGGCGGCGGCGGCGGCGTGGCCTTTGCCGAGGTGGTCAACAAGCGCGCGGTCGACAACAGCCTGATTGTTGCCGCCTCCAGCGCCACCGCAACCCGCCTGGCACAGGGCGCCTATCCGGGCAACAGCATGGACCAGGTGCGCTGGCTGGCGGCCATCGGGGCGGACTACGGCGTGATCGCAGTGTCCGCTGACAGTGAGGTCGAAACGCTGCCGCAGCTGTTGGACACCATCAAGGCCGATCCGTCCTCGGTCTCCGTCGCGGGCGGCTCCGCGGTTGGCGGCTGGGACCACCTGAAGGTCCTGATCGCGGCCAGCGCCTATGGCATCGAGGACGTGCGCAGCGTCAAGTACATTGCCTTTGACGGCGGCGGAGAGGCTGTGACCCAGCTGCTGGCAGGCTCCGTGCAGGCCTTCACCGGCGACATCTCCGAAGCCAAGGGCTTTGTGGATTCTGGCGATATCAAGGTGATCGCGGTGCTGTCGCCGGAGCGGCTGCCGGGCGAATTCGCGGACTTCCCGACCGCCAAGGAACAGGGGGTGGATGCCATTGGCGCCAACTGGCGCGGTTTCTATGCGCCGGGCGGCATGTCGGACGAGGCCTATGACGCCTGGGTGTCGAAGATCGGCGACCTTTATGCCTCCGACGAGTGGAAAGAGGTAATGGCCGCCAACGGCCTGGCGCCGCTGGACCTGCAAGGGGCTGCGTTCCAGGAATTCGTGGCTGGTTCGGTCGCGCAGATCCAGTCGATTTCCAAGGACATCGGCATCATCAAGTAACCTTTTCGGGGTTAGTCCCGGGGGAGGCCGCGCAATCCTGCGGTTCCCTCTGCGGGCGGCCCCGCCAGACACCTGAACTGGAGACCGCCATGAGCGATCGTATCTTCGGGGTCTTCGGCATGATCCTTGCTGCCGGCTATGTCTTTGCCGCGCTTGCGATCGAGGAAAGCTTTCTCTCCGATGCCGTCGGCCCCAAGGCCTTTCCCCTGATCATTGCTGCCATCCTCGGCCTCTCGGGCGCGGTGATTGCGCTGCGCCCGGACCCGGAGCCGCATTGGCCCGCACTGGGACGGCTGGTGGAACTGGCCGCCGCTGTTGTGGTGCTGATCCTTTACGCCGAAATGCTGCCGGTTGCCGGCTTTGTCATCGCTACCGCCTTCGCCGCCGCCTATCTGGCCTGGCGGCTGGGGTCGGGACCGCTGGAAACAGTGGCCGTGGGCGCCGGCACTTCCATCGGCATCTATGTCACCTTTCACCTGATCCTCGGCCTGTCGCTGGCCAAGGGTCCCTTTGGCTTCTGAGGAGGGCGCAGCATGGAGCTTCTCGCAAATCTTGGCGACGGCTTTGCCATCGCGCTCAGCTGGCAGAACATCGGCCTGGCGCTGCTGGGCTGCTTCCTGGGCACCATCATGGGCGCGCTGCCCGGGCTGGGACCGTCGAACGGGGTCGCCATCCTGATCCCGCTGGCCTTTACCATGGGGCTGGGGGCGACGCCCTCGCTGATCTTGCTGACCAGTGTCTATTACGGCGCCATGTACGGCGGGCGCATCAGTTCGATTCTGCTGAACATTCCCGGGGACGAACCCGCCATGATGACCTGCCTGGACGGCCACCCGATGGCCAAGAAGGGTCTGGCGGGCGAGGCTCTGTCGCTATCGGGCATCGCGTCCTTTGTCGGCGCCTTCCTAGCCACCTGGGGTCTGATCCTGCTGGCGCCGCAGCTGGTCAAGATCGCCCTGCTGTTCGGCCCCGCGGAATATTTCGCCCTGTTCGCGCTGGCCTTCATGACGCTGGGCGGCGTGTCGTCTACCAACCAGGCGAAATCCGCCTTTGCCGCGGCGCTGGGCCTTGGACTAGCGACCATTGGTGTTGATACCCAGACCGGCGTGCCGCGCTTCACTTTCGGTGAGGTGCATCTCTATGACGGGCTGGATTTCCTGGTCGCCATCGTCGGCCTGTTTGCCCTGTCCGAGGTCTTCATCTTTTTGGAAACCCGGCACGGCGGATCCGACGCCGCGGGGCGCAAGCTTACCATCGGCAAGCTGTATCCGCCGGTATCGATGATCCGGCAGACCACCCCGACCATGCTGCGGACCTCCTTTTTGGGATTTATCGCAGGCGTATTGCCGGGTGCCGGAGCCTCGCTGGGGTCGTTCATCTCCTATTCGATGGAGAAAAAGCTGGTCGACAAGGAAGGCACCTTCGGCACCGGCGACCCGCGCGGCGTGGCAGCGCCCGAAGCCGGCAACAATGCCGCGGCTGGCGGTGCCCTGGTGCCGATGCTGGCACTTGGGGTGCCGGGATCGGGCACAACCGCGGTGCTGCTGGCGGTGCTGCTGGCGCTCAATATCACGCCGGGCCCGCTGCTGTTCAGCCAGAACCCGGACGTGGTCTGGGGCCTGATCGCAGCGCTGTTCATCGCCAACTTCATGCTGCTGGCGATGAATATCCCGATGGTCGGCCTGTTCACCCGCGTGCTGATGATCCCCTCGCGCATCCTGATGCCGATCGTGGCGATGGTCAGCTTTGTCGGCATCTACGGCATTTCCGGCAGCACCTTCGACCTCTTGGTGATGATCGGCTTCGGGGTCATGGGCTGGGCACTGCGCAAGCTGGACGTGCCGCTTGTGCCGGTCATTCTGGGGACGCTCTTGGGCAACGCGATGGAGAATAACCTGCGCCGTGCAGTCACAATCGACAACGGCAACTGGTGGACCCTTGTTGACAGCCCGCTGTCCATCGCGCTTTGGACGGTTGCCATAATCGGCTTCGTGCTGCCGGTGATTGTCGGCGCCAGGTTGAAGGCCAGGATGCATCAGCGCCGCGACGAGAAAGGGGCAGTCAGCGACTGACTGCCTCCGCTGCCAGTCCGGGCACAGGTCCGGACTGGCGGGTTTCAGCGGTGTTTATGCCGCTAGGCTGGAATGCCCCGCCTAAACTGGTCCGCGGTTATGTTTAGGAAAACGGAGGACCGGGAATGGGAACGAAACGGCACAAGCCTGAGGAAACAGTTCAGAAACCGCGGCAGGTTGATGCGGTCAAACGCCCCCATGACGATTAGCTTGGCGCCAACTGTATCTGAAACAGAAAGGATTGCCCCTGCGCACCAGCGCGTTTTACGTTCTTCTGCTTTCACAGTGCTTCCAGCGCGGCATGTGCCAATGCAGAAAGCCCCGCGTATTCGGGGCGTAAGGCGTTGATCTTGCTTGGCGTTTTTGGCTGCAGGAGCAGACAACCGCCGTATCCTACCTGCTCTCTCGGCAAGTGTGTAGTCGTAAAAAAACACGCAAATAGCGGCAGCATTGCGTGACCGCACTAAATGAAAAGAGTTTGCCGGGGCTTCGGGCTGAAAAGCCCTGCGCCTTAACTGGCCCCCTACGATCAATATGAAATACAGCGCTGCCGCCACTAGAAGAAGGCGCTGCAAAGCCGGTGCAGTAGGACAAAGCGATCCTTCAGAGGCCAGTGGTTTCTCAAATTCGTGAAATCCGGGGTAGTAGATTCAACAAAACGCAGTTTGATATTCCTGATACTTCCCTGCCCTACGTGCGATTGGATCCGCGTCTTGCAAGGTGTCCCTGCTACAGGAGATTTTCATCCACACTCAGTACCCGGCAGTCCAGAAGCCTTCATGCGGTTTGCGGGCTTCGTCTTCCAGAAGCGGGCCAATGACCACTGTTGGGTGGTTCGGGGAGCTTTCGAACACCCGGCGGCACGGCAGGTTGAGAACCTCGGGGTGCGGTGAGGCTTCACTTGTACACATCTCAACCAATGCGAGCTCGGACAGACCATAAACAACAGCCCTCACACCGACCCAGAAAGTTGCACCGGCACACATCGCGCAGGGTTCCGTGCTGGTAACCATGACGAGTTCAGCAAGCTCTTCGCGGGTAAACTTGCGAGAAGCAGCGCTCATCAGGTTCTGTTCGGCGTGGCACGTTGAATCGTTCAGATCGCCAACGGTGTTTTCGATTTCGAGGGCGATATTGCCATCGAAGTCGCACAGCAGCGCGCCGAATGGGTGGTTGCCTTTAGAGCGGGCGGATTGCGCCAGTTCAAACGTGCGGCGCAACAGCGATTCCACGTCGAGGTTTTCGAGGTTCGGCGGTGTTTTCATGACATTCTCTATTGCGTTATGAGGCGTTTCAGGGGCCGGGTGCCCTGGTTTTGCGGGCCAATAAAGAGCGGACCGCCGCAGGCAAACAAAATCGCATGCACGCGGCGGCCTAAGCTCAGTTGGGGATCAGAGCGTCGAGACCTTCAACAAAGAAGTCCATGCCAGCCAGCGTCCCGTCGTCAGAGGTTTCACCTTCCGCAAGCCAGACGCTGCCGTCCTGCTTGTTTAGAGGACCGGTGAAAGGATGATAGGCGCCAATTGCGATCTGCTCTTTCATCGCGAGGGCTTCGGCCTGTACGGCGGCTGGGATCTTGTCGGTCATTTCCCCGATTTCCACCATGCCTGCGCCGATGCCGTCCCAGGTGTTCACCGGTTCCCAGGTGCCATCGATCACGGCTCGCACGCGGCTGATGTAATAAGGTGCCCAATTGTCGATGATCGACGAGACCCGCGGGCCGTCCTTGTATTCGGCCATGTCAGATGCCTGGCCGAAACCGATGACGTTTCCGGCGCTTTCCGCCGCTGCCATCGGGGCGCAGGATCACATCAGCGCCCTGTTCGATCAGCGCCTTTGCGGCATCGGCCTCTTTGGCCGGATTGAACCAGGTAGAGACCCAGACAACTTTGAACTCTACATCCGGATTTGCCTTCTTGGCGTGGATGTAGGCGGAATTGATGCCGCGGATGACCTCAGGAATCGGGAAAGATGCAATGTATCCAATCACGTTGGACTTGGTCATCTTGCCCGCGATATGGCCCTGGATGGCACGGCCTTCATAGAACCTGGCAGAATAAACCGACACGTTCGGAGCAGTCTTGTAACCGGTTGCGTGTTCGATTTTCAGATCGGGAAACTTGCTGGCAACTTCAATCGCAGGATCCATGTAGCCAAAGGATGTGGCGAAAATCAGATCTGCGCCTTCCAGCGCCATCTGGGTCATCACACGTGCGGAGTCCGGTCCGTCAGGCACACTTTCGACAAAGACGGTCTCGATCTGATCTCCGAACTCTTCGACAACTTTCTTGCGCGCCTGTTCATGTTCGTAGGTCCATCCGCCGTCGCCAACAGGGCCGACATAGACAAAGCCGACTTTGGTCTTGTCCGCAAATGCCGCGCCTGCGGTCAAACCAAGCGCCACAGCAGCGCCCCCCAGCAAAGATCTGAGTTTCATGGGTTTTCTCCTCGTTGAAAGTACTCTCGCCTAGGGGCGCGGAAAGCGGTAGGCCGTTCGCGCCTTTGCCGCTACCAGAAGTCCTTGTGCCCCAAAGCGACTTCCTCCTCGATCTCGGGGAAAGGGCCGCGGACCTCCATCTTCCGGCGTCCAGCAGCAAAGACCGTTTTGCAAGCCAGATCGAGCGTCAGGTTTTCGGGGTTGTCCCCGGTCAATTCGGCCAGGCGTTTCTCTGTCATGCCGTAGACGACTGCGCCGATGCCGGCCCAGTAGCAGGCACCAGCGCACATGCAACAGGGTTCCACAGATGTATAGAGCGTGCATTCGCTCAGAAACTCAGGGGAGAATTTCTGGCTGGCTTCCCGGGCCACGTTGAGCTCTGCGTGGCCGACGCCCTTGTCGCTGGAGTAGGTGTTCCCGCCTCTGAGAAGGACACTGCCATCCGGGCCGATCAGGATTGCTCCGAAGGGGTGGTTTCCTTCGGCGCGGCAGTCATGCGCGATCTTCACGGTGGTGCGCAGGTGATCGATATCATTTTGCATAATGCGTGACCTGTTTTGAAGGTTTCCCGCATAGCCTAGGCTGCCTGGATCGTGATAAAAATCAGAATGAATCGCGCATAGCGCGCGAAAAATCTGAACATTGATCTTGGGCAGGAGGGTAGGATGTCTGAGTTCTCGCGGGAGCTGCATTCCTTTGTCGAAGTGGCGCGTGAATGCTCGGTCCGAAAGGCAGCAGACAAACTGAATATTTCCTCATCTGCGCTGAGCCGGCAGATGCGCTTGCTGGAGGAAGACCTCGGGACAGCACTGTTTGCCCGCCACGCCAAGGGAATGCAGCTGACCGCGGACGGGCTTAAACTGCTGAGTCAGGCCGAACGCTGGCTGAGCGAGAGCACCCATTTGCGTGCCAGTCTCGCGCGCAAGGACAGGGGAAATGAAAAGAAGCTCCGCATCGGCGCAGCAGAGTGTTTTGCACAGACATTGCTGCCTGCTCTTTATGACCGGCAGACGGCCGCGGGACGCCTGGATGTCCTGCAGGTCAGGACCGGCGATACCAGTACGCTGATCCATGCCCTGTCCGAAGGCGAAATCGATCTGGCTCTGGCATTCAATGCGCGGCCCAGCCAGCCTGTCCGGGTGCTGTCAGAGACTTCGTGCCGGATCGGTCTCGTCTATAGTCCAATCCATTTCACTGTCGACCAGCACGAAATATCGATTGCGGAGTGTCTGGATTGGCCCGTCAGTTTGCCCAGCGAAAACCTGTCCGTACATTCCCGGCTGCTGGCGGAAATCCACCGGCAGCGGAAACGGCCCCGGATTGTTTCATCCAGCAACTCGGTCCTCTTCACCAGCGAAATGGTTCGGAATGGGCATGCGGTGGCCTTTATGACACGTTTCGATGTCCGTCCGGAATTGCTGGCCGGCGGCATCCGGTTTGTGCCTTTGAAAGACCAGCGGATGGAGGAAAGCGTTTGCGTCTGTGTCAACGCCAACGCTGAGCTGACGACTGACCTGCAGGACCATGCAAAAACGGCTGCCGCACTGATCAACGCCATAGCGCAAATCTGAAGCACAGCTTGGCCCGTATGATCACACCTCCCCCTTTTTCCTCCGCCTAACCCTTTGTATTTGCATGGAAGCACACAGGGAAATGAGGCACAGCAAGACCGCTCAAAATCCTGCCGGGATGCCTCATTTCAGCACCCACCGCACAACTATGGGGGGGGGAGAACCGCGGCGCTATCGACCACACTGAGCGGGCCTGGCTTTGCTTGGTCATTGTTAGCAACCAGCAGTCGGCCGAACCAAAGCCCATAGGTGCTTTTAGCCATATCACCTTGTCTCGAAGCGTTTGCAAACCGCCAGTTGCACGAAGCAGAAAGCGGCGGTTTTCCAGAGGAACTCCGAGGGACGGCAGATGAGGAAAGTTGCGCAGCCAACCTTACTGTCTCAAAAGCCGGCTCAGGACATGATCCATCACTTCAAAAAGGTGGTCAGCATTTGCCTTGGAAAACGGCATTGGTGGGCGGATTTTGAACAGGTTTTCCTTCCGCCCTAGCAGCCCCATGACCACACCGTTTTCGCGCATCAGGTTCACCGCCCTCTTAGCCAGCTTCTTGTCTGCAGTGATCTGCTCACCTGGATGAACAATCTCTGCACCGAAGAACAAGCCTGCCCCTCTGACGTCACCAAAAAAGCCAAACTTTTCCGCCATCTTTTCCAGACGCTCTTTGGCGTAGGCCCCAACCTCCGCCGCGTTCTCAATCAGGCTTTCATTTTCAATCACATCCAGAACAGCCAAGCCGGCAGCGCAGGAGACCGGATTGCTGCCGAATGTGTTGAAATAGACGTTCTTGGTCCGGAAGGCATGCATGATGTCATGAGTGGTTACCACGCCGCCAATGGGATGGCCGTTGCCCATGGGTTTGCCCATTGTCACGATGTCCGGGGTGAATCCGGAGTACTGATGGCCCCACATCGCCGCACCGGTCCGCCCGAACCCCGGCTGGACTTCATCTGCGATGACAACACCGCCAGCCTTGCGCACACGTTTGGCTACGCGATCCAGGAACCCCGGAGGCAAATCCGGGAACCCTTCATTGGCAAAAATCGGACACAACATGATTGCGGACACCCCGTGCCCCGCTTCTTCCAAGGATGAAATTGCCGCATCAAGGTGCGCCAAAACCCGGGCTGCCATATCGGTTTCATCCTTCTCACCCGGCTCAAGGTGATAACTGTCTGGCGCCGGGATGGTCCGCAGATGCGTGCTGAACCCGTCCTCGCGCGGGATCAGCGTGGCCAGTTCCATGACCGCACTGGTGTTTCCGTGATAGGTGAAGTCGGTGACGATCACCCCGTGCTTGCCGGTTATGGCCCGCGCCATGCGCAGCGCCACGTCATTGGCTTCACTGCCGGTGCAGGTCAGCAGGACCGTTGACAGGCTGCGGTGGAAAGTGGCTGTCAGGCGTTCGGCATAGTCCAGGACATTGTCATGCAGATACCGGCTGTGAGTGTTCAACAGGCCGGCCTGCCGCGAGATCGCCTCGACCACATGCGGGTGGCAGTGCCCCACATGGGGCACGTTGTTGTAGGCATCCAGATAGCGCCGGCCGTCCGCGTCGAACAGCCAGACACCTTCACCCCGCACAAAATGCACCGGATCATCGTAGAAGGTCGGATTGTTCGGCCCCAGGAGCCGTTCCCTTCTGGCCATCATCAACCGCGCCCTCGCCGACATTTTTGGCTTTTCATAAGCATTTTTCATGCAAACCCCCTCTCCAGAGAAGTCTCGGCTCTCACGAGAACACGACCTGGATATCGGTGTATTCTTCAAGGCCTTCCTTGGCGAATTCGACACCGATCCCCGAGGCTTTCACGCCGCCAAACGGGGCATTGGGCTGAATGGCGCCATGCTTGTTGATCCAGACAGACCCGCACTCCAACTGGCAGGCGACCTCCTTGGCCTTGCTGCTGTCGCGGCTCCAAACGGACCCGCCCAGGCCGTTCGGGTTGTCATTTGCCCGCTTGATGACCTCATCCACGTCGCTGTAGCGGATGATCGGCAGCACCGGACCAAACTGTTCCTCGTCAACAAGCCGAGTGCCATTGTCCAGATCCGCAATAAGAGTCAGCGGATAGAAATGCCCCGGCCCCTTGTGCTGTGCCTTTCCACCCAGCAGCACTTTGCCGCCAACCTTCTTGGCATCCTCAACCAGTTCGGACACTTTGTCGTACTGCGCCTTGTTCTGAACCGGACCAATGATGCTCTCTTCGAGCATCCCGTCACCGACTTCGATGTTCCTGGCGAACTCCGCCAGTTCATTGCAGACATCCTCATAAACGCTGTCATGCACATAAAGGCGCTTCAGGGCTGCGCAGGTCTGGCCGCCATTGATGAACGCCCCCCAGAAAAGCCCCTCGGCGATCTGTTTGGGATCCACGTCCGGCAGCACGATACCAGCATCGTTACCGCCAAGCTCCAGTGTCAGGCGTTTCATGGTCTCCGCCGCGCTTCGCATGATCTTTTGGCCGGTGGCGCAGGAGCCGGTGAACACAATCTTGCGGATCTTGGGGTGCGACGACATTTCGGCGCCAAGGAAATCCTCGCCGGTGATGCAATTCACGACACCTTGCGGCAGAACTTCATTCATCAGCTCCACCAGCCGGATCGTGGCCAAGGGCGTGAAGGGCGACGGCTTGATGACAACCGTGTTGCCTGCGCGGATTGCCGGGATGATGTGCCAGATTGCAATCATGACCGGGAAGTTCCACGGGGTGATCGAACCAACAACACCCAGCGGCTTGCGGTACATCTCCACCTTGCCTTCATTGGTATCCTGCAGCACTTCGACAGGGGTATCCAGCGTGGCGGTATAGCCAGTCCAGGCCACGGCCCCGCCAACCTCCCAGCGGGACCCGAGGCCATTGAGCGGCTTACCCTGCTCGCGGGTGATCAGCTGTGCCAGTTCCTCGGCGTTTTCCTGAATTTTCTGGGCGATCTTCTCACAGGCCGCAGCGCGGTCCTTGCTCGACCTTTTGCGCCATTTCTCAAAGGCTTTTTCAGCCGCATCGACCGCTTGGTCCAGCTGCTCCTTGGTGGCGCAGGGCGCGCTTCCGACCACACCGCCGTTTGCCGGGTTGCGGACTTCGAAATGCTTGGGTGTGGGGACGGATTTCCCGCCGATGATCAGGGAGTAAGTTTTCATTATGCGCCTCCGGCATTGTCTGTTCAGGCTCATGCGGCCAGACAGGCAATGCCGGACGGGCCACGGTGTTAAGCGGTTCGGTCGGGGCTGCGCGCCAGACCGGCGGCAAGGGCTTCCAGCCCGGCGAGCAGCGATTTCTTTTTGCGCGGCGCGTCGCTCACGATCTTTGCGGCCTCACGCATGGCGCCAACCAGCAGCTCCGCAAAAACGGTGGCGTCCGCAGCACTGTCATTGTTGCGCAGCGCCTGGACATCCTCAGCGACCATGACGGTGAACTCACTCGAGGCCTGACCCAGAACCGGTGCAAGAACCGGCCGCAGCGTTGGGCTGAGCAAACTGTAGAACCGCCCAGTTTCCGGCTGCGCACACAACTCCAAAAGGGCTGCTGCCAAGGCCAGGATGCGTTTCACTGGATCTGTTTCAGCATCGCGCGCGTTACATCCGGCATTCAGGATCTTTTTGCTCAGGTCGGCGTAAATCTCGCGGTAGATGTCGTTGAGCCCATCGGGAAAATAGACGTAAATAGTCCCTTTCGATGTGCCCGCCGTCTTCGCGATCTTGTCAACCGAACTGCCTGCGAAGCCTTCCTCCTGGAACACCTCCAGCGCCGCAGCGTGGATTTCCCTGCGTGTCCGCAGCTTGTTGCGCTCGCGCAGAGAAAGTTGTTTTTCTCCTTCGGCCATGCGTCGGGCCTCCTTCCGAATTTGTCGGATTTGAGTTTAACCGCGCGTTTCAAAAACTAACAGGCATTCAATCACTGAACACCGGGTTTGAGATCTGCCAGACGGCAGTGCCTTGCCGCTGGCAGCCCCTGACTGATCAAACTTCTGCGAGGAAGGCACCAAAGCCCGCGCCGCTGGTCCGCTTCTGGATGTTACTCCAGTTCTGCGTCATGAAACCCGCATAGTCGTAGTCGTCATTCATGTCGGCCACCGCGAGGGCTGTGGCAAACAGCGCGAACTGGCAATAATCCGATGCGATGGCAAACATCTCGACACGCGCCCGCATCCGTCTGTCGAAGGTGCCAAAGTAGCTTTCAGTGAGGCGGCTGACCTGATCGGAATCGAGATCCTCGAAAGTGGTCATGAGACCCAGATCATAGCAGCGGTCGCTGTTGCCCGAGAGGTCATAGTCGATCAGCCGGATTGTCCCGTCCGGCTGCTCCAGCAGGTTGGCACTGTACAGATCATTATGGCTGGGGACGAAATCGCGCGGCCGCAAGTCCAGCGCCTGCTCGATCCTCTGCAAAACAGGCAGGATTTCGTTGTAGTCGTCCGGCAAGGCGACATCGGCACGCTGAGCCGATGCCAGGATCACACGCGCCTCGGCAAACGGGTTGAAATCGCGGCGGAAGTTGAGGCCGCTGTCATGCAACTGACGCGCCTTTGCTGCGACGCGGGGCAGAACGTCAGGATCCTTGAGATTCAAGGGCTTGCCGGGCAGAAACTCAATCATCAGGGCCAGCGGATCGTCGACAATGGCGACAACCGGCGCGCCGATGCCCGCCCGCCCGGCATCAACGGTATTCAGCATCGGCACCGCACTGGGCGGCACAATTCCAAGCGTTTCCCAGTCCCGGTTCCACAGCTTGACGACGGACTGTGCAGTCCCGTCCCCATTGTCTACCAGGAAATTCTTGTGAGCCCCGCCGCCTGAAAGCCACTTCCATGTGGCCTTGCCATCGTCCCATCCGGAAACCTGATCCACGATGCGGGCAATGCGCTCATCGAATTCGGCGGTGTCCTGAACAACTGCTGATTCGGTCAAACTCTCTCTCCCATTTGGCTGTTTTCCGCACCTCCCCGCGCAGAAATCAGACGGCCCCAGAACCCTGCCTCAGGACTTTAGTGCGATTCCGGCGTTTTAGCCTGAATTTGCACTGTTGGACGCCGAGCCAGGCAAGAAGCGTTTACAGATTGGGAATTTTATGTCAGAAAATATCCTCATCGTCAATAATCGAACTTTTAGTTCAGTTTTTGAACGAACCGGCTCGGCCGGGAGGCAAAACGCAAACCTCAGCGTCCTTAAGGGAGGAGACCAATGAAACTTGCGAAGATGACTGCAGTGACCGTGGCGGCAGCCATGGCGACATTCACAGCTGTGCCCGGCTGGGCGGAGTATCCGGAGAAACCCGTGCAATTCGTGGTGCCCTGGCCGCCAGGCGACATGGAAGACGTGTTGACTCGCATGATTGCCGAAGACTTCCAGGCTGAATACGGAGTGCCGGCCGCAGTGGTGAACAAACCCGGCGGCGGCGGCGGCCCGTTTCCCGGCGCGGTGGAAGTCGCCTCTGCACCGGCTGACGGATATACAATCGGCTCCTTTGTGATCGGCGTTCCGGTGGTTGGCCCTTCACTGGGGATCCCCGAGCTGTCGCCGGACCCGTTTGACCCCCTCGGCATTTTCCTGACCTATCCGTTTGTCATCGTGACTTCGAAGGACAAGCCCTACAGCACAATGCAGGAACTGGCCGCGCATGCGCAGGACAATCCTGTCACTCTGGCCCATTTCGGCGCACCCTTGACCCCGACCAAGGTGACCCTGTCGCTGGCGCAGGAGCTGGGGTTTGAATATGCCTCTGACGCCGCTTTTGACCTGGTCGACTGCAACACCTTCGCCTCTGGCGACGCGGATGTCGGAAACACCACGATCCAGCTGATGCTGCCCTGTCTCGACGATATTCAGGTCCTGGCAGCCATCACGCCTGAGCGCCTGCCCCACGCGCCGGATGCGCCGACCGTTGCGGAAATCGTTCCTGCACTGGACCTGACCCTGTGGAACGGCCTGTTCGTGCACAAGGACACCCCGGCGGATGTGCGCGAGAAGATCGCTTCCGTGGCAGAGAAGACCATCGCCAGCGAACGCGCCCGCAAATTCGGTGAAGAGACCGGTGCCCAGCTCTATTGGCTGGATGCCAACGGATCGAAAGACCTGATCGGCAAAAACATCGACGCAATCGCCAAAATCAACGCAAGCCTGGGCCTTTGATCCCATTGGCAGGGCCTCTCCCAGGGCCCTGCCGCTGCAAGCAGGGAGGCAGCCATGCCGCAAGAACCGGAACATCACGATGCCATCGGCATTATCGAACCGCCGCATGTGCGTGCTGAACTGGCCTTCTCGGCGGCGGCCTTCCTGTTTGCAGTTTTTCTTTGGTTCAACACAGGTGCTGAACTGAAAACGGTAAAGGGTGCAAGCGCACTCAACCAGCCCGGCTTCTGGTCGCTTCTGTCGATTTACGGAATGCTGGGGTTTGGCGTGATGAACCTGGGCATCTGCATCCGCCGCAACCTGTCCACGCGCCAGGGAGCGCCAATGGGGCCGGAACTGCTGTTTTGGCTGCGCTCGGCGGAGTTTACCGGCTGGTTTCTGGCCTATGTGCTGATCGTGCCCTGCCTTGGCTACCTGCCGTCCACCTTGCTGTTCAGCACTGCGCTCACCCTTCGGCTTGGCTACCGCAGCGCCAGGTTCCTATGGGTGTCCGTGGGCCTGTCACTGGCTGTGGTGCTGTTCTTCCGCAGCTTTCTGCAGGTGAAGATCCCTGCCGGCGCCGCCTATGAGCTTCTGCCCGCCGGTCTCCGCAACCTGTTCCTGATCTATCTGTAAGAGGCTGTCATGGATCTGCTTTTCTCCGCGCTCGAGATGCTGGCCCGCTGGGACATCCTGATTGCCCTGGTTGCCGGATCACTGGGCGGCATCATTATTGGCGCCATCCCCGGCGTGGGACCAGCGGTTGCCATCGCCATCCTGCTTCCGGCTACATACGCCATGGAGCCGCTTACCGGCCTGACCCTGCTTTTGGGCATCTACGGCTCCTCGATGTTCGGAGGCGCGCTGCCTGCGATTCTGCTGAACACCCCCGGCACCGCGGTCAACGCCCTGACAACCTATGATGGCTACCCGATGACCCGACGGGGTGAGGCCACCCGTGCCATTTCGCTTGCCTATGGCGCGTCCTTCTGCGGCGGGGTCATTTCGGTGCTGGCCCTGATTGCCCTGTCGCCGCTCCTGGCCAGTATCGCTCCGAACTTCGGCGCCAAGGAGATCTTTCTTGCCGCCCTCCTGGGCATGGTTCTGGTCGTCATTGTCCACCGCGGCCAGAACATGGCCGCCGGGGCGCTGTTGTGCTTTGGCATCTTCATTAACACCATCGGTCTGGAACCGATCCGCTATTCGAAACGCTTCACCTTCGATCAGACCTGGCTGGCCTCAGGCATAGACGTCATCGTCGTGGTGCTGGGGCTTTTCGCCCTTAGCCAGGCCTTTGTCCTGCTGCTTGGCAAGGATCAGGATGCGGCAGAGCCGAAAATCGGCCGCGGCGTGTTCCAGCACCTGTTCGAAGTGCTGCGGTTTCCCAAGACCGTACTGTCCTCCTCAGGCTTTGGGGTGATCTTCGGCATCATTCCCGGTGTCGGAGAGTTCCTGGCCCAGTTCTTCTCGTACTCTCTGGCGCAGAAAACTTCGAAGACACCTGAAGAATTCGGCAATGGCTCTCCCGAAGGGATCATTGCCTCGGAGGCCGCCAACAATGCGGTGCCCGCCGCCGCAATGATCCCGCTGCTGGCCCTCGGCATCCCGGGCGAAGCCCTGACCGCGATGATGCTGACCGTGTTCTACGTCCACAACGTGATCCCTGGCCCGGGCCTGTTCGAGCAGCGGCCGGAGTTTATTCTCGGCCTTTACTTGTGCTTGCTGGCGCTGAACGTGCTGGCGCTGGTTTTCCTGATTCTGTTCTCGCGCCAGCTGACCCGGGTCATCATCATTCCCAACCGATACCTCGGCATGATCATCCTCACGCTTTCTTTCGTCGGCGTCTACGCGCTGCGAAACTCGGTGACGGACTGCGCCATCGCTGCCGGTTTTGGTGTGCTGGGCATGGTGCTGAAACGGCTGAACCTGCCGATCGTGCCGATCATCCTCGGCATGGTTCTGGGCGGCATAATGGAAGTGAAGCTGCGCATCGCACTCGCCAATGTGCAAACGCCGCTGGACATGATCAATCGCCCCATCGCCGCCACCATTTTCGGCCTGATCGTTCTGGCGGTCACCCTGCATCTGATTTCGGTCTTCCGGCTCCGCAAGGCGCTGTCAAACCCCGTCTAACCCCTTCAATCCCGGCGCGCGTCCCCTCCGCATGCCGCCGGCCAACCATCTGCAAAGGAATGAACAATGGCAAATCAAGTCCCGGACCGTGCTCAGGTCGTCATCATCGGCGGCGGCGTGCATGGCTGTTCTGTCGCTTATCACCTGGCCAAACAGGGCTGGACCGATGTGGTGCTGCTGGAACGCAAGCAGCTCACCTGCGGCACCACCTGGCACGCCGCCGGACTGGTCGGGCGGCTGCGCGGCGACACGCTGTCGACCGAGTTCGCCTCCTACGGCACCGAAATCATCGAGGAACTTGAAGCCGAGACCGGCCAGACCACCGGCTTCCGCCAAACGGGTTCCGTCACGGTGGCCCGCTTCCCCGACCGGATGCGCCAGCTGCGCCGCCAGATCGACTTTGCGCGGCTGTTCGATATCGAAGCCCGTGAAATCGGTCACGACGAGATCAAGGAACGTTATCCGCTGGTCAATCTGGACGGCGTCGCAGGCGGCGTCTGGATCCCCAGCAACGGCTCCATCAACCCAGTGGACCTGACCACAGCCTTGATCAAGGGCGCCCGCGGACGCGGCGTCCAGGTGTTCGAAGACACCAAGGTCGAGGAGGTCGTGGTGGAGAACGGCCGTGTGACAGGGGTCCGCACCGACAAGGGCCACATTCAGGCCGACGTCGTGGTGAACACCGCCGGCATGTGGGCGCGCGAACTGGGCCGTCAGAACGGGGTCGAAATCCCGCTGCACGCTTGCGCGCATTACTACCTGGTTACCGAAGCGATCCCGGACCTGCCCAAGGACCTGCCTGTGCTGCGGTCCTATGACGATGCCACCTATTTCAAGGAAGACGCGGGCAAGCTCCTGGTCGGCTTTGGCCACCGTATCGTGGTTCCCTACGGCGAAGACGGCATCCCCGAGGACTTCAGCTTCGACTCGCTGCCTTTTGTCGAAGAACACGTCATGGACGTGATGGAAGAGGCGCTGGAGCGGGTTCCGGTGCTTCAGGAAACCGGCATCCGGACCTTCTTCAACGGCCCTGAAAGCTTCACCCACGACGGCCGCGCCACCATCGGCGAAGCGCCGGACATCAAGGGGTACTTCATCCTCGCTGGCGTTAACTCCACCGGCATCCAATGCGGTGCAGGCGCGGGCCGCGCTCTGGCGGAATGGATCGTCAACGGCAAGCCGATGCGCGATCTCAGCGGTGTCGACCCGGCCCGCCTGGAGAGCTTCCAGGCAGGCGATGCCTATCTGCAGCAACGCGCGCCTGAAACGCTCGCCCTGTCCTATGCCCTGCACTATCCGCATCACCAGCGGCACACCGCGCGCGGCATTCGCAAGACGCCGTTCCATCACCTGCTCAAGGACCGCGGCGCCTATTTCGGTGAATCCATGGGCTGGGAGCGCCCGGCCTGGTACGCACCTGCCGGGGCCGAGGCGAAGGCCGAATACTCCTTTGGCCGTGCCAACTGGTTCGAATACGCCCAGGCCGAACAGCAGGCGGCGCGTGAGGCCGTGGCCATCATCGACTACTCCCCGATGGGAAAGACCGAAGTCGAAGGTAAAGACGCCGAAAGCTTCTTGCAGCGCATGTGCACCAACAATATGGCAATTGCCCCGGGGCGGCTGGCCTACACCCTGATGCTGAACGAGGACGGCGGCATCGAAACCGACATGACGGTTGCCCGCCATGCCGAAGACCGCTTCATCGTCACCAGCTCAACCGGACGCCGCCGCCGCGACCTGAACCGGCTGCGCGATCATATCAATCCCGGCGAGGACGTGCGGATCCGCGATGTGACCACCGCCTATGCCGCGTTGTCGGTGATGGGGCCGAAAAGCCGCGCACTGCTGTCTTCGCTGACAGATGCCGATCTGTCGAATGAGGCCTTCCCCTTCAACTCCGGCAAGACCATCCGCATTGGTTATGCAGAGGTTTGGGTCCAGCGCCTGTCCTACAGCGGCGAACTTGGTTTCGAACTCTACATGACGCCGGATCTGGCCGAGCACGTGTTCGATACCATCATGGCGAAGCAGGACGAATACGGCATCCGCCTGCTGGGCACGGATGCGCTCAACGCTCTGCGTATCGACAAGGGATACCTGCATTGGGGCACCGACATGGCCTATATGGAAGCCCCGCATCAGCTGGGTGTCGAGTTCCTATGCAAAACCAAAAAGGACATCCCCTTCATCGGACGCGATGCCTATTTGACCCTCAAGGAAAAGGCACAAGGGCCTTTCCTGTGCGCGATCAAGCTGAACAATGCCGAACCGCTCTTGTTCGGGCGCGAGCCTGTTCTTCGCAATGGCGAGGTGCTCGGCTCCATCAACAGTGCGGCCTACAGCTACATTCAAGGCACCGCCACCGGCCTGTGCCTTCTTGACCTGCCGGAAGGCGCGTCAGGCAAGGCTGACCTTGAAGACGGCCACTATCAGGTTCTGATCGAGGGCGAGGCCGTGGATGCCACTGTCAGCTTGCGCGGATTCTACGACCCCCAAAGCAAGAAGCTTCTGTCGTAGTAAGAGCGCATGCGCCGGTTTTTGTCCCCCCTTGGCCGGCGCATGCCACCCACCTTGTTCAAAACAAGAATTCTGCCATGATCCCTGAACACCCAGTTTCTGCAGATGCAACAACCTTGGCTCTGCTTCTGGTTCCTGGGTTCGACCTGTTATCCCTCGGTGCAGTGACCGAACCGCTTAGAGAAGCCAACCTTCTGGCTGGAAACGAGCTGTACCGTTGGACACTGCACAGCCCGGACGGAAAGCCAGTCACAGACACAAACAGGGCAGCACTCGGCGTGGCATCCGGGTTTGATGATTTTCGCAGTGCAGACATCATGCTGGTGTTCGGCCCTGCTGCGGACCACCCGGTTTCCAAACAGCTGGGAGGCGATCTGCGCGCCGCTTGGCGGCGCGGCGCACGTATTGGCGCGGTTGGCACCGCGGTGCAGCTTCTTGCCAATGCCGGTATTCTCGCAGAGAGGGAGTTCACCCTGCACTGGCAATCCCGCGCGTCATTCTTGGAAAGCCATTGGCATCTCTGCCCTTCCGATCACAGGTTCTGCATCGACCAGCGGATTTTAACATGCGGCGGCGGCATCTCGGCGAGCGACCTGATCCTGCAAGTGATTGAACGCGATCATGGGTTCAATTTTGCCCAGGAGATTGCCGACCTTTGCCTGCACAACGGCCCGCGCAACAGCGGCGTAGCGCAGAAGATGCCTCTGAACCAGCGGTTTGCAACCCGGAACAAAACGCTACTTTCGGTTCTCAACGACATACGCGCCAACCTCAGCAGCGACATTTCCATCGAAACCCTGTGCCTGCGCCACAGCATTTCAAGACGCCAGCTTGAGAGGCTCTTCTCCAGTGAACTCGGGATGACGCCTGCCCGGTTCGTTAAGGATGCCCGCCTCTGCCGTGGCCGACTTCTGCTGATGCAGACCGACTTGACCGTAGGCGAGGTCGCAGCCTGTGTCGGATTTTATTCGGCTTCCAACTTCCGCAATTCCTTCAGGCAAAAATACGGAATTTCTCCATACCAGTTTGCACAGCGAGTCGAAAACGATCCCGCCGCTTGATCATTCATGCCTTAGCGTTTGCTCGCGCTGGCTCCGGTTTGCGGATCAATCGAGTCTCAAGCAGCTGTCCTTCGCGCTGCAAGATCGGGTGAGCCACTGTAACGATCCACGAATGGAATTCCTTAAAAGAATAAGCGGTCTCCAAATGAAGGTCGCTTGTGCGAAAGCTGTTTAGCTCCCCCTCTGCCAATCTCTTGAGATGCTCTTTGCGGCTGTTCCTTTCTATGCGGGCTATTTCGGCCTTCTCTTCAAGCAAAAGGCGCGCGCCCTCCAAGTCAGATCCAATAAGAACATTAGTAGCTTTGTCTAAGTTAGACATTGCCTTTGCATGAAGCGTAAGCAGCTCGGAAAAACCAGCCGGACTGAACTCCAAGCTGCTGCGGTGTTTTTCCTGTGTCAAAGGAACCAGCCGTTTAACCACGATATCCCCCGCGGCCTCCAGTGCGATTGCGTAGTCTACCAGAGCTCGCAATTCCGCGCGAAGTTCCCGACCAATCACAGTTTGATCAATCTCGGCGGAATAGTTGCGCACCTCATTCAAGGCAGAATTAAGCGCGTCCTCGCACCCCCGCTGCCGTTCCAGTGTGTCTTCATCAGCCCGCCTGTACAAATCCATAACCGGGGCAGTCATCTCCTCCACCAACCCTGCCATGCGCAATACTTCCCTCCTCAGCCCGGCCAATGCTAGCGAAGGGCTGGCCAAGTCTGCGCGGTTTAAAACCGACCGGTAGCGCGATGAAAGTTCCTCACCCCGCACTTCATTTTTGGGAAAGATGGCAGCAACTGGTGCTTCCAGTTGAACAGCAAAAGGCACAGTCAATAGCAGTGCTGCATTGAAGGCGATGTGAACAGTAATCAGGGTTTGGGCCGGATCTCTACTCGCCAGGAACACATCAGCACCAGCACTGCTGTTTAAAAGAGAAACAGCCAAGATAGCGCCGCTTCCGCGCAGCAGCATGTTTGCCACTGGCACGCGCCGCGCTACTGGCTCCATACCGCGTGACAACCAGACAGGTATCAAAGCAGAGCCCGCATTGGCGCCTAGCACTAGGGACAGGCCAGTCGCTAGCGAGATTGCGCCGATATCGACGACCGCAACGATCATGAGGATGGCGGCCACAGATGAGTGCATGACAAATGCCAAAATCACCCCAACTAGGAATGCCGTCACAAAGTCTTGTGCCAGGTATCCTGCGACAGCTGGCAGAAACGCACTTTCGCGGAACGGTTCCATTGTTTGCCGGAGGTAACTCAGCGAGACCAGAATGAAGGCAATACCGAGTAGAATCCGGCCGGCTTGTTTCAAACTGCGCTGGTCGGTCTTTAGGAACAGGAAACCACCCGTGGTGAGAAGCACAGGTATGAGCCAGTCCAACCGAAGCGACAAGACCTGGATCAGCATGGCTGAGCCCAGATCTCCACCCAGGACAATTGCAATGCCAGGCACAAAGGAAAGTGCCCCAGCCCCTGAGAAGCCCGCTACCAGGAGGGTAACTGCGGCCGAGCTTTGCAGGACGCAGGCCAGCAATATCCCAAGCGGTGCCAGCATCAGCGGATTTCGCGGCGCAGTCAGCAATCTCTGGAATGCCGAACCAAAGGCCCGTTCAATGCCGGTTCGTACCATACGGACTGCGAACAAAAGCATCATGACCGACCCGGCCAATTGAAAGATAAAACTCAGGATCTGCACAGAGTAACCTTTCCCTGAATTTTCAACGATGGCGAGCATAGACAGGTTGGCCCGTCGCCGGTGGTGAAACTCAGCGCGTCCGCCAGGCTTGCGACCGCTTCAGGACAACGCGGGACACCCAAAGATGGAACAGCCGCGCCGCCAGGTTGGTGTAGAAAATCATCATCCCCATGGCAGCTGCTGGGGCGATATCGCCCGCATCATCCATGTTCAGGATCGCGATCGAAGCAAGGGGCGTATTGTGTGAATACAGGAACACCACCACCGACACCGTGGTCATCGCATTGACGAACAGGTAGATACCGATTTCCAGCAAGGCCGGCGCGCACATCGGCACCGTCACCGTCGAAAACAGCCGGAACACCGGTTGCTTCAGTGACGCGGCCACCGGTTCAAACTCTGCATCAACCTGTTTCAGGGCCGTGGCCGATGTCAGGTAGGCAACCGTGAAAAAGTGAGTCACCGTACTGACCACAAGAATGGCCATGGTTCCATACAGCCAGTTGAAAGGGTTGGCAGCATCGTTGAAGAAGAAGATGTAGGCCAGTCCCAGCACCATGCCTGGAATTGCCATCGGCAGCATAGCGATCCCCTGCAGCAGCCCCCGCCCCGCCGAAAAAGCATTGCCCTTCTCCACGAAGTAGGCGGCCAGGAACACCACGGCGGTTCCGAAGACGGCCGACAGAAGCGCTAGCTTGATCGAGTTGAAATAGGACGCCCAGCCGCCGTCCAACAGGTCGAAGCGGTAGTTGCTCAGGCTGAGGCTCAGGTCATAGGGGTAGAATTTGACCAGCGCCGCGTACTGGCAGACGCCGATGATCCCCAGCAGAAAGACGCACATGGCTGCACAGAAGGCAAAGCACAGCTTGTCCGTCAGAGGCCGCGGCGCAGGCTCATATGGCACAGAGCGCGCAGACAGCAGAGACTGCTGTTTTCCCTGCACCAGCCGGTCCACGGCAAACGCCATAAGCGCCGGGATGATCAGCAGGAAGGATACAACCGCACCCATCTCAAAGTTCTGCTGCCCGATCACCTGCTGATAGATGTCGACTGCCAGCATGGAGTACTGCCCGCCGATCACCTTGGGCAGGCCGAAGTCTGTCATCACCAGGCTGAAAACCACAAAGCTTGCGGAAATCAGGCCGAACCGCGCGCCGGGAAGCGTCACCGTCATGAAGGTCTTGAACGGACTCGTGCGCAGCGAGGCGGCGGCCTCATACAGCCGTGCGTCCGACAGGGTCAGCGCCGTTGCGATAATGATGAACGCATGGGGAAAGGAAAAGAAGATCGACCCCAGCAAGATCCCGATGGGTCCGTAGATGGTTTCCCCCATCAGCATCCATTTCAGCATGCCCTGGTTGCCGAACAGATAGACCAGCGCAATACCGGGCAGCAGCGACGGCACCAGGATCGGCGCCATGGCTGCCAGGCGGAACACCCCCTTGAGCGCCATGCAGGAGCGGTTCAGCGCATAGGCAAAAGCAAAAGCCAGCGAAACCGTAACCGCGGTACTGATTGCCGAGATCAGCAAGGAGTTGCGGATGGACTTGAACAGAACCGGTGTCGAGAAATAAGTCGCGAAGTTGCCGAGCCCGTAACTACGTGACGGTTTCAGCAGTACCTGCCGGAACTCGTTAGAGCTCATTTCAACCCAATTCGGTCCGGAATGGAGCTGGGCGCCCTTCAAGAAAGCCGCATCTTCAGACGCGGTCCGGATCCGGTAGCGCTCCGGGCTGCGGAAGCTGAACTCAGGAAAAAACGCCGTGGCCGAAATGCTGCTGGTCGACTTTGCTGTCAGCTTTTCCTGCGGAAGCGTCTCATTTGCGGCATTCAAGACTGCAGCCGTAAGGACCGTATCATCAAATGTGCCTGCTTCATCGCTGACCTGGAATTCGTACTGCTCCAGCTGGAATGCATAGGTCGAGAACGCCTTTGCCAGCATGGCCCCCATCGGGAAGACCAAAGCGACCAGCAAATACATGAAAATGACAATGATGCCGCCGCGTATGACCAGGTCGTCGCGGGACATCCTGGCCTTCACGCCGGTTTTGGGCAGCGGGTGTGCAGCATCCGTCATTGTGCCGCCTCCTGCAGCGGTTCAAACGCCATCAGGCGATCAACCGGCAGCTCAACCGTCAGGCTTGCCCCCTGGGTCAGCCCCAGCCGGCGCACCGCATTGATTGAGAAATCCGCATAAAAATGCGCGCGCCCTAAGGCTGCGCTGTCCAGATCGCAGCGCCAGAAAGAGCCAAGGAATTCCATCTCCCGGATCATGACGTCAATCCGGCTGGCGTCCTGCGACGGCGCCGCGCCGGTTTCGACAGGCACAACATCCTCTGGCCGGATAACCGCGACCAGGTCCCTGCCCGCGGCGTGGCCGTGGTTGCGGCACCGGAACGTGGAGAAGCCGTTCGAGACTGTATCAGGCCCCGCAGCCGCAACAGCCAGCTGGTTTGTGTCCCCCACAAAGTCGGCCACAAACAGGCTTTCCGGCTCCCGGTAGACTTCTGCAGGCGTCCCGATCTGTTCGATCACACCGTGGTTCATCACCACGATCCGGTCCGCCATCGACAGGGCTTCCTCCTGGTCGTGCGTCACCAGAATTGTCGTGACACCGGTGTCCCGCTGCAGTTCCTTGATCTCGTGGCGCAGGTGGGTCCGCACCTTGGCATCCAGGGCCGACAGCGGCTCATCCAGCAGCAGCAGGCCCGGCGAAACCGCCATGGCCCGGGCCAGGGCCACGCGCTGCTGCTGCCCGCCCGACAGCTGCGACGGATATTTATTACCCTGGTCAGGCAGGCCGACTAGCGCCAGCAATTCGTTAACACGGGCCTGAATCTCGGACTTTCCAAGCCCCCGGTTTTCAAGCCCGAACCCGATGTTTCGGGAGATGGTGAGATTAGGGAACAGCGCGTAGGACTGGAACACGATCCCGTAGTCACGGGACGAGGCCGGCAGGCTGGTGATATCGTCCCCGCCCTGCCGGATCTGCCCGGAACTGGGCAGATCGAGCCCGGCAATCGCACGCAGCAATGTGGTTTTGCCGCACCCCGACGGGCCAAGAAAACAGACGAGTTCGGATTCCAGAATGGTCAGCGACACGCCCTTCAGAGCGCAGAAACTGCCATAAAATTTTTCGAGATCGGAGATCTCAACATATGGGTTTGCCATGGGATTTCTCCGCTGCCGGACGACCGGGGCTGGTTCATTGCGCGATCATTTGCCGCCGCACTTTTGGTGAAGAAAGAAAAAACCCCGGGCCAGGGAGCAGCAGCCCGGGGTGAATGCCGCCCCTCAGTTCTGAGGGTCGGACTTATGGCCGAAACGGCTTTGCCAATCGCTCAGAATGGTGTCGCGGTTCTTGGCAATGTTCGCAAAGTCGCTGGGGATCATCGCGTCCACGACATTGGACGGGTAATGCTCGTTCGGATTGGACACGCCAGGTTTGGCAACGACGGCATATACTTTTGCATAAACCTCATTGGCGTCCTCTGTCGCCGTCCAGTCCATCAGCGCCTGGGCGGCCTCCAGCTTCGGCGTGCCCGCGACGATGGCGGTTGCCTCCATATCCCAGCCAACACCTTCCGTCGGGATAATGATGTCGATCGGGGCGCCGCTGCCCTTCAGCTTGGTTGCCGCCAGCGCATAGGAGATGCCGATAAGGTTTTCACCCGAAGCGGCCAGCTTGCAGGGCTTCGACCCGGAGTGCGTGTAGCGCGCGATATTTTCATGCAATCCGGCCATGTAACCCCAGCCTTCCTCGCTCCCTTTCAGCGACAGCCAGCTGGTGACGTTCAGCAGCCCCGCACCCGAAGAGTTGGGGTTCGGCATCACAATATGGCCTGCATATTCTGGTTTCAGCAGGTCATCCCAAGATTGCGGCGCTGCGATGCCCAGTTTCTCGCCTTCGACGGTGTTGAAGCAGATCGCGGAAAACAGTGCATTCATGCCAACCCAGCTAGGGGCATCACCATTGTCCACGAACTGGGCATTCAGCGTATCGGCACCTGCGGGGCTGTAGGGCTCCAGCATGCCTTCCAGCTTCAGGGCCATCACTGAGTTGACAGACAGCCCCAGCACCGCATCTGCCTGCGGGTTGTTTTTCTCGGCCAGCAGCTTCGCTGTGATGATCCCAGTGGAATCCCTGACCCAGTTGATCTTGATGTCCGGGTTAGTTTCATTGAAGGACGCAGCATAGCGGTCCAGATCATCTGCGTTCAGAGCAGTATAAACCGTCAGTTCAGTCTCGGCCGACGCGGTTGCTGCGGCACATGCCAGAGCAACTGCCTGAACCAGGGTGTAAAATTTCGACACCATAATCTCCTCCCTATGGGTCTGAGGGTGCGACCGAGCCATCCAAAAGCTGTTTGACCAGACTTTCGAACTGTAAAAACAGCAATTTCTGTCGCGCCTCCCTCCTCCGGTTGATGTTGCGACTAGCAACCTCCACGCGGCAGCCTTGACATTCCGTCAATAACTGAACGCATAGTTCGACTTATGATCATCGCGTCATAGAGTCAATTAAAACTTCACTATAACAACACTCCAAACGGCAAGCAGCCGAGCCGGTACCCTGCGGCTGCACCCGAGCCTGTCGGCGCGGTACCGGGAACTGATCGAGGACTTGGCTGGCGCCCTGAATGCACCAGAGGTGCGGCGGGAGGCGACGGCGGCGCTGCGGGCGCTGATTTCGGAGGCTCGGATGGTTCCGGACGGTGCTACGCCGGGCGGTCATCAGCTTGAACTTGTTGGGGAA
>NZ_JWLE01000004.1:0-170693 GCF_000813785.1 Leisingera sp. ANG-DT
GAAGCAGTGCCTGTAACGGGAACACAACGGAGACAACCCTCCGCCCCCGGGCACCATCACTTCAGCTAACACATTGGTTTTGTTCCAGCTTTTTGCACGTGCAAGGAGCCGTAGACCATGTCGGCTTATGTGACAGCCTTCATCCACTTCTGCAGCACCTCGACAGGGTAACCAGCCCCGTATCCGTGGCCCACGCCATCGGTCTGCCAGCCGCCGATCTGATCGACGATGTCGGCAGGACACTCAACAGCACGGAGCCTGTCCCGCATAGAATGGCGAAAGCTGTGCATGGTGCATCCTTCGGGTGCCATCTGCTTGATCCACTTGTTCAAGGCGGCGCTGGCCGCGTTCGCGTTTGTTTGGTCTTTCCTGTTGTAGCGCGGGAACAGAAACTCGGTGTCGGTCACCTGTGCTATCAGGCGCTCGGCTGCCCAGCGAGCTTCACCCTCCAGCGGCACATTGCGTTCGCTGCCCTTGGTCTTCAGGCGGCGCCACGGATGCGGGCGCACTTGGGCGACGAGCGACCCATCTGGCCTGCGCTCAATGTCCTCCCTTACCATACCCACCGCCTCAGCGAGACGCATCCCCGTGTCGGAGACCAGGGCCACGAGCCACCGGATGTCGTCGTCCATCTGGCGACACTGACGTTGAACTTTGCTCAGGGCATCGGCAGGGATCGGATTACGTTCACTGACCCCGGCCTCTCGGTCGTAGTATACCCCGTTGAACGGGTTGGTCAGGGTCAGGCCAAGCTCGCTTGCCGTAAAGTTGGTGACTGCCCGAACGGTCCCGAAGATGCGGGTGATGCTACTGCCTGCCAGACCTCGTTTGATCAGCGCGTCCCTGAACTTGTTGGCATCGGCCTTGGTGTAGGCGTCGAGTTGCTGGTCACCACAAGCGTCGATGACATAGCCGCAGGACCTCTCAGCAGCCCGGTGAAAGGTGTCAGGGCGACCCTGTCCTTTGAGGCGCAGATAGATGCCCACTGCTTCGGACAGCTTCACAGAGGCCGAAGAAACCTCAGATGGCTTCGAGCTGGCTACAACGCGACCCTCTCCTTGCAGCCTGAGCATGTGTTTGCCGGGCAAGTCCGCGTCCTTGGACCGAAGGTGAAACCAGTACTCATCAAGCTGATCTGCGGCTCTCCTAGCCCGAGCTTCCGCCACGCGAGCGGCCCTTGTTCGCAGGGAGTATGCGATCCTAGGAGAGCAGTAATGTTTCCTGAGGTCTTTGGGGATGCGGCGGCTGAAGTAGAAAACGCCATCCTTCACGAAGGTGAACGCGGGCGAAATGGTCTCCGACATGGTCTACGGCTCCTTGCACGTGCAAAAAGCTGGAACAAAACCAATGTGTTAGCTGAAGTGATGGTGCCCGGGGGCGGCCTGCAACCGAAGTTTCAGGAAAGGTCATAGGTCGTCACAAGTGGTCACTTTCCTGAGCCTAAACAACTGAAATTCAACAAATAATGCACATCCGGATGGTTCCATGGGTGACCACAGTATGTCATGGTGGCTCAAACAACTTATCAAAGACCAAATGGTGGATAGGATGGTGGATTGAAGATGGCGATTAATCGGCTCGCGGCTGCCCAACTCAAGAGGCTTCCGCCAGGAAAGCACTGTGATGGCGGGGGCCTCTACTTCATCAAACGTGACGACGGCGGAGCTCAGTGGGTTTACAGATATTCAATCTATCAACGCCGGAAAGAAATGGGCCTCGGTTCTTGGCAGGACATTAGCCTAAAGCAAGCTCGAGAAGCTGCGCAAAAATGGCGAGCAGTGAAGGCCGACAGCAAAGATCCAATCAAGGAAAGAGAACGAGAGAAACGTATCGCACTGAAGTCTGATCATTCCCTAGAAACCATTGCCTTGGCTGCTTTTGAAGCCAAAAAAGCGGAACTCAAGGGCGATGGGCAGGCGGGGAGGTGGTTCTCCCCTCTGCAATTGCACATCTTACCGAAACTAGGAAAAACGCCTGTTCAAGAGATCGACCAGCAAGACGTTAAAAACGTACTTTCGAAAATATGGCATGAGAAGGCCCCGACCGCGACAAAGGCGATCAATCGCCTCGGTATTGTGATGCGGCACGCTCTAGCGATGGGCCTAGACGTAGATCCTGCGGTTACCGACAAGGCAAAAATTCTTCTCGGAAAGCAACGTCATACTGAAGAGCACATTAAGTCTCTAGCTTGGCAACAAGTGCCTGAATTTTATGCCAGTCTAGATGAAGGTACGGTCACCCATCTCGCTCTCCGGTTCCTGATTTTGACAGCCGTTCGGTCCGGCCCTATCCGAATAGCACGCTGGGACCAAATAGAAGGTTCAACTTGGACTATCCCTGCAGAAGTGATGAAAGGGCGTCTTGGCCATACTGAGGAGTTGAATGTGCCGCTCTCGGCAGAAGCCATGGCAATCTTGAAGCAAGTGCGCCCCTTTGAAAGAGAAGGCTGGATCTTCCCTGGGGTTCGAAAGGGAACAATCTCTAACCAGACCATGTCCAAGTTAATGAAGACCCGAGGCATGGACGAACGGCCACACGGGTTTCGGTCTAGTTTTGATACCTGGTGCGCTGAAACACAGGATGTTTCGTTCCAGATTTCAAAGGCGGCTCTCGGCCACAAATTCGATAGCAAAGTAGGCCGAGCATATCGTCGAACCGATTTCTTGGAGAAGCGTAGGGTTTTAATGGAGGCATGGGCAAGTCATGTATCCGGGGAAAATTGTCAAGTAATCAAAATAGCTCACACATGACCAGAGAAGAGGAAGAGCTGACAGCAATCGCGACG
Source organism: Leisingera sp. ANG-DT (assembly GCF_000813785.1). NCBI lineage: Bacteria > Pseudomonadati > Pseudomonadota > Alphaproteobacteria > Rhodobacterales > Roseobacteraceae > Leisingera > Leisingera sp. ANG-DT. The sequence goes on from NZ_JWLE01000004.1 coordinate 2,786, forward strand.
GTGATCGAGCGTCATTGCCCTAATGTTTTCAAAACAAATAAGGAGGCACTTAGCAGCTACGCCAACCACGTCTACATAGCTCACAAAAACTGCCACAAACTCTTCAATGTGAGCCCCGACGTTTCCACTTTAAGTGATCTTGAAAAGCTGATTGGACAAGCGTCTGATTTACTTAATACTTTGTCTGAGCAGACAATCAACGACTTAAACCTCTCAATATCTGCTCTGGATGCCGACATTTTGTGCGCGCGCTCATCAAGGTATTTAGATCCCGACTTGTCAGATGCGCAGGCAACAAGAAGTTTACAAGCTGACAGGAACGCCAAGTCTCTAATTGGCTCGATGCGTGAATGTGGCATTTCAGAAAACAACGAAATCATCATGTCGCGTGAGGCAGCCCTCACCTCGCTCCTTCGAGGTGTCCAAAAACTCAGAAGCCGCCCTGAGTACGTTAAAAAGTCTTCCAGCAAGCGAAATTATCGCGCGATTGCGGTTGCTTGGGCTTGCAGAAAAGTCTGGCGCGAAGAGTTAAACCCAGGCGAAATACAGCACTGGAAAGACTACCCAAACCCTACGCCGAAGCAAATCAACCCGCTTAGCAAAAACCATCCCTACGAGAGTTTCTTAGCTGATATGTTTGATGCCCTGCGAATTGGGTGCCTACCAAATTCAGCGTTGGCTGCGCTAGAGAAGCTTGGAGGCGAGGAAGCCGTCACTTTGTTGGTCGAAAACGGTTAAACCTCTGGTTTCCTACTTACCAACGTGCCGTCGTGCTGTGCGCATATGGCTCCACAGTTGATCATAAGGAGTCACCTATATGCTCGAAAAGTATCTCACCTTTAGCGACTTGATGGTTCGCCTCAATTCGTCTCGCAGCACGGTCAGGCGCCGCGTTGCGGACGGAACGCTGCCTGCTCCTATCGTAATGGGGCACTTGAAGCGTTTCAAAGAGAGTGAAGTGAAGGACGCGCTCTCGCGCCTTGCCAAAAACCGTTCCCAATAAGAAAACCCGCCCCAGTCAAACCGGGAACGGGCTGTCATTAGATCCGATTGAACAGTACCATTTTCCGGCTCTTGATGCAACCCAAGAGTGAGAAATGCATCACGCTATTTACTGCGTGCAACCGGCTGCAATTTGCTTGAACCTCCCCCATTGCAACCGGCTGCAAAACTCAAATCCGCCCGGTCGTACAACCATTTTCAAAAACTCGCCGAAATGCGAGGTGAGCTATGCCTGACGATTGGAGCAATGTACTCCTTTTCTTGCCTAATGCTCCCCTGCGTGTAGCTGAGAAATTTGAACGTGGTCTGTCCGGAAATGAGATAACTCCTTTAGACCGCAATCAGTGCCATGGGTACTTTTTCCGTGTTTGGCGCAGGTTCCTGTGCCCCAGCCAATACACCATCGTAAAGTACATCTCAGATCGTACCATCATGGTCGGGCAAGATCGCTTTGCCGACACATGGGCAAACATCTTTGAGGGCAGCGAAGATCATCGCCCTCTTGGCCTCGATCTCATGACAACCCTCGAAGCCTTGAATGATCTCAGGGAGCACGGCGTTGTCGAAACCTATGGTATTGCATGTGATGACCGGCTTCTCGGATGCTTGATCAACCTCCGTTGGTCACCGGAGGTTAGCTATGACTTGTGATCTCCGCCATCGCGAAAGCAGTTCAGACTATGGGAAGGTGATAGCCTGCGCCCAGCGCTACAGGGTCGCCGTCTGCAAAGATGGCGTTCAGTGGATACTTCAAAAGCGTGTCTCGCTCGCTGAGAGCCGTTCTGGAGGCGTGTGGAGGTCTGTCAGCTACCACATTGAACGCAAGTCACTAATCCGGCTGTGGAACGCCTCCGTAGGGCTGCCCGCACCGGAGGCAATCACCACATTGCCTTCTTTCTTTCCCACCCGTTCTTGAAGTCCCAAGGAAAAGATCATGCAAGTCGCCAGCGCGTTCGACATGCTCAATCCCGCTTGGGAGGCTGAGCGCTATGTCCAAAAGGCCCACCTAATCCGGGCAGGCAAGAAACGCCGATTGGCGACGGCATCCCAGACGGGCAAAGGCAAGCAATTGCGCCGCTTAGTCGACGGCTACTTGACCAATCCACAAGTCAAGATGTCAGCCTTGTACAAGGCTGGCGTCCGCCGCCCCAACGTTCGAGAATGGCATGCGGAGGCAAGGAGCTTAGATCTGTTCTGCGCCATTCAAGAGACGGTCTATTGGTGGCCGGAACCCAAGCGCTCGGGAAGTTTTAGGCCGGTCTGCAGCCTGCCGCAGAACCTCAAAGCTGCGCATAACATGATTTCGGACGTAATCTCCGCAATGATGGCCCTGCCGCCTTTCATCTACAACGTGAAGGACAGGGGCCGTGACAAACTGGCCCTGCAGCTCCTTGCAGTTCTTCGTCAAGGCTTCAACTGCTACCGCATCTATGATGTCCAGGACTGTTTCCAAAACGTCTGTCCGGACGCGGTCTACCAACTGAAACTACCGAGGAGAGTAATCACACATGCGCTAGACATGAGGAACTTGAAATTGCAGCCAGTTGCAATTCACGATGCCACCCAATCCGATCCTATCCCTTGGGATACTATCATCGATACCGCTGTAGAGAGTGGGCCAGCGGGCCTAATGCAAGGTTCCCCGGCCTCCAATCTCATTCTCGCTTACCTGCTGCAGGCCATGCCACAACCCGCCAATGAGCGCGGACGCTTGTTCCTTTACGGGGACGACCTGATTGCAGTCGCAAAAACAGAAGAGACCGCTGACCGGGTAGAACAATCTCTGCTCCAGTTCTTCGAGCAGCCCAGCATTGGTCCACTCCCTCTACAGAAAAAGGCCGCCGGGACGGGCTGTACCTTTGAATTTCTCGGATACGAATTTCACAGGAACACGATGAAGAACACCTGGTCGATAGGTCTATCTCAACGGAATTGGGACGAATTGACTAGAGACCGCCATCTGGAGGTATTGAGACTGCACCTGGAAAACCCCAGCGGCATTTTCCTGGATGATATGCGGTCTGTTCGTCGCAAGCTACTTGGTCATGCAGCACTGTCCGACCCCGAAGCCATTCTCCGTGCCCTCTACGACATTGGCCCTGACTTAGCAGAAATTCAACGTGCGCGATCAAAATGGGGAACTTAGAAGCAAAAAAGTAGATAGTTGACGCACCTCACCCACCCTGTATGTACTTGATATGGATAGAAGATCTTTGCTGAGCATCACCCGAACTCTCGCCGCTAAACCTCCAAAGACTGTGAAGCTGGAGCAAGCTTTGCAGATTGGTGCGGGCTTCGGCACGGCTTGGTACAGCGACCAGAAAGAACACGTCGTCCGGTGGTTGGAAGAATACGACACCCCCGGCGTCTACGGGCGCAAACCAAACTCCGGCAGAGATGCTAAAGCTATCTACAACCTACTCCTATGCCCGCCCGCGGTGTTTTGGCTGGCAGAAGCCGCAGGTGTGCCGGAAGCCCTACTCGATGACGCGTTCGCCGCCGGGGTCAACGCACACAAACATTGCGCTAGTCAAAGCGCAGCCATACGCCGGGTCATCCCTTGGCCCATCGTCGCACAGCATCTTCACAAGTTGTCAGAGGGGGGTGCAACCCGTTGCAGCAGCCAGAGGGGCGCAAAGGCGCCCAGCGCCTAGTTGCAACGGGTTGCAATGGCTCCCGCATAACTCATCCGCCTGAAAGGACCGCCTAAAATGACCACACTGATCATCATCACCGCCGGGTTGTACTTCGCCATCGGAGCGCTAGTTTGGAAAACCATTGTACTGCGGAAATTCTCGCAGACCGACGCCAGCAAGTGCCGCACGGACGACGAGTACATAGTTATGTATGTCAACCAGCACTCACTTCGGGACAAGGAGAACTCCGGTGACCCCGCTCAACAGATCTGCAAAGCGGTGTTCCTCTGCGCTTGGCCCTTTTTCCTGATGTACGGTTTCTTGTCTGCCCGCTTTCTGGACGCGGCGGACCTACGGGCGCCGGAGACAAGTTGAACCTAGAGGCTATGTCAGCGACCGCCCCCGCCCGGTATCAAAGGTCAGATGGTAGACGGCGGGGGGTAGACACTTGGTCAAGGCCCGAAGCTGGGTGCCACACCACTCAAAAATTGCAACGGGCTGCAGCCGTGATAGATGTTGATAGGGTAGACGGCGCCAAACTGCGGGCTGTTATAATGATAGACGGCGATAGGGTAATCACGAGGCCAGCACAGTTCATGGCACGCTCGCAGACCAAAATTGCAACGGGTTGCAACCGTGTGAGATGTTGGGGGGGTACACAAATGATCAACGCTACAGAGCGGCCAACAAGCTACCTAGATATTGCAACTGGCTGCAATTCACTGCAGCGCAAAGCATTTGCGCCATCGCTCCCCAGCTAGTTATTCGCCGTTCGCGGAACCGTACCCATAAATCTGCTGCAGCAACGGAAATGGGTCCCAGGCGATACAGCGGGCCAGAACGATGAACTCAATCACATCTAACCGTCTCTCAAAGCCCTCGACCTTTGCCACGTAGGATTGAGGCTTACTCAAGGCCTCTGCCACTTGCTGCTGCGTCATCCCGGCATCCAAACGCGCAGCTTTCAGTGCAGCTACAAGTTGCCGATAGGTTTCATCGTAGATGCTTTTTTGCACGCCCACATTCCGTTTGACCTGATGTAAGCGCGTCGGTATTCAGAACGCAGAAATATCCCAAAATAGGATATTTTCTGAGCGCCGCAGGCTGACCTTCCGGGCAAGATGCTGACGAAGGAAACCCACATTTGCAGGCGCATCAGATTTCAATCGGAGGGGGCATTGTGACAAGATTGGGCATTACAGCATCAGCAGGCGCCATGGTGCTGTTGGCAAGCATGGCCTACGGCAAGATCATCACAGGAGCATATGTAGGCTGCGTTACCGAGGACGCCTTGGACACATTCATTTCCGCGGCGAATTCTGAGGATTACCGGCAAATGCAGGCGCTGACAGGAACCGTTTGCACATCAATCGAAGGATTGGAGTTCTCGGTGGTTGATCGTGGCTGGTCGCGCAGTCAGATCAGGGTCTACGCGAATGGCAACTCCGCCCTGCTCTGGACAGTATCCGAGGCTGTGAAGTGACATGGGTATCAGAATACTCGCGGGCGAAGGTCTCCGCCTCGGCAAGCACGACAGCACCAAGGTCCTGTTCGGTCAACTACAACTCAAAAAGGAAAAGGGCTGGTTCGCCACCTGCAACTATTCGCTGACCCAGGTCGCACAGATTGAGACAGTTGACGAAGAGAACTACCGCACCCTTGGCGCCACCGCAGGCTGGGGCTTGGTAGGCATCGCACTTGCAGGGCCGTTTGGTGCGGTGTTGGGCGGCTACTTCGGCGGCAAGAAGAACCTGATTGTCGCCGCGGTAGAGATGGATGACGGTCTGCGGTTTCTGGCCGAGTTCAGCCCGGCGAGTTTCCGGAAACTGACGAAACACTATAAGCACACCGAAGCGCTCCAGAAGACCGGTTTCGCCAAATAACCTAATCGATGGCTGCCCACCTCAATCAGGCGGCCATCGCTCTGTACTTTCTCACTGTTCTCTGCAGCCTCCCAAACGCGGTATAAACCAGCGCGGGCACCCCGTGTAATTGCAACGGGCTGCAATCGAAATACATAGCAAATACAAATAGATAACTTCTTTCCTCCAGCTATTTATGCTATAGAAGGAATGGTGGAACTCCTCTGTTTTCGCCGCATGGAAATTGCAACGGGCTGCAACGGAAGAGATCGATGAGCATCCAGAAAGTTAAACTCTACGGCCTCTTGGCAGAGAAGTTCGGGGATGAACTCCCGATCAAAGGTGACACCCCGACGTACATCATCCAAATTATGGAAGCCAACTTCCCCGGCCAGGTCTACAAAGAGATCAGCATGGGTGAATACTTCATCTGGTCCGAGAATGAAGACGGTAACAAACGAGGCTATGAGACCGAAGAAGATCTGATCACCGCTACATCTGATACTGTGTTGCACATCATGCCGCGCCTTGAAGGGGCATCGAACCAAAAAGGCGGCATCATGGCGATCATTGGTGTCGTTGTGATAGGTGTAGTCATCGCCGCCTCAGGAGGCGCAGCATTGGGTGCCCTTCCCGCTCTACAAGGCGCTTTGGCCTCCGGAGGTTTAGCGGGTACAGCCGCCCAGCTTGGGATTGGCCTCGCCCTTTCCGGCATCGGGTCAATGCTAGTGAAGCCGCCAGCCTTCAATGTCGACAATGACCCGCAGGGCGATCACCAGTCCTACATTTTGAGCGGAGCCGTCAACACCATGGCCGAAGGCGGCGCAGTTCCTGTTATCTATGGTGCCCCCATTGTCGGCTCCACTGTCATCTCTGGCGGGGTCGACATTGAGCAAATTGGTGTTGATGAGTGACGCTTTTGGCGAAGCTTTCTGAAGCTTACATCTCTTCTTTTGATCGGCGTATGAAGAGTTTAAGACGGTGACATGAATACGCTTCCGACAACAGAAATCCCCAGAGACCCCAACCGCTCGACACAGAACGCTGTTTCTCCGTTCCGTTACCCCGGCGGAAAGGGCTTCTTGTCGGCGCTACTCAGACACAGGCTGGCTGTACTGGACCCGAACGAAACACGGATTTTTGCAGAGCCATTTTGCGGCGGCGCTGGCGCAGCCCTAATTCTTTTGGCAGACCGTGATGTCGACATGATCATGCTAAATGATGCTGATCTGCGTATTTTCTCAGCCTGGAAGGCGATGCTTGATGAAACTGACCGCTTCATCAAGCAACTGCGGTCTGTTCAGTTGAACATGGACGAATGGTATCATCATAGAGACGTAGTGGCCGGTTTTTCCGGCGACCAGTATGACTTTAATGTCGGGTTTTCCACCTTTTACATGAACCGGACAACCAGGTCAGGCATCATTCTAAAGTCGGGCCCAATTGGCGGGTATGACCAGAGAGGTAAGTGGAAGATTGACGCACGGTTCAATCCGGAACGCCTTACAAAACAGGTCGGATGGTTATCAGAAAACAGGACGCGCATCGAACTTACTAACAAAGACGCCTTGGCATTCATTGACCAAACTCGCAGAAAACCCAACGCTGCGAACACCTTTTTCTTTATCGATCCGCCGTATGTGAAAGCCGGTGGGCGTCTTTACTTTGATGGGATGAGCGAAGCCAAGCATGTTGCCCTTTCAGACATTCTCACAAGCGGTTCAGTTCCGCACTGGCTTCTAACTTACGACGATGCTCCTTTGGTGCGGCAACTTTATCGCTCGGAAAGATGTTCGACAATTTCCGTGAACTATAGCCTGCAAGCCAAGCGCAAAGAGAATGAACTTCTTGTAGAGCCTACGCGCTAAGCCAACGCTGCCTGCCGGAAATCTTCCACCCAAGAAGTAACCTGTGGCATGTTCCCAGCTTCGTCTGTTTCAGTACCAGCTTCTACAATGCGCAGCCCTTGAAACGCGTATTTTGGCATGCGTGTGCGCTCCAAAATTCTACCATGCCCCATATGCTCTCGATACCATTCTCCTTCGTCCAGCACGCGGAATGGCATCATCGTGGCTGTATTTCGTTCAACCATCGGCCGGATCTCCATGTAGTTCACTTCAAGCAGCTCCATGAAGTACCCTACCGGCTTACCGCGCCAATTGTGTCCGCTGGCTACTTGGCCATAGACAAACAGGCTAGGCGGGGGCACGTTTTCGGTCCGCCATGCAATGACATCAATTCCTCCATCCTTAGCCTGAGGCGGAGTATAGGGGCCTGGGGCATCCTTGGTTTGAAATCCAGCCCCCCTCATTTCGGCACGTCGTAGAGTTTCTAAAACTGTGGCTTTGTCTTCTCGCGGCCAGCCGACGCTAGCAGCTTGTCCATCAACAAAACCACACAATGCGTAGGTTGAAACCACTTGAAACACTCTGTTTCGCAGCCTTGAGATCAAGCCTGTTTCAACCTCAAAGTCCAGAAGACTTTGACGGGAAACATGTGAAGCTAGCAAACAGGTCAGGTACGTCGCGTACCTTTCATCCGTCCAATCTTCTACTAGTTCAAGCTCCTCAGCATCTGCCGACAAAACGAATGGGTACGCACCCTCACAAGCTTGGATGCGCAAGTCCACTTCGTTTTCAACGCTTTCACGCAGCCGCTCATTCCGCGCATCTATGCGCGCAATGTTCTCTGCACCATCGTCGCCGAGGTCGCCATCTTCATCGTCGACCTCATCGTCATCGACTTCTTCATACTGCTCTTCAAGAGCAGCCTCCAATTCATCCAATCGTGCGGTCCGAAACTCATTGAAGAAGGCAACAAGCTCTAACCAGTCCACAAAGACATCCTCTGGCGCACCCAGAGGCGGGGTTACAACAGGTTCGCCAGCCATTATTTTTCTTTGGACGCTTCTAACCCAGACATCTGAACATCAACCGTGGCTTTGATAAGTTGCACACGCTTGAACGCGGAGTTTACGATTTCCTGCAACTCGGACTGCGTCTCCGGTTCGAAACCATCAAGAGTTTCCATCGCGAGCCGGAGCTGCCCGTTGGCTTCCACTATGTGCTTTGAAAAGCGCCGATCTTTGGGGGTAGCGGTAATAAGCGCATCATCAAGATGGCTCGTTTGCTCCAGAACTTTGGTCCCTGACTTTGACCGCAGCACCTCTCTGACCCTACCCAAATCCGGGTTTTGGCTTCTTACAACCGGCTGCAAATCTCTTTCCTTGGAACCATACAGCCAGGTTAACAAGAAGCGCAGGTTGTCAGCATGCTCTGTATCGACCGGCTCACGAGAGGGGTCTTGGTCTCGCTGCGGTTTAGGCATACCCAGATACTCTGTAAATTCCGGGTAGGACAGGCCAGTGTAGAGGTGCGAAAAGCTGAATGCCCGCTTGTACCTGTCTTCCAAATTGAAAACGTCCATCCGCTCGGCCTGCATCAACACATAGTACGCGGTAACCATCCGGTGGATGGTCGCGTGTTTATCGCCCATGCGGTTAGCGATATCTATCAGCTTCAGCGGGTTTTCAGCCTCCAATTGGCTATCAAGCCAACGTGCCGCGAACGTGGCTTTGGCAAAGGCGTCCCATGCTTGCGGCCCGTTGATGTGCTTAAATCCGATTAGCTCCCGAGCGTCCTCTTCTCGCTCAACGCGATAAACAAGAATGTTCTCAAAAGTTGCCCGGATCTCATCACCAAATTCGGGAGCGCTCAATTTGGCGTAGCGAGCGTAATCAGAGTTTCGCAGTGCTTTTAGCGCTGCCAAGCGGCGATTGCCTTCAAGAACGACAAGCTTGTCGTCCCGGACAACAACTACAAGCGGCTCAATATTGATGTACCCGCTAGTGCCGATTGACTGAACCAACTCGGATAGATCAGCTGTTCGAGCCAACTCAGCGATGATTGCTGGGTCCGTGTCCTCACCTGGGCGCCTATCTGGTGTGAAGCGCGGATTGTTGGTGTCGAAATGTAGCAAGTCGACCGACACCAACTCGGTATCCCTGATACCTATAACGTCATCCCAGTTCATCGCAGCCTCCGATGCCGCACCAGTTTTTTTCAGCGGCCTGTTCCAACAGTTTTATATTGATTTCTTAAGTTCTTGCTAGTGGGGCCATACAGAACCCGGACAATTTCGCCTAAGGAAACTGCCCTGGTGGATACACTGGTGGATTGGAAAGCACATGGGGCAACTAACGCTTTGAAAGCATTATAATATTTTCTGATAAATGGTGCCCGGGGGCGGAATCGAACCACCGACACGAGGATTTTCAATCCACTGCTCTACCCCTGAGCTACCCGGGCACGGGAAGGCTGTTCGCCTTGGGTGGGGGCCTTCTATGCCGTGGGCGCGGCGGTGTCCAGAGGGTTTTTCAAAGAAAATCGCTAATGGCGCGTCTGCTGCGGTTTTTCTTTGGATGCTTGCGCGCGTTCCGCTTCTTCCAAAGCGTTTTCAATGTCTTCCGGGTCCTGGCTGGGCACTGAGTAGGCGCCGGTCAGCCATTTTCCGAGGTCGATATCGGCACAGCGCTTGGAGCAGAATGGGCGGTAGCTCTTTTGCGATTCCCCGCCGCAGACCGGACAGCTCATTTCAGCACCTCGCTCAGGGCAATTCGGCCGCGCTTGCGCTGCAATTCGTAGTGGCCGAGGTTGGTCCAGCCTGCCAGTACGGTTTCCTCGGAAGCCGCCCGGAAAGCGGCCCGCAGCGCGGTTTCAAACCCGCGGCGGTCCTTTTTCGGCATCGGGGCCAGGTCCAGCACGATCTGTCCACCCAGGCCGCGCACCCGCAGGGCGCGGGGCAGGGCCTTGGCGGCCGCCATATTGGCCTTGATGCCTGCCGCAAGAGAGGTGTCCGAACCGGTGTTCACATCCACCGCGACCAGGGCGCGGGTCGGCTCGATGAACAGGAAAGCACCCCCTGGCAGCGGCTCGCGGATGCCTTGAGCCGTGTCCAGTGCGTCCAGCACGCCGAGGCGCTCAAACCCGCCCGGCTCGCGCTCAATATCCGCAGGTTCTACCCAGTCCCGCCAGGCCAGCAGGTGCGGAGTGTCGCCTTGGGCCAGAACCTCAGGATCGGTCCCTTCATCCTGCATCACTTGCGCCGCCATGGCCGCCATGGCGGCAACGTCTTCGGCGATCTCTTCACTGTCTGCCCCGGCGCAGGCAGAGCGCAGGATCAGGCCGTAATCAGAGGCGTCCATTTCCTCATGGGCAATCTCCAGCAGCCGGTCGCGTTCATCCTCGTCGCGGATGCTGCGCGAGATGTTCAGCCCCGGCGCCTCCGGCGTGACAATGGCGTAGCGGCTCTTGAACAGCAGCTTCTGGGTCACCGGAATGGCCTTGCCAGGCTCGGCATAGCCGGAGATCTGCACCAGGATCATTTGGCCCGGTGCCAGCCCCTTGACCTGGCGCAGGAAGGCCGGGCCGTCCGGCGTGGTCAGGAACATGCCGCCTTGGCCCTTGACCGGCCGGTCGGCGCGGGCGCGGTAGATGGTGCCGGGGGCAGGGGCGTCGCTTTCGACCAGGATGTCTTCCAGCTTGCCGTCCACCATAAGGGCTGCGGCTTCGCGGTCCTGGATGTGGTCGAGGATGATAGTGCGGCCCTTCATGCGGCGGCCTCCTGATAGAGCGGCAGGCCGGAGGCGCGCAGCAGGTTTGCGGTTTCAGAGAGCGGCAGACCGACAATGCCGGTGAAGGAGCCGCTGATCCAGGGAATGAAGGCGCCGGCAGGGCCCTGGATGGCATAGGCGCCTGCCTTGCCCTCCCAATCGCCGGTGGCGAGATAGGCGTTCAGTTCCTCGTCAGAGAGGTTTTTCATCTTCACCTGGCTGACCACGTCTTTCTCCCATACCCGGTCCCCGCGGCGCACCGCAACGGCGGTAATCACGCGGTGGCGGCGGCCGGAAAGTGCCAGCAGGAATTCTGCGGCTTCGCCTGCATCGCGCGGCTTGCCCAGGATGCGGCGGCCAAGCGCCACGGTGGTGTCTGCGCAGAGAACGACGTCATCAGGGCCGGCTGGAACGGCTTCGGTCTTTTCCCGTGTGACGCGCGCGCAATAGTCGCGCGGCAGTTCGCCTTTTCGGGGGGTCTCATCGATTTCCGGCGGGCACACCTCGTCCGGATGCACACCCAGTTGCGCCAGCAATTGCAGCCGCCGCGGGCTGCCCGATCCCAGGATAAATGCCATGCCGTGGCCCTCTTAACTCTTCGCGCCTGTCATAAGGCGAAATCCGCCATCAGGAAAGCGGGCCGGGTCTTTTCCTCTTGCCCAAAATATCCCTGCCGGAAGCTGCGGCCGTCAGGCCGCCAAAAACAAAAGCCCGGCAGAATGCCGGGCCTTGATATTTCTTCCAGATCAAACGCTTACTTGAAGCGGTAGTTGATCCGGCCCTTGGTCAGGTCATAGGGGGTCATTTCCACCTGGACCTTGTCGCCAGCCAGAACACGGATGCGGTTCTTGCGCATCTTGCCTGCCGTATGTGCGATGATTTCATGGCCGTTCTCAAGCTCGACCCGAAACGTCGCGTTAGGCAGGAGTTCCTTCACGACACCGGGAAATTCGAGCGTATCTTCCTTGGCCATGTTGTCTCCATCATTGGGTTAACCCGCAAACTGCGGGACGTGCGCTTAAATGGGGTCATTTTTCCAATATTTCAAGGGCTCAATCAGCAAAGTGCGGCCTTTGTGACCGATTTCACCCGCGGCACTTGCTCCTCCCAGTGCAGCCGGTTCAGCACGCCGCCATCTGCCCTTACATGGGCGATTGCCTCCAGGTCCGCTTCTCCATAGGTCCAGCCCGGCTGGTTCAGGGTGCCTTCGGCCAGAACACCGGTGCCGGGGAAGCCCTTGTCCGGCGGGCCGAAAATGCCGCCTGTGCCGGTGTTCATGTCCACCGCTTCCGACCATTCATTGGCCCCGGTAATAGAGGCCATGGCGGTCACGCACTGGTTTTCCAGCGCCCGCGACATCGCGCCGATGCGCACCCGCCAATAGCCGGCCAGCGCCTCGGTGCAGGAGGGGACCAGAATCACTTCCGTCTCCGCCAGCGCGCGGCCCAGCAATGGGAACTCGCTGTCATAACAGATCAGCACGCCGATTCTCCCCAGGGACGTGTCAAAGATCTTGAGCGGCCCGCCGCCCGTGATGCCCCATTCCTCGCGCTCGAACCTGGTCATGATCTGCTTGTCCTGATGGTCCCGCTTGCCCGCGGGTGTGTACAGTTCGGCCCGGTTCACCGGCCGGTCCAATCCGCTGTTCACCGGGGCAGAGGCGCCGAGGATATGCACGCCGTGCTCGGCGGCCAGTTTCAGATGCAGTGCAGCGGCATCTTCCAGTTTCTCCGATACGGAATGAATCGACTGCTCCAGATCACCTGCAACCGCAGCGCCATCCAGCGTCGACAGCTCCATCGCGCCGTATTCGGGAAACACCAGCAGCTGGGCGCCATTGCCGGCGGCCTCCGCCACCCAGGCGGCCAGCTTGTCTTCGTACTGGGCCCAGCTTTCGAGCCAGTCGAGCGGATAGGCGGCGGTGGCGATTTTCATGCGGTCTCTCCGGCAGTCAGTGGCCGCATCCCGGTGCGGTCCTTCCGAAGGATTGCCCGGCATTGCGGCCCTGCGCAAGGCTATGCGGCACCCTGGTTTCATCTGATGCCGGGCACGCCGGAAAAACTCAAACAGAATGCACATTTTTGCAACGGAAACAGCCGCGTGCTGCGTTCCATCTTGGTGCTGCCCGGCATTTTGGCCATTCTCTCGTGCAGCGGATCATTTGATTTATTGAAAGAAGGACCACTCCCTTGGCGACCAAGCTTGATGACAAGAACCTGAAAGGCGTTATTGCCGACATCCCGAAAAAAGGTTTCCGCACCAAATTCTGGCGCGAATACCGTGCCGGCGCCTGCAAGGGCAGCGGCGTCGGTAAATACATGGACCTGCTGGAAAAACTGGGAGTGCCAGCCTCAGGCGACCCGGCCAAGGCGGATCTGGATAACATGGCCGAGATCGTTCAGGCCTTCAGCATGCTGGCCAACGCGATGCTCAAGGCGCGCGGCAAGTGCGGCAAGCTGCAGTCCCACAGCCGGGAACTGTGCCTGGCCTATGCCAAGCAGATCGAAAAACGCGAAGACGCGGCGGCGGATCTTGCCCGCAATGCGGACAAGATCAAGCAGAAGCAAATGGCGCAGCAGCTGAAGGCCGAGAAGGCCAACGAGGAAACCGACAAGCATCTGGCCAAGCTCAAGAAAGAGCACGAAGAAACCCGCAAGCTGATCATCAAGGAGATCAAGGCAGCCGAGGTGCGTGGCAAGAAGATCGAAGCCGCCTGCCTGGACATTTCCAAGGATGTGAATGCTGCGCTGAACAAGCTGGAAGCAATCAAGAAGGCTTGGAAGTCCGCCTATCACAAGGAGGGCGCGGATCGCTCCAAGATCGAAGCCCAGGCCGACAAGGGCATTCGCGACCTGACCAAGGCCTACAGGATCGATGCCCACGCCAAGAACGTGAAAGGCGCTTTGCCCAAACTGTTCAAGGAACTGGCTGAGAACTACAAGCAGTTCAAACAGGAAGATTACAGCAAGAAGGAATATGTTGCGGCCGGCAGGGCGGTGACAGCAGCCAAGCGCACATTTGATGATGCCCGCGATTCCGTGAAGCTTTATGCCACCCAGCAGAAGATCGCGCTGGAAGAAGTGCAGGCGGCGCGGCCAGAAGGCGTCTGAGCCAAATCAGTCAGGCGCCCGTCGGGGCGCCTGTCTCCGTTACAGATCCCGGATCCAGAACTGCAGCGGCTTGCTGGTTTCCCCGGTTTGATCCACATCCTTCCAGGAAAAATACGCAATGGCACCCTCCAGAGGCGCATACCCGCGCTTGCGCCAGAAGGGATCCAGCGGCGCGTAATCCGAAGGCCGCAACGGATGATCCGCCGGACGCTGCACGCCGCAAAAGGCGGTTTTCTTGAACCCGTGCTTCCGGGCATGTGCCTCGCGCGCGTCAAAGAACCCATGACCGACGCCATGCCCGCGGTATTCCGGCAGCAGCACGGATTCGGCGCAGTAGAAGACGTCGTTCAGGTCAATTCCGGCGCCTTCAAACGCGGCCGCAAAATCATCTGCATGATCCGCCAGCGGTGCGCCAGTGGAGGCCCCCACCAGGGTATCCCCGTCAAAGGCCCCGACCACCACGGCGCGGGCGCTGTCGCGGTAGCTTTGCAGATACTCCCGCTCATAGGCCAGATCCCCGTCGTATAGATACGGCCAGGCGCGGAACACCGTGATCCGCAGGTGCGCCACATCGTCCAGCGCGGCCTCCAGCGCCGCGCCGGTCATGGCTTCAACCCGGATGGTCATCCGGCTGAGACCTGGGCTATCCAGTCCGCCAGGTTGTAATAGGTGGTGACGCGGGAAATCTTGCCGTCCTTCAGCTCAAAGAACGAGCCCGCAGGCAGGCGGTAGGTCTGGCCCTTGGCCTCCGGCAGGCCCTCGTCAGTCACCAGATAGGTGCCGTTGACGATGAACTCCGCTGCGGCGCGGCTGCCGCCCTCTGCGGAAAAGATCACCATATCGGTCAGCTCTTCCTTGTAGCAGCGGTCCATATGGGCGCAGAACTCCGCGAACTTCTCCTTGCCCACCCGGATTTTGCCTTCGTTCACATGATGGGCAATCTGCTCATCCAGGCAGTCCAGCATGGTGTCCGTGTCGCCGGCATTGAAGGCCGCGAAATAGCGCGCGATGGTATCGGTCATGTTCTCTCCGTCGGTTCACCCCAGCGGTTTTTCAGGTGCTGGATGATTTGATCCCGTGTTTGACGGTAGATATCTAGCTTGGCCTGCCGTGTCTCGCCGAGCCCGGTAGGGTCCATAATCGGCCAATATTCGACATCGAGGTGAAAAAAACGGGTAAGCTCCAGCGCCCGGCGCTGGCTGGCGGGCGACAGCGCCACCACCAGGTCAAAGGACGACAAGTCATCGCCCCAGCGCTCCATCTCGTCGAATGAGCGCGACCGGTGCCGCGACAGTTCGACGTCGATCTCCTGGCAGACCGCGATCGAGAAGCCGTCGATCTCCATGTCGTTCTTGACGCCGGCGGACTGCACATAGGTGCCGGTGCCATAGAATTTCTTCATGATGCCCTCCGCCATCGGAGAGCGGACCGAATTGTGGTCGCAACAGAACAGAACGGACTGCGGCAGCTCCTCCACGCGTCAGCCTCCGAAGTGCAGGACGCAGATCAGGGTGAACAGGCGGCGGGCGGTGTCGGTGTCGACCTCGGCCTTGCCCTCCAGCCTTTCCTGCAGAACCCGGCTGCCTTCGTTGTGAATGCCGCGCCGCGCCATGTCGATGGTTTCGATCTGGCTGGGGGGCATTGTCTTTACCGCAGTGAAATAGCTCTCACAGATCTGGTAGTAGTCCTTGACCACCTGCCGGAAGGGCGACAGCGACAGGTGAAACTCTGCGGCCTTCTCCCCGGCTTCGGTGTTGATGTCAAAGACCAGCCGCTTGTCGCGGATCGCCAGCCCCAGATGGTAGGGGCCGGCCGGAATATCGCGGTCTTCCCGCTGCGGCAGGGCAAAGCTGTTGTCCTCGATCAGGTCATAGATCGCCACCTTGCGCTCCTGCTCGATCTCGGGCGTCGGGGGCGGCAGGTTGCGGTCGTCCAGTTCGATATGGCTGATGCGGCTCATGGGTCTTTGTCTCTGATATGCGCAGGGGCGTCCGGCCATGAGTATCGCACCGCTTTGCCCGGGGCAATGCAGCAGCGGGCGTCAAACGCCTGCCCGTTTGCGGCAGTGCTTGACAGGCAACGCCTCCGCAACCAGCCTGCCGCCAGCAGGAGACAGAGAAATGACAGCCCTCGAACAGTTTTCCCTTCATGGCCGACGTGCGCTGGTGACCGGCTCCACTGACGGTCTCGGCTTCGCCGCGGCCCGCCTTCTGGCAGAGGCCGGAGCCGAGGTCTGGATCAATGGCCGCAGCAGGGCGCGGGTGGATGCCGCGCGCGCCCGGCTGCCCGGCACCGCCCGCCCGCTGGTGCTGGATATCGCCGACGAAAGCGCCGCGACCAAGGCGATGGCCGGGATTGCACAGGAGGGCGGGCTGGACATCCTGGTCAACAACGTCGGCCAGCGCGACCGGCGCAGCCTGCCCGAATTCACCCGTGCCGATCTGCAATCGCTGTGGGAGGTCGACCTGGTCTCGCCCTTCCGCCTGTCCCAGATGGCGGCGGCGCAGATGGCGCCCAAGGGCTGGGGCCGCATCATCAACATCTCGTCGATTGCCGGCCTCATCGCGCAATCCGGCGATGCCGCCTATACCACCGCCAAGGCCGGCATCAACGGCATGACCAAGGCGCTGGCGGCAGAGCTTGGTGCTCAGGGAATTACCGTGAACGCAATTGCCCCGGGATTCTTCAAGACCGCACCCAATATGGCTGCTGCTGCAGACCCTGCGATTGCAGAGAAGCTGAAAAACGCCACTGCGCTGGGCCGCTGGGGTGAGCCGGAGGAACTGGCGCCTGCCATCCTGTTTCTGGCCTCGCCCGCCGCGTCTTACATCACCGGGCAGGTACTGGCCGTGGACGGCGGATACACTGCGCATTATTGATCTGCCAGCCGCTTCTTTCTGGCCCCAAATATCCCGGGGTGAATGCGCGGCACGCGCAGAGGGGCAGCGCCCCTTTCTGCGTTACCCGTTCAGCGCAGCCAGACGTGCAGTTACTGACAGCCCGTGCGCTTCCAGGCTTTCGCTTTTCGCCAGCACCTCGGCTGCAGGGCCGATGGCGCGCAGCGATTCCGGGGTCATCTGGCTCAGCGTCGTGCGCTTGAGGAAATCCATCACTGACAGGCCGGAAGAGAACCGGGCAGAGCGTGCTGTCGGCAGCACGTGGTTCGGTCCGCCAACATAATCGCCAATTGCTTCGGGGGTGTACTGGCCGAGAAAGATGGCGCCGGCGTGCACTGTTTTTTCGCTCAAGGCTACCGGATCGGCGACACACAGCTCCAGGTGCTCCGGCGCAATGCGGTTCGACAGCGCTGCCGCCTCATCCAGGTCCCTCACCGTGATCACCGCGCCGAAATCGCGCCAGGAGGCGCCGGCAATGGCGCGGCGCTCCAGCGTTTCCAGGCGCTTGTCCACGGCCTCAGCTACCGCACGGCCAAAGCCTTCGTCATCGGTGATCAGGATCGACTGGGCGCTTTCGTCGTGTTCGGCCTGGCTCATCAGGTCCAGGGCGATCCAGTCCGGGTTGTTGTCCTTGTCCGCAATCACCAGGATCTCCGATGGGCCTGCAATCATGTCGATGCCGACCTTGCCGAACACCCGCCGCTTGGCCGCGGCGACAAAGGCGTTGCCGGGGCCGGTGATCTTGTCCACCGGCGCGATGCTCTCGGTGCCATAGGCCAGCGCCGCCACCGCCTGCGCGCCGCCGACGCGGTAGATCTCATCCACACCCGCCAGCCGCGCCGCCAGCAGTACCAGCGGGTTCACTTGCCCGTCCGGGGTCGGCACCGTGATGGCCAGCCGGTCCACACCTGCAACCTTGGCCGGGATCGCGTTCATCAGAACCGAGGAGGGGTAGGAGGCCAGCCCGCCCGGCACATAAAGCCCGGCGGCGGAGACCGCCGACCAGCGCCAGCCCAGCGTTGCGCCGCTCTCGTCCGTCCACTGTGCATTTTCCGGCATCTGGCGCGCGTGATAGGCACGGATGCGCTCTGCCGCCAGCTCCAGCGCGCTGCGCTCCTCTGCCGGAACATCAGCGATCGCTGCATCCACCTCGGCTTCGGTGAAACGCAGTTGCGATGCGTCCAGTTCCAGCCGGTCGAATTTCGCCGTCAGCTCCACCAGCGCCGCATCGCCGCGGGCACGTACATCTGCAATGATCCCGGCCACGATGGCATCCACATCCGGGCTGTCCTCGCGTTTGGCACCCAAAAGCGCGGTGAAGGACTGTTCAAAACCGGCATCGGCGGTGTTCAGAAACTGCGGCATCGGGATCTCCTTTGGCCCCCGCATAGCGGCATGGGGGCAGAGCCTCAAGATTTATGCGTGAAGCCGGTGCAATTGGACGCAAGGCAAAAGGACTGGGTATGCCCAGCCAAAGGCGCTGAGACCTTAGTCCAGGGCTTTGCGCATCGGAATGCAGGGGGTACCGCAGCATCCGCCGGTCTCCTCCGAGGTCTCCCAGCCGTGTTTGCGGTAGAAGTCCAGCGCTGTCCGGGTGGCATCAAGGCGGCCCTCGGTATGGCCATCCCGCAGCAGTTCTGTTTCCAAATGAGCCAGCATCGCGGCGCCATTACCCCTGCCGGCCGCGGCTGGGGCAACATACAGCAGGGAGATGGCACCGCCCGGAGAGAGCCCGCCTACGGCGGCGGCCTCTCCGCCATGTTCGGCCAGCCAGTAACGCCCCGGTCCGCCAACCCAGCCGCGGATCTCCTCCGGCGTCTTGTTTGCAGTCCACTCCGCGATCCGGGTGGCATCACCGCAGTGGTCGGCCTGGCACATATCGCGGATCGAGGCGATAAGAACCCGGCTCATGGCAAAGACGTCAAAAACCGTCGCGCGGCGGATCTCCAGCGGTGCCGCCGGGGCGGCGAAGGCCTGGGAAATGCCGCGCTTGTTCTGCACGGTTCAGGCGCCGTGGTCCGGCGCCTGGCCGGAAGGGGCCTGGTAGGGCCGTGTGACATCGCGCAGGGAGACCTCCAGCGCCTCCACCGACAGGCGCACCGCACCATCGCCTGCAAGGGTCAGCAGCACATGGCCCGCGCCGTCTTCGCCCGGCTCAAAGGTGACAGAGAGCAGCGACAGGATCAGGTCCTTGTCCTTGCGGTCGACCCCTTGCGAGGACACCCCCAGCACATTGTCCACGACCAGCAAGGACTGCACCCGTTCATAAGTCCGGCCCCGGCGCTCTGCCGCGTCGCGGTCTTCCCAGCGAAACCGGTTGACCAGCAGGGCAAAGCGGCGCTCAGACGCGCGCCAGCTCATTTCAGTCACCGGAAACACCGCGTCCTGCAGCAGCGAGGACAGCACCTTGAGGTCCTCCTCCTCCAGCGCGCCCAGATTCAGCGGCGCCTCGCGGCCATCCTCGAAGCTGGCATCTGTCATGACTGCTCCTTGATCCGCTCGATTTTTGCACCGACACCGGACAGCTTGCGCACCACATGCTCATAGCCGCGGTCCAGGTGGTAGACCCGGCTGACCTTGGTTTCGCCTTCTGCCGCCATGCCGGCCAGGATCAGCGAAACAGAGGCGCGCAGATCGGTGGCCATCACCGGTGCGCCCTTCAGTTTCTCGACACCGGTCACCGTGGCATGGCCGCCGTGGACTTCGATCTGGGCGCCCATGCGCACCAGTTCTGGCGCGTGCATGAATCGGTTTTCAAAAATCTTCTCCTCCAGAACCGCGGTGCCTTCGGCGGTGCACATCAGCGCCATCATCTGCGCCTGCAGGTCGGTGGGGAAGCCAGGGAAGGGTTCGGTCACCACATCCACAGCGCGCACCCGGTCGTTCTTGCGGCTGACGGTTAGGCTGTTCTTGCCTTCGGTGATCTCGATGCCGGCTGCTTCCAGCTTGGTGCAGAAGCTGTCCAGCAGGCTGCGGCGGCCGCCCAGCAGCTCCACCTCGCCGCCGCAGATCGCGGGGGCCAGCATATAGGTACCCAGTTCGATCCGGTCGGTCACCACCTGGTGGGTGGCGCCATGCAGCCGGTCGACGCCCTGGATGGTGATGTCGGGGGAGCCGTCGCCCTCAATCTGCGCACCCATCTTGCGCAGGCAATCGGCCAGATCGACGATTTCCGGCTCGCGCGCGGCGTTTTTGATGACGGTGGTGCCCTTGGCAAGTGTCGCCGCCATCATGATGTTCTCGGTCGCTCCGACGGAGGCAAAGCTCAGCTCCACCACCGCGCCTTTCAAGCCCTTGGGTGCCTTGGCGTGCAGATAGCCGTCCTTCAGCTCAATTTCGGCACCCAGCGCTTCCAGCCCGTGAATGTGCAGATCCATCGGGCGTGCACCGATGGCGCAGCCGCCGGGCAGTGACACAACAGCCTGGCCCAGCCGGGCCAGCATCGGACCCAGCACCAGGTTAGACGCGCGCATCTTGCGGACGATGTCATAGTCGGCGACATGGCTGGTCAGGTCGTGGCTCGACATTGCCAGCACCTGGCCATCCTGCAGGCTCGACACTTCGGCGCCCAGCGATTGCAGCAGCAGCGTCATGGTTTTGATGTCGCTGAGCCGTGGCGCGTTGGTCAGCGTCAGCGGCTCCTCGCTCAGCAGCGTGGCCGGCATCAGGGTGAGGCAGGCGTTCTTGGCGCCGGCAATCGGGATCTGCCCGTTCAGCGGGCCGTTGCCCGTTACCAGAATCGAATCCATCTGACGTTATTCTCCGCTCTTGCCCGTGTCCTGGTCCTGCTTGTCTGCCCGCGCCTTGGCCTGTGCCTTGCGCCGGGCCATGTTAGCCTTCAGCGCCGCCTTCAGCCGGTCTTCGCGCGATGCTGCGGAACCGTCGTTTTTAGGTGATTTCTTCTCTGCCATAAGACTTCTGTAACTTAGTGCGAAAAAACCGTCCAGAATGGTCTTGCACCCCCCCGCGTTTATGCCTAAAAGCCCCCTCACCGGCGCTGCTGTAGCTCAGAGGTAGAGCACTCCCTTGGTAAGGGAGAGGTCGAGAGTTCAATTCTCTCCAGCAGCACCATTAATCACTGAAATTGCTAAGAAATTTCGCATCATTGGGTGCAGTGCACGGTCCTGTGTTCATGGGCTGATTTCTGCCATTTCGAGGGCGCGGAGGGTTCTTCAGGCGGCATTTGCAAAAACAGACCCGCATACGCGCCTGACGAATCGATGGCGCGGACCCGGCGGCGCGGCACAGGTGCGCGCTGACCGTTACTGGCGCCGCAAATCATCCGACAGCAAGGGCGTATCCATCGCGGCAGCACCGGTTTTTGTGCGGTGCCATGCCGGCATAGGCTGCAATGGCCGCCGAATCGAGTACAGGCCGGTCAGCCCCGGCCTGTCCACACCGCCGCAATTCAGTTTCACCTTTTTGAATATTTATCTTTTTCAAATCAGCAGCCTGCGAAATGATTCAGATCAAGGTGGCCGCAACAGCACATTTGCATGGTGGCGCTGGCAGAGCTGAAGCCGGCCGGCTGAAAAGGTGGATCTGACATCACTGTTAGACAGCCGTCAGTCACATCCGGATCAGCCCGCCACCGCTTGCACAGCAGGCTGCGGTCATGCCGCAGTCCGATTGTGTGAAAACAACAGCCAAGGAGGACTCATATGTCCGAACAGCCAACCAAAGCCGAAGAGAGGAACACCTTTCTGTTCCTTGCCGTGGTCCTGGCGCCGGTTCTGGCAGTGGGAATCGTCGGCGGATACGGCCTGATGATCTGGATCTCGCAGATCTTCCTGGGACCACCCACAGGTTAAGGGCCCAGGCCAATGCCAGCACATGCCAGCACCGCCCCCTCGCGCCGCGCCTTCCTGACCGGAAGAGTGGCCCGCCCGGACCCGGAATTCCGCCCGCCCTGGACGGATGAGGCCCGGGTGCAGGCCCATTGCACCAGCTGCAATGCCTGCGTGGAAAGCTGCCCGGAGAACATTATCGAGTTCGACAGCCGCAACCGCCCGCGGATCAATTTCCGCGGCGGCGAATGCACCTTCTGCGCGGCTTGCGCCGAAGCCTGCCCCGAACCTGTGTTCGATCTGGAGCAGCCGGCGGCCTGGCCGGTCACGGTAGAGATCACCGGCAGCTGTCTGAACGCCGCCGGCATCGCCTGCCAGCTGTGCACCGATATCTGCGACCCGCGCGCCTTGCGGATGGACCTGTCGGTCCGCCCGGTCGGCGCCATTCAGGTGGACGCCGGCGCCTGCACCGGTTGCGGCGCCTGCCTGTCCACTTGCCCGAACAGCGCCATCGCGATCACCGATCCCCGCCAGCAAAGGAAGTCCGCGTGACAGAAGAAATCCATATCTCCAGCCTGCTGGTGCGCAGCGACCCGGCGCGGATGGAGGCCGTTCTGGCCGACATCAAATCCATGCCCCGCGCCGAAATTTCGCAAACCGATCCCTCGGGCAAGATTGTGGTCCTGTTCGAGGCCGACAGCGACCGGGCCATCGGCGATGCACTCGCCAAAATTCAGCTTCTCGACGGCGTCGCCAGCGCGGCGCTTGTCTTCCATCAAACCTGCGATGCGCAGGACCTCGCCATTGAAGAAGGAGTCCCCCAATGACCGGACTTACCCGCCGTGACGCCATCAAGGCGCAGGCCGCCGCCGCAGCGGCGCTTGCTGCCGGCCTGCCGGTTCCCGCGGCAGCGCAGAACCTTGTTACCGACGCAAACGTGACTGAGCTGAAATGGTCGAAGGCGGCCTGCCGCTTCTGCGGCACCGGCTGCTCGATCATGGTGGCCACCAAGGCCGGCCGCGTGGTCGCCACCCACGGCGACACCCAGGCAGAGGTCAACCGCGGCCTGAACTGCGTCAAGGGCTACTTCCTCTCGAAGATCATGTATGGCGCCGACCGCCTGACCACGCCGCTTTTGCGCAAAACCAACGGCGAATATGACAAGAACGGCGAATTCACCCCGGTTTCCTGGGATGAAGCCTTCGACATCATGGCTGAGAAGTGGAAGAAGACCCTGGCCGAGAAAGGCCCGGAGGGCATCGGCATGTTCGGTTCCGGCCAGTGGACCGTCTGGGAGGGCTATGCCGCCTCCAAGCTGATGAAGGCGGGCTTCCGCTCCAACAACATCGACCCGAACGCGCGCCACTGTATGGCCTCGGCCGTGGGCGGCTTCATGCGCACCTTCGGCATCGACGAGCCGATGGGCTGCTATGACGATTTCGAGAACGCCGACGCATTCGTGCTGTGGGGCTCGAACATGGCGGAGATGCACCCAATCCTGTGGACCCGCATCACCGACCGCCGCTTCAGCCATCCGCACGTCAAGGTGGCGGTGCTGTCGACCTTCACCCACCGCAGCTTCGACCTGGCGGATATCCCGGCGGTGTTCACCCCGCACACCGACCTGGTGATGCTGAACTACATCGCCAACTACATCATCCAGAACGGCGCGGTGAACGAGGACTTCGTCGCCAAGCACGTCAACTTCAAGCGCGGCAACCAGGACATCGGCTATGGCCTGCGCCCGGAGCACCCGCTGGAGCAGATGGCCGAGAACGCGGACAAGGCCGGCGGCGCCTCGGATATGACGTTTGAGGAATTTGCCGAGTTCGTCTCCGAGTACACGCTTGAAAAAGCGTCGGAAATGTCCGGTGTTCCGGCAGAAACCCTGGAGAAGATCGCCAAGCTCTATGCCGATCCGGATACTAAGGTGATGTCGCTCTGGACCATGGGCGTGAACCAGCACACCCGCGGTGTCTGGGTCAACAACATGATCTACAACATCCACCTGCTGACCGGTAAGATCTCCACTCCCGGCAACTCGCCGTTCTCGCTGACCGGCCAGCCGTCGGCTTGCGGCACCGCGCGCGAGGTCGGCACCTTTGCCCACCGCCTGCCCGCGGACATGGTGGTCAAGAACCCGGAACACCGCGCCTATGCCGAAAAGATCTGGAAACTGCCCGAAGGCACCGTTCCGGGCTGGGTTGGCTCCCACGCGGTGAAACAGAACCGCGACCTGAAGGACGGCAAGATCAACTGCTACTGGGTTCAGGTGAACAACAACATGCAGGCCGCTCCCAACATGATGGAGGAAGGGCTGCCGGGCTACCGTAACCCCGACAACTTCATCGTGGTCTCGGATGCCTATCCGACGGTGACGGCTGAAGCTGCAGACCTGATCCTGCCCGCCGCCATGTGGGTGGAGAAGGAAGGCGCCTATGGCAACGCCGAGCGCCGCACCCAGTTCTGGTATCAGCTGGTGAACGCGCCGGGTGAATCCAAGTCCGACCTGTGGCAACTGGCGGAATTCTCCAAACGCTTCACCACCGATGAGGTCTGGCCGGCGGAAATTCTCGACGCCAACCCCGAATACAAGGGCAAGACCCTGTTCGAGGTGCTGTTTGCCAATGGCAAGGTCGACCAGTTCGAGCTGTCCGAGAAGGCCAAGGAATACGGCAACCACGAATCTGAGGACTTCGGCTTCTACATCCAGAAGGGTCTGTTCGAGGAATACGCGGAGTTCGGCCGCGGCAAGGCGCATGACCTGGCCCCGTTCGACACCTACCACGAGGTGCGCGGCCTGCGCTGGCCCGTGGTGGACGGCAAGGAAACCCGCTGGCGCTTCAAGGAAGGCTCCGACCCCTACGCAAAACCCGGATCGGACTATGATTTCTACGGCAAGCCCGACGGCAAGGCGGTGATCTTTGCGCTGCCCTACGAGCCGCCGGCGGAAAGCCCGGATGACGAATACCCGATGTGGCTGGCCACTGGCCGGGTGCTGGAGCATTGGCACTCTGGCTCCATGACCCAGCGGGTGCCGGAGCTGTACCAGGCCGTCCCGGATGCGCTGTGCTACATGCACCCGGACGATGCCAAGGCGCAGGGCTTCCGGCGCGGCACCGAGGTGCGGATCATCTCGCGCCGCGGTGAAATCCGCACCCGGGTGGAAACCCGCGGCCGCAACAAGCCGCCCAAGGGTCTGGTCTTTGTGCCGTGGTTCGATGCCCGCCGGCTGATCAACAAGGTCACGCTGGACGCCACCGATCCGATCTCGAAACAGACGGATTTCAAGAAATGCGCAATCCGTATCGAAGCAGTGTGAGGCCCGTCATGAAACATCTCCGTCTCGCCATCCTGGCTGTTCCGGTTTTTCTGGCCACCGCAGCCTTCGCTCAGAACCAGGTCGCCACGCTGCGCAACACCGCGCCGCTGGACCAAGAGGGCGAAGCCACCCAGATCCCCGGCATCGTCAACACCGACATCCGCCAGGTGCGCAACTACCCGGATCAGCCGCCGCTGATCCCGCACAAGACCGACAACTACCAGGTCGATCTGAACTCCAACAAATGCCTGACCTGCCACAGCCGCACCGCCGTGGAGGTCAGCCAGGCGCCGATGATCTCGGTCACCCACTTCATGAACCGCGAGGGCCAGACCCTCGGCGCGGTCAGCCCGCGGCGCTATTTCTGCAACCAGTGCCACGTGGTGCAGACCAACGCCCGGCCGCTGGTCGAGAATGAGTTCGTCGATGTCGACAAGGTGATCGACTACGTGAAGGCACAGCAGGGCGGGGCGGACTGATGATTGCTTTCCTGAAACGGCTCTGGTGGATCATCAGGCGGCCCAGTGCCTACTTTTCGCTCGGCTTCCTGACCATGGGCGGCTTTGTAATGGGGATCATCTTCTGGGGCGGGTTCAACACCGCGCTTGAAGTCACCAACACAGAGGCCTTCTGCACCAGCTGCCACGAAATGCGCGACAACGTGTTCGAGGAGTTGAAGCCGACGATCCACTATTCCAACCGCTCCGGCGTGCGCGCGTCCTGCCCGGACTGCCACGTGCCGCACAACTGGACCAACAAGATCGCCCGCAAGATGCAGGCCTCCAAGGAGGTCTGGGGCAAGATCTTCGGCACCATCAACACGCGGGAGAAATTCCTGGAGCACCGGCTGGAACTGGCGCAGCACGAATGGGCGCGGCTTGAGGCAAACGACAGCTTGGAATGCCGCAACTGCCACTCGGACGAGTCGATGGACATCACCCGTCAGTCCAAGCGGGCAGCGGACGCGCATGAGCGTTTCCTGTTCACCGGCGAGAAGACCTGCATCAACTGCCACAAGGGTATCGCCCACCAGTTGCCCGACATGGCCGCAGCCGAAGGCGAGGACCACGCAGGCCTGCTGGCCCCGGCGCACGGCGAGGGCCTGCTGGCCAGCACCCGCAGCTACCTGGGCCTGAGCAGCGACTGACGCTGCCAGCGCCGCAAAACACGAAAAGGCCGCTGTCCCGATGGGCAGCGGCCTTTTTTAGTGCCTGATATGCCGAATTTTCCCGGATCGATTGCGATCTGGTTCGGCTGAATGGCTTGTGCGGACCTACAGCGGAATGCTGCCCAGGTGCTCCTCGCCGCGCGCGCGGGCCAGCTGCATCTGCTTCTGCCGCTCGCGGAACCGCACTTTGTCTTCTTCCGAGGTCTGATCAATGCACAGGTGGCAGCTGACACCCTGTTCGAACTCGGGCCGCGCCTTGTCCTCGGGCAGGATCGGGCGGCGGCAGCCGTGGCACAGCTCATGCGGGCCTTCGACCAGCCCGTGGCCGACCGACACCCGGTTGTCGAAGACAAAGCATTCACCTTCCCAGGTGCTGTTGTCCGCCGGCATTTCCTCCAGATAGCGCAGGATACCGCCTTTCAGGTGATAGACATCCTCCACCCCCTGGCCGAGCAGGTAGTTGGTGGATTTCTCGCAACGGATGCCGCCGGTGCAGAACATCGCAACGCGCTTGTTGTGAAAGCGGTCCTTGTTCTCTTCCCACCAGGCGGGGAAATCGCGGAAGCTCTCGGTCTTGGGGTCAATCGCACCCTCGAAGGTGCCGATCGCGACCTCGTAATCGTTGCGGGTGTCGATCAGCACCACATCGTCCTGCCGGATCAGGTCGTTCCACTCTTCCGGCTCAACGTAATGCCCGACAGAGGCCAGCGGATCGACGTCCGGCTGGCCCATCGTGACGATCTCTTTCTTCAGCCGCACCTTCATCTTGCCAAAGGGCGGCTCGGCAGCAGTTGCCTCTTTCCATTCCAGCCCCGCACAGCCGGGCAGCGACTTGATATGCGCCAGCACCGCGTCGATGCCTGCCCGCGGGCCTGCGATGGTGCCATTGATCCCTTCCTGCGCCAGCAGCAAGGAGCCTTTGACGTCCTGCGCCTGGCACAGGTCCAGCAGCGCCGGCCGGATCGCGGCGGGATCGGGGAAACGGGTGAAGTGATAGAGGGCAGCAATCGTGTACATGCCCCGCCCTTAGAACCATGCGCGAGGGTTTTCAAGTCAAAGAACCCGCCCCGCGGCACCAATAAAACAAGGGCTTTGGATGCATGTTTTTGCCTTGCGTCCGCGCTATCGTGCAGCAACAGTTCCCATGACCCGCACACACCGCTAGATATTGTGTGCCCAGCATAGGAGATGCCGATGACCCAGGCCCTGATCGTTGTCGATGTGCAAAACGATTTCTGCCCCGGCGGCGCGCTGGCGGTGCCCGGCGGCGATGAGGTGGTGGCCCCGATCAACGCGATGATGGACCGCTTCGATGCGGTCATACTCACGCAGGACTGGCACCCGGCGGGGCATTCCTCTTTTGCCTCCTCGCACCTTGGCAAAACGCCGTTCGAAACCACGGAGATGCCCTATGGCCCCCAGGTTCTGTGGCCGGATCACTGCGTGCAAGGCACTGAGGGGGCGGCCTTTCATAAGGATCTGCGCACCGATGGCGATCTGATTATCCGCAAGGGATTCAGGCCCGTGATCGACAGCTATTCCGGTTTCTTCGAGAACGACCAGACCACGCCCACCGGGCTGGAGGGATACCTGCGCAGCCGCGGTATCACGGATCTGACACTGGCCGGGCTGGCCACCGATTTCTGCGTTGCCTTCACCGCACTGGACGCGGCACGTCTGGGGTTCGGCGTGACGGTGCAGCTGTCTGCCTGCCGCGCCATTGATCTGGATGGCTCTCTCAAGGCGGCCTTGGCGCAAATGGAGCAGGCAGGGGTGAAATTGCAATCCTGAGTTGAAGTTTCCAAATATTAACCAGTTACACATAACACTGGCAGGGAGTCCGGACAGCAAGGCTGACTGATGAACATAGGGAAGGGGCCGGCTGACGGCCCATTGGCCAGCTATGAAAGGAAGTACAGCTCGTTTGAGCTGATGATGCGCTATGCCAAGGGGCGCTATAAAACTTTCTGGCCGCGCCAGGTCTTTGTTTTCGGAATTTGCGTGCTGCTCGGCCTGGCGACCGACATGAGGATTGCCGCCCTGGCGTTCACAGCAGCCCTGATTGGTGACATCGCAGATAGTTTCTGCCTGTGGCGCCTTGCAGCCCTGGCGGCCAAAGGCGTCCCTGAATCCAAGCTAAGGCTGCTGACGACCCTGTCCGCCGCGGTTTATGGCGCGGGAATGAGTATCTGCGCCACGCTGCCGTACTGGCCCTGGGTAGAGGCTGGCGTCGATACCGATCACCATCTCGACATTCTGTTCACCATTGCCTTCCTTGCCGGCATTGCGATGAACGCCGCAATCACCCTGCCGTACCACCGCCCGGCCTCAGTCGTCTGGATGGTTTTCTTTTGTGCGGTGCCTGCTGCGATGCTCGGTGTCGATTTGGTGGAGGGCGGCGGCTTTACTACCGAATGGCAGTTGCATGCTGTTGGTATCGTGACCTTGACCGGCTTCATGTTCTGGCTGGCCGCCTACGGCCGCCGCACCTTTGAAAACACCCGCCAGTACAATCTTGCCACCGCCACCCAGCAGCAGGAGCTGGAGGCGGCAAATGCCCGCTTGCAGGATCAGCGGATGGAGGCCCGGCGCCTGGCGCTGGTCGCCGAAAACGCCAATGACAGCGTGATGCTGATGGACCGGGAGGGGCGGATCACCTGGGTCAATGACAGTTTCACCCGCATCACGGGCTATTCCTTTGACGAGGCGCTGGGCCAAATGCCCGGCGATCTTCTGAACAGCGGTGAAACCGATCCCGGGACAATCAAGATGCTGCAGGACAGTATCCGCTACGCCCAGCCGGTCCGGGTTGAAATCCGCAACCGCCGCAAGGACGGGCGCAAGGTCTGGATTGAAACCAGCCAGGTGCCGATGCTGAACAGCGACGGCAAACTGGAAACCCTGATCGCCGTCGAACGCGACATTACCGCCGCCAAGGAACACGCCCGGCAGCTGGAAAAGGCCCGCATCGCGGCAGAGGAGGGCGCCCGCGCCAAATCGGACTTCCTGGCCACCATGAGCCACGAAATCCGCACCCCGATGAACGGGGTGATCGGCATGGCGCAGCTTCTGCGCGACAGCGGCCTCAGCAAGGAACAGGCGCTTTATGCCGATACCATTCTCAGCTCCGCCGACATGCTGCTGGCCCTGATCAATGATGTGCTCGACTTCTCCAAGATGGACGCGGAGGAACTCACCCTCAGCCCGGTGAACTTCGACCCCCGCAGCTGTTTTGAAACCTGCATCCGCCTGCTGCAGGCCCAGGCGGACGCCAAGGGACTGGACCTGGCGCTGGAGATCCAGGAGGATCTGCCTGCACAGCTGCACGGCGACGACCGGCGAATCCGGCAGATCCTGATGAATCTCGCGGGCAACGCCATCAAGTTCACCAAGCAGGGTCGGGTGGCGGTTGCGCTGGGCGGCACGCCTGCAGCCGGCGGGTATGAGCTGACCTTCACGGTGACAGACACCGGTATCGGGATCGCCGAGGACAAGCTGGGTGAAGTCTTCGAACGGTTCTCGCAGGCAGACGCCGCCATCAGCCGCCGCTTTGGCGGCACCGGTCTCGGGCTGGCGATCTCCCGCCGCCTGGCAGAGGCGATGGGCGGCGGCATTGCGGTGTCCTCAGAATTGGGCACAGGCTCCTGCTTTGCAGTTCGGCTGCACCTGCAGGACGCGCAGGCAGAAAGCGCCGCGCAGACGGAACCTGCAGCGCCAAGCGCCCCAGCGGCGCTGGACGGGCTGCGTGTGCTGGTGGCCGAAGACAACGCCGTGAACCGGCTGCTGGTGGAAAAATTCCTGAACGCATTGCCGGTAGAGCTGACCTTCGCCGAAAATGGCCGCGAGGCGGTGGCAAAGTTTGAGGAATTCGTGCCGGATGTCATCCTGATGGATATGTCGATGCCGGAAATGGACGGGCTGGAAGCCACCCGCGCTATCCGCGCGCTGGCCCGGCCGCAGCCGTTGATTGTGGCGCTGACCGCCAACGCCTTCGACTCCGACCGCAAGGCCTGCCTGGCTGCGGGTATGGACGACTTCATGAGCAAGCCAATCAGCAAGCCCAAGCTGCTGGACCTGCTGGCCCGGCTGGCACCGCAGGCGCAAAGACGCCGCGCGGGCTGACCGCCTTGCCCCGGCTGCCGGGCTGTCCTATCAATCAGTGACCCTTATGCACGAGGCCGACGGTGGATATCGCAACCCGCGTCTACAATCACAAATGGAAGATCGACCCGATCGTCCGGTCGCTGATTGATACTGATTTCTATAAACTTCTGATGTGCCAGTCGGTGTTCCGCAACAAGCCGGACACCACTGTCACCTTCTCGCTAATCAACCGCTCCGCGCAGGTGCCGCTCGCAAAACTGATCGACGAGGGCGAGCTGCGCGAACAGCTGGACCACATCCGTTCGCTGTCCCTTTCCCGCGGCGAAAGCACCTGGCTGCGGGGCAACACCTTCTATGGCAAGCGACAGATGTTCCGCCCTGATTTCATGGAATGGTTCGAGGGGCTGCGCCTGCCGCCCTACCACCTGGAGCGCAAGGGCGACCAGTATGAGCTGACGTTCGAGGGCAAATGGCACGAGGTGATGCTGTGGGAAATCCCGGCGCTCGCAGTGCTGATGGAGCTGCGCAGCCGCGCCGTGATCAACAGCATGGGCCGGTTTGAGCTGCAGGTGCTTTACGCCCGCGCCATGACCCGCGTCTGGGAAAAGATCGAACGCCTGCGCGAGGTGGAGGGCCTGACCATCGCCGATTTCGGCACCCGCCGCCGCCACTCCTTCCTGTGGCAGGACTGGTGCGTGCAGGCGATGATCGAGGGGCTGGGCGAGAAATTCACCGGCACCTCCAACTGCCTCATTGCCATGCGCCGCGAGGTGGAGGCGATCGGCACCAATGCCCATGAGCTGCCGATGGTCTATTCTGCGCTGGCCGGCAGTGATGCGGAACTGGCGCAGGCCCCCTATGACGTGCTGTCCGACTGGCATGACGAGCACGAAGGCAACCTGCGCATCATCCTTCCCGACACTTACGGCACCCAGGGCTTCCTCGACCGCGCGCCGGACTGGCTGGCCGGCTGGACCGGTATCCGCATCGACAGCGGCGACCCGGCCAAAGGCGCCGAGGTGGCGATCAACTGGTGGAAGGCGCGCGGCGAGGACCCGGCAGAGAAACGGGTGATCTTTTCAGACGGCCTCGACGTGCAGCAGATCCAGGACCTGCACGCGCAGTTCTCGGGCCGCACCAAGGTTTCCTTTGGCTGGGGCACGCTCTTGACCAACGACTTCCGCAAGCTGGTGCCGGATGACGCGCTGGCGCCGTTCTCGCTGGTGTGCAAGGCGGTTGCGGCCAACGGGCGACCCACGGTGAAGCTGTCCGACAACCCGGAAAAGGCGATGGGTCCGGCAGAGGAAATCGCCCGCTACAAGCGTGTTTTCGGTGTCGGAGAGCAGGAACGGCAGGCGGTAATCGTTTGATAACACTTCGCCGGTCTAGCGGCAGGGTTTTCGTCAATCAGCACAATTAGTGGCAGAGTCACTGTCCAAATGTTTCGCGCGCGAAACATTTGGACATAACGGCTGACCTATTTTCAGACCTTACCCGTGATGCGCCGCCACGGTCTTCAGCTGCGAAAACCCGTATAGCGCCTCGAACCCTTTTTCCCGCCCGTGGCCGGATTTTCCGACGCCGCCAAACGGCAGCTCCACCCCGCCGCCGGCGCCGTAGTTGTTGAGGAACACCTGGCCCGCCCGCAGGCGTTTCGCCAGCCGCATCTGCCGCGCTCCGTCGCGGGTCCAGACGCTGGCGACCAGGCCATAGTCGGTGGCATTGGCAATCCTCAGTGCGTCCTCCTCGGTGTCAAAGGGGATCAGCACCTGCACCGGGCCAAAAATCTCTTCCCGCGCCAGCACATGATCCTCCGGCACATCGGCAAACAGGGTGGGGCGCACATAGGCGCCGCTTTCCGGGGCGTGCTCCACTATTGCCCCTTGCGCCGCCACCGGCAGGTCCGCGCCTTGTTTCAGATAGTCCTCGACAATCTGCTTCTGCCGGCTGGAAATCAGCGGCCCGACCCGCAGGTCCTCTGACGCCGGCCCCACGGTCAGTGCGCCATAGGCCGCTGCCATCCGTGCCTTCACCTCCTCATACACCCCGCGCTGCACCAGGATGCGCGAGGAGGCGGAACAGGTCTGGCCCGCGTTCTGGATGCCGGCGTTCACCAGAAACGGCAGGGCGGCTTCCAGATCGGCGTCGTCAAACACCAGCTGCGGGGACTTGCCGCCCAGCTCCAGCGTGACAGGCACTACATTGGCCCCTGCCGCCTGCTGCACCAGCGCACCGGTTCTGACCGACCCGGTGAAGGAGATGTGATGCACACCGGGGTGCCCGGCCAGCGCCGCGCCGGCCTCAGCCCCCAGGCCCGGCACTACGTTCAGGGCACCTGCGGGCAGCCCGGCCTCCATGGCGATATGGGCGAACGCCAGCGCGGTCAGGCAGGCCTCCTCCGCGGGTTTCAGCACGCAGGCGTTGCCCATTGCCAGCGCCGCGCCGACGGACCGGCCAATGATCTGCATCGGGTAGTTCCAGGGCACGATATGCCCCGTCACCCCATGCGGCTCCCGCAGGGTATAGACGGTGTAGCCATCGAGATAGGGGATGGTCTCCCCCATCACCTTGTCCGCCGCGCCGCCGTAGAACTCGCAATACCGCGCCAGCGCCACCGCATCGGCGCGGGCCTGGGTCAGCGGCTTGCCCACGTCCATCGCCTCAATCGCCGCCAGCAGCTCCACCCGCTCCAGCACGAACTGGCCGATGCGGGTCAGGATGCGGCCCCGCTCCAATGCGGTCATGCGGCCCCAATCGCCGTCCAGCGCCGCCTCTGCTTCCAGCACGGCGGCCTCGATATCCGCCGCGCCGCCGCGGGGGATCTGGCAGATTTTGCTGCCGTCCGACGGATTCACCAGCGGCAGAGTGCCGCCGCTGGCCGCGGGCAGCCACTTGCCGCCAATCAGGCAAAGCGCAGGATCGAACCAGAGGGGATCAGACATGTTGGGTGCTCCTTTCGGGATCGGAGAGGTCGGGCAGCACCGGCGCTGCGGCGATCAGCTGGCAGGTGTAGGGGTGCTGGGGATCGCTGAACACGGCTTCGGTTTCGCCCTGCTCCACGATCTCCCCGTTCTGCATCACCAGGCAGCGGTCGGTGACCGTGCGCACCACGCTCAGGTCGTGGCTGATGAACAGATAGGTGAGGGAATAGGCTGCGCACAGCTCCGCCAGCAGGTCGAGGATACGGGCGCGGACCGAAACGTCGAGGGCTGAGACCGCCTCGTCAAAGATGATCAGCTCCGGCCGTGTGATCAGGGCGCGGGCAATGGCGATGCGCTGGCGCTGGCCGCCAGAGAACTGGTGAATGTATTTACCGGCATCCTCCGGCTTTAGCCCGACTGCGGAGAGTGTTTCGGCAATCAGATCCCTGCGCGCCGCGCTGGCGGGCGGATCGGGCAGCGTATGGAACGGTTCGGTGACCAGCCGCTCCACACGGTGGCGCGGGTTAAAGCTGCCGTAGGGGTCCTGAAACACCACCTGAATTTTTCGCCGAATCGCCGGTTCAAGCTGAGTCGTCACAGGTTGGCCGTCCAGACGAATCTCCCCGCCTTGCAGCGGCTCCAGCCCCAGAATTGCCCTTGTTAGGGTCGATTTTCCGCAGCCCGATTCACCCACCAGCCCCAGCCGCTCGCCGCGGTTCAGGGTGAAGGAGACATCGTTCACGGCGCGGAAGCTGCCAGGTTTGGCAAACAGCGAGGGGCGCGGGGTCTTGTAGTCGCGTATCGCGTTGCGGACCTCCAGCAGCGGTGCCGGGGCAGGTGGTTCCGGCAGCGCCACTTGATGGTTTGAGGCTTCAAACAGCATCCGAGTGTAGGGGTGGCGCATGTTGCGCAAAAGCCAGTCCGTTTGGCCGGTCTCCACCACCTCGCCCTGGCGCATGACGACAATCCGGTCCGCCAGATCCGCCACCACCGCCAGGTCATGAGTGATGATCAGCAATCCCATGCCATAGTCCTGCACCAGATCCTTGAGCAGAGCCAGGATCTGCGCCTGGGTGGTCACGTCCAGCGCGGTGGTCGGTTCATCCGCGATCAGCAGTTTCGGGCGCAGGGCGATGGCCATGGCGATCACCACCCGCTGGCGCTGGCCGCCCGACAGCTCATGCGGATAGCGCGACAGCGGAAAGCGGTCCTGAGGCAGCCCGACCCGCTCCAGTACCTTGCGGGCGCGGGCCTCGGCCTTCTCGCGCGGCATTGCCTTGTGGATCAGGATGGTTTCCATGACCTGCGCGCCAATGGTTTTCACCGGGTTCAGCGCGGTCATCGGCTCCTGAAACACCATGCCGATGGACTGGCCGCGGAGGGCGCACATGCTGTCCTCGGGCTGCTCCAGCAGCTGGGTGCCCTCCAGGGTGACATAGCCCTTGGCCTCCGCCAGATCCGGCAGCAGCTGCATGATGGCCAGCGCGGTCATCGACTTGCCGGAGCCGCTCTCGCCGGTGACGGCAACAATCTCGCCCGGATCAACGTGAAAGGAGACGCCCTTTAGCACCTGGAAGGCGCCGATGCTGACCGACAGATTGGTGACATCCAACAGGGTCATGCGCGCGCCACCCTGAGTTTCGGGTCCAGGTAGTCGCGCAGGCCGTCACCCAGCAGGTTCAACCCCAGCACGGTCAGGATGATGGCCATGCCCGGCACCAGCGCCAGATGCGGCGCAAAGCTGACCATGGTCTGGGCGTCGGCCAGCATCCGCCCCCAGCTGGGCGTGGGCGGCTGCGCGCCAAGGCCGACATAGCTGAGGCCCGCCTCCGCCAGAATGCCGAGCGAAAACTGGATGGTGCCCTGCACGATCAGCAGGTTCATGACGTTTGGCAGGATATGCTCAGCTGATATGCGCGCCGAGCCCTTGCCTGCGACCCGCGCGGCCAGGATGAACTCGCGCTCCCACAGGGACAGCGCCGCGCCGCGGGTGATGCGGGCAAAGACGGGGATGTTGAAGATGCCGATGGCGATGATGGCGTTGACGGCGCCTGCGCCCAGAACGGCGGTGATCAGGATGGCGATCACCAGCGAGGGGAAGGCAAAGACCAGATCGTTGCCGCGCATGATCAATTCATCCAGCCACGATCCCTTGCGCGCGGCTGCCGCCAGCCCCAGCGGCACGCCCGCGCCCATGCCAATGCCAACCGCCACCATCGCCACGGCGATGGAGGTGCGGGCGCCCACCATGATCATCGACATCAGGTCGCGGCCGAAATGATCGGTGCCCAGCCAGTGCTGCGCATTCGGTGTCTGCAGCTTGCCCGGGATGTTCATCGCCGCGTGGTCAAACGGCGTCCAGATGAAAGACAGTGCCGCTAGCAGCAGCACCAGCGATGACATCACGGCGCCAAGGATCAGGTTGCGGGTCATGTCCGGCTCCTGAGGCGGGGGTCAACCAGCGCATAGGCGAGATCGACCAGGAAATTCACCGTGATGACAGCAAAGACCAAGAGCATCACCACTGACTCCACCACGATCAGGTCACGTGACGAAATCGCCTGGAACACCAGCCGCCCGAGGCCGGGCAGGTAGAATACCTGCTCGATGATGATGGCGCCCGCCAGCAGGAACGAAAACTGCAGCCCGATGATGGTCAGCACCGGGATCAGGGCGTTGCGTACCCCGTGCCGCCACAGCGCCTGACGGCGGCTGAGGCCCTTGGCGCGGGCGGTGCGCATGAAATCCTCGCCCAGGATGTCCAGGAGGGCAGAGCGCATCACCCGGGTCAGGATCGCCGCCTGCGGCAGGGCCAGCGCGATGGCGGGCAGGGTGAGCGCATGGAGGCCCGCTCTAAGCCCCGCTTCCCAGCCCGGAAACCCGCCGGCGCCGAACCAGCGCAGGTTGATGGCAAAGATCAGGACCAGCATCATCGCAAACCAGAAGTTTGGCACCGCGACGCCCAGCTGGGTTGCTCCCATCACCGCCATATCGCCCGGCTTGCCGCGGCGGGCGGCGGCATAGATGCCGGCAGGGAAGGCGATCAGCGTCGACAGCGTCAGCGCATAAAGCGCCAGCGGCAGCGACACCCACATCCGGTCGGCAATCATCCCTGCAACGGGCGTGCGGTAGGTGTAGGAGGTGCCGAAATCACCGGCCAGCATTCCGGTGATCCAGTTCAGGTAGCGGGCGGCCTTGCCTTGATCCAGCCCCAAATCCGTGCGCAGCGCGGCGATGGTATCCGGCTGCGCATTGACCCCCAGCATGAAGGAGGCGGGATCACCCGGTGCCACCTCCACCACGAGGAAAATCACCAGCGAGGCAACGGCCAGGCTGACGATCAGCGACACCAGGCGTTTCAAGGCATAACGCAGCATGGCTGCCACGTTAGGAGGGCCGGGTGTCGCGGTCCAGAGGGGAGAGAGGGGCGGGCAGCGTTGCACGCAAATAAGCGCCCGTTCTCAGCTGGTTGAACGCTTGGAGCCGGAAATTCGTGCGGCTATCGCACGGTATCCCGGGCCCGCGGCGGGGCGCAGGGGCTTTCGCCTCGAGCGCCGTGCAGGCTATGACTATGCCATGCTGTCCCGCCCCTTTTTCATCGGATCCGAAATCTACCGCGGCTCTTCCTATGGCCGCACCCATCCCTTGCGGGTGCCGCGGGTTTCCACCGTGATGGACCTGTCCCGTGCGCTGGGCTGGCTGCCGGATGAGGTCTATGTGAATTCCCCCCGCGCCAAACCCGCGGCGCTGACCATCTGGCACACGCCCGAATATGTCGCCGCGCTGCAGGCGGCGGAGGCTGCGCAGGAAGTGAGTGCAGAGGTGCGCGCACGGCATCATCTGGGCACCATTTCCAATCCTGTATTTCCGGAAATCTTCCGCCGCCCGGCCACCGCCGCGGGCGGGTCGATCCTGGCAGGTGAGCTGCTGGCGGAGGGCGGCATCGTCTACAATCCGGCAGGCGGTACGCACCATGGAATGCCGGACCGAGCCAACGGGTTTTGCTACTTGAACGATCCGGTGCTGGCGATGCTGTCCCTGCGCCATCACGGCGCGCAACGGATCGCCTATGTGGACATCGACGCCCATCACGCCGACGGGGTGGAGCACGGCTTTGCCGGCGATCCTGACGTGCTGATGATCTCGGTGCATGAGGAAAACCTCTGGCCCAAGACCGGCATGCTGGCCGAGGATGCGGGCGGATCAGCGCTGAACCTGCCGGTGCCGCGCGGCTTCAACGATGATGAAATGGCCCATATCCGCGATGAATTGATCCTGCCCGCGGTAGAGGCGTTTGGCCCGGATGCCATCGTGCTGCAATGCGGGGCGGATGCCGTCACTGAAGACCCGCTGCCGCATCTGGATCTGTCGAACAACGCCCATTGGACGGTGGTGCGGGCGCTGATGGGGATGGCGCCGCGCTATCTGGTGCTGGGCGGCGGTGGCTATAACCCGTGGTCGGTCGGGCGGCTCTGGACCGGGGTCTGGGCCACGCTGAACGGGTATGAGGTGCCGGAGCGATTGCCTGCAGCGGGCGAAGCGGTGCTGCGCGGGCTGGAGTTCAACGGCAACCGGCTGGGCCGCAACCCGCCGGAGCATTGGTTCACGACGTTGCGCGACCAGCCGCGCGGCGGAGAGGTCCGGCAGGAAATCCGGGAGCGGGTGGCCTATCTGCGTGACAGGCATTTCAGGGGCTAGCGCAGCATTGGCAGAATGCCAGGCGCAGACTGCGTCTTGTTAAGACGTGACCAGAAACTTCAGCACCGCAAAGCCGACGATGGCCGCATAGCCGATGGGGTAGATCCACTTCAGCGCGTAGTTGTCGAGCTTCCGGGCCAGGGTCTCGCGCCCGGCCAGTTTAAGCCGGCGCAGCACCACGTTGAAGACGATGACCGCACCGGTGGCAAGGAACATCCACTGCAGGATGAAATCAAGAAAGGTCAGGTATCCCAGCTTAGGCAGGTCCGCTGAAATCGCCCAGTTGAAGGCGACAAAGACCAGCAGGTTCGCACCTGAGATTTCGATCCGCTTGCGGTACTCGTCGAGGAAAAAGACCGACCAGCTGACGGCGATCAGCACCAGCATGGGAAGGAACACCCGGATCAGGTAGTAGGTGATGTGCCTGCTGCCTTCGAACACCAGCGTGATCTGGTCGCTGTCATTGCCGGAGATCCCTTCGGCGTTGGACTTGATCAGGCGCGCATTCCCAAGGATCCATTCCTCCTCGCCCAGCAGATCGCCCAGCCCAGAGTGGTCGTTCAGGGGGTAGTAGCTCACGAATTCCGCAGGCAGAACTGAGGCGACTTCGAATTGAAACCGCTGGGTGTCGAACGGGTATTTTCTGAAATCGAAATACGGGGCCTGCAGCGTCAGCGAGGATTTTTCAACATAGACCACATGGCCGTCTGAGCGGACACCGGCTGCGGATTGGTGGATCCAGCGGTTGGATTGCTGGTTCTGGATCACGAAAACCGGAATAATCGCACCGGCAGACTTGGCGTAGTCCGCCAGCGCATCGGGCTGGAATATGCGGTAGTTCCGCCCGAACGCGCCGGCATCGAATGCCAGCGCCGGGTCTGTCCATTCGGCCCGGATGACCGCAACTGCCCCATAGTTTTCAGACTTCTGATCGACGTTGACGATCTGGTCGATCTTGATGCCGATGCCCACTTCCAGCGGGGCTTCGGGTTGTCCGGTCAAACCTTCCAGCCTGCCCGAAAGCTCCTGCTGTGCCCAGGCTGGCCAGGCAAGGCAGGAAAAACACACCGCAGCCAGAGCCAGAAGGCGGATGAGAGGCTGGAAGATACCGGAAACAATCATACTCAAGCTGCCAATTCACAAGGGAAACCGCGAAGCCCGGCCAGCGGGGGCTGCGCGGCAGTACTGTTACTCCGCCCAGCTTAGCGCGCTAAGGTCAATCGCGGCAGTGGGCGCGTTTTCCCACAGCCCTTGCAGCCCTGACTTGGCCACCCCCAGCTTGGCCAGCTGGAACAGGTAGCCGTTCACATAATCCGCTGCGATCACCTCCTGCGCCTCCTGAAGGATGGCGGTGCGGGTGTCCGGATCGGTGGTGGTATTCAGCTTTGCCATCAGTTCCTGAAACGGCTTGCTGTCATACTGGAAGTAATAGTCTGGCCGGGCATAGATGCCGATGTCCATTGGCTCGGTATGACTGATGATCGTGAGGCCAAAGCTTTTGCCGCGGAACACGCTTTCCAGCCATTGAGCCCATTCGACGTTGATGATCTCGGCCTTGATGCCCACGGCGGCCAGCTGCGCGGCAACGATCTCACCGCCGCGGCGGGAGTAGGAGGTCGGCGGCAAGTGCAGGGTGGTCTCGAACCCATCCGGGAAACCCGCCTCCGCCAGCAGCACCTTGGCCTGTTCCGGGTCGTATGAGGACATGCCGGTCAGATCCTTGTAGGCCGGGTGGTGCGGCGCGAAATGGGTGCCGATCGGGGTGCCGTAGCCGAACATGGCGCCGTCGATGATCGCCTGCCGGTCGATGGCATGGGCCAGGGCCTGCCGCACCCGGATGTCATCAAACGGCGGCTGCTTGTTGTTGGTGGACAAGATCGTTTCGCCCTCGGTCGAGCCGACCAGCACCTGGAACCGCGGGTCTGCGTCGAACTGCGGCAGGTTCTCCGGCGCCGGGAAGTTGTCAAAGGCGTCGATATCCTCGGCCATCATTGCGGCGAATGCAGCGGTGGGGTCGGAGATGAACTTGAAGGTGGCCGAGGCCAGCGCAGGCTGTTCGCCCCAGTAATCCGGGTTGCGCGCCAGCGTAATGCGGTCGCCTTGCACCCATTCTTGGAAGGTATAGGCGCCGGTACCGATGGGATTGGTTTTGATGTCTTCGATGCTTTCCGGTGCGACGATCACCGCATCGCCCCAGGCCAGGTTGAACAAGAGGCTGCCGTTCGGTGCCTCCAGCGTGACCTGCACGGTCTGCGGGTCCAGTGCCTCCACCGAAGCGATCCCCTCGAACAGCGCC
Source organism: Leisingera sp. ANG-DT (assembly GCF_000813785.1). NCBI lineage: Bacteria > Pseudomonadati > Pseudomonadota > Alphaproteobacteria > Rhodobacterales > Roseobacteraceae > Leisingera > Leisingera sp. ANG-DT. Next base: position 43,200 of record NZ_JWLE01000004.1, read on the forward strand.
TTCTGCGCGTTGGTGCTGTCCTCAGCGCGGGCGCGGTCGAGCGAGAATTTCACGTCTTCCGCATCCAGCGTGCTGCCGTCGTGAAAAGTCACGCCCTCACGGAGCTTGAACGTATAGACGGTGCCGTCCTCGGAAATTTCCCAGTTTTCCGCCAGCGCCGGCACCACCGAGCCATCGCCCATGAAGCGCGTGAGCCCCTCGAAGACATTGCTGTAAACCACCGAGTCGATGGCCTGCGCGGCGGCGCTGGTCGGGTCCAGGTGCGGCGGCTCCAGCTGCAGGCCGATGGTGACGCTGTCCTTGGCCCAGGCGCCGCCCGCTACCAGAGCCAGCGCGGAACTGGCGGCAAAAACAAAGGATCTGAAACCCATCTGAAATCTCCCTGTGTGCAATCTGCGGGCCGGAAAACGGCGCCTATTGGAAACGAGTTTCCCTGTTTCCCGTGCGTAATCAAGGCCGGGCGGCATTTCGCGCACTGGAAGCACGCGGCGTTAATTGGTAATCCGTGTCCACTCTAAGAACCGCGGACAGGACAGCCATGAGCGCGACAGCCAAGAAACAGGCGCCCAACGCCGAAGACATCCGTGCCTGCAAGGGCGGCACTCCTTTGGTGAGCCTGACGGCCTATACCACGCCGATGGCCCGGCTGATGGACAAGCACTGCGACTTCGTGCTGGTTGGCGACAGTGTCGGCATGGTGCTGCACGGGCTGACCTCCACCCTGGGCGTCACAATGGAGATGATGATCCTGCACGGCCAGGCGGTCGCGCGCGGTCTGAACCAGGCGATGCTGGTCATCGACATGCCGTTCGGGTCTTACGAGGAAGGCCCGCAGCAGGCGTTCCGCAACGCCGCCCGGCTGATGGCTGAAACCGGCTGCGCCGCGGTCAAGCTGGAAGGCGGCGTCGAGATGGCCGAAACCATCCGCTTCCTGGTCAAGCGCGGAATCCCGGTGATGGCGCATATTGGCCTCACGCCGCAGTCGATCAACACCCTGGGCGGCTACAAGGTGCAGGGGCGCGCTGCGCAAGCCGATGCCGTGCTGGCCGATGCCCGCGCGGTGGCTGAGGCCGGGGCATTTTCCGTGGTGCTGGAGAAGGTGCCGCAGAAACTGGCCGACAAGATTACCGCAGAGGTTGCAATTCCCACCATCGGCATCGGCGCCAGCGCCGGCTGCGACGGGCAGATCCTGGTGGTTGATGACATGCTGGGCTTCTTCACCGCGTTCAAGCCGAAATTCGTCAAACGCTACGCCGATCTTGGCCCGCTGGCTGAGGCAGGCATTGCCGAATACGCCGCCGAAGTGCGGGCACGCAGCTTCCCCGCAGCGGAGCATGTGTTCGCTGATCAAGCGCCTTCCAAAGGATGAGTGCCGACATGACTGCTCCGATCCTGCGACGTCTGTCTGACTTGCGCGCCCAGACGGCAGACTGGCGCCGCAACGGTGAAACCATCGGTCTGGTGCCGACTATGGGCGCGCTGCACGCCGGCCATCTGTCGCTGGTGGAGGCCGCCAAACAGGCTTGCGACCGCGTGATCGTGACCATCTTCGTGAACCCCAAGCAGTTCAACAATCCGGAAGATCTGGCGAACTACCCGCGTACCGAGAACGAGGACGCGGAGAAGCTTGCGCCCTACGGCGTTGACCTGATCTATGTGCCGGACCCGGACCAGATCTACCCTGACGGCTATGCCACCAATGTCTCGGTCGGCGGCAGCATCACCGCGGTGATGGAAGGCCCCTTCCGCCCCGGCCACTTCGATGGCGTTGCAACGGTGGTCGCCAAGCTGTTCCTGCAAACCAGCGCGGACAAAGCGTTTTTTGGCCAGAAGGATTATCAGCAGCTGATGGTGGTGACCCGCATGGCGCGCGATCTGGACATCCCGATTGAGGTCATTGGCTGCGAAACCGTGCGAGAGCCGTCGGGCCTCGCCATGTCCTCTCGCAACCTGCGGCTTTCGGAGGAGGCTTTGGCGAAAGCTGCGGCCCTTAACGCCGCGATGCGCGAAGCTGCCGCCAAGGCGTCCGAGGGCGAACCCTGGGCGCCGCTGGAGGCCGCCGCGCGTCAGGCGCTGGCTGAGGCGGGGTTCGGCGACGTGGAATACTTCGACCTGCGCTGCGCTGAAACACTGGAGGCGCTGGACACTCCAACCCGTCCGGCACGCCTGCTGGCCGCGGCCTGGATGGATGGCATCCGCCTGATCGACAATATCGCAGTATTGAAACTAAATTCTTAGTAGGGGCTGGTAGCGGTAGCACCTTTGCGTTTATTGTCCCCGGTCAGAGGAGACTGGAGGGCAGCCGATGACCTATATTCTGGCAATTGATCAGGGCACCACGTCGACCCGGGCAATCCTGTTTGATGCAGGCATGCAGGTCGCGGGCACCGCGCAGCAGGAGTTTACCCAGCATTACCCGCAGGCGGGCTGGGTGGAGCATGACCCGGAGGAGATCTGGGAAACCACCGTCGCGGTCTGCCGCAAGGTGATGGCGGATCTGGAGGTCTCTGCCGCGGATATCGCGGGCATCGGCATCACCAACCAGCGCGAAACCACCGTGGTCTGGGACAAGGCCAGCGGCAAGGCGATCCACAACGCCATCGTCTGGCAGGACCGCCGCACCGCCGCCATCTGCGAACAGCTGCGCGAGGCAGGCCACGCGGAAATGGTAGCGGACCGCACCGGGCTGCTGCTTGATCCCTATTTCTCCGGCACCAAGGTGAAATGGATCCTCGACACTGTTCCGGGCGCCCGCGACCGTGCCGCGGCAGGCGATCTGCTGTTCGGCACGGTGGACAGCTTCCTGATCTGGCGCCTGACCGGCGGCGCGTCGCACGTCACTGACGCCACCAACGCGGCGCGCACGCTGATGTATGACATCCGCAAGGGCCGCTGGAGCCGCACCATCAGCGATCTTCTGGATGTGCCGCAGCAGATGCTGCCGGAGGTGAAGGACAGCGCCGCTGATTTCGGCACCACCGATCCGGAAATCCTGGGCGGTCCGGTCCCGATTCTGGGCGTGGCCGGCGACCAGCAGGCGGCCACCATAGGCCAGGCCTGTTTCCAGCCAGGGATGATGAAATCCACTTACGGGACGGGCTGCTTTGCGCTCTTGAACACCGGGGATGAACCGGTTGTGTCCAAGAACCGGATGCTGACGACCATTGCCTATCAGCTCGACGGCAAACCGACCTATGCGCTGGAAGGCTCGATCTTCATCGCCGGCGCCGCGGTGCAATGGCTGCGCGACGGGCTGGGGATCATCGAACAGGCGTCGGAATCGGGTGAACTGGCCCTGCGGGCCGATCCGGGCCAGGACGTGATCCTGGTGCCCGCCTTCACCGGCCTCGGCGCGCCCTATTGGGAGCCGGAATGCCGCGGCGGCATGTTCGGCCTGACCCGCAATTCCGGCCCGGCGGAGTTTGCCCGCGCCGCGCTGCAAAGTGTCGCCTATCAGACCCGCGACCTCTATGAGGCGATGCGCGCCGACTGGGAGGACGACAGCCACCACACCGTGACCCTGCGCGTCGATGGCGGCATGAGCGCCAGCGACTGGACCATGCAAAGCCTGTCGGACATCCTGGGCGCCGCCGTCGACCGCCCGGTGATGCAGGAAACCACCGCGCTGGGCGCTGCCTGGCTGGCCGGTATGCGGGCCGGGATCTATCCGGACCAGACGGGGTTTGCGGATACCTGGAAGCTCGATCGCCAGTTCTCGCCGCTGATGCAGCCCGCGGCTCGGCAGGCGGCCTATGCCCGCTGGCAGCGCGCAGTGCAGGCGGTGATTGGCGTGTAACCACAGGGGCAGGGAGGGGGCTCCCGCCTGCTCCGCCGCGTTTGCAGAATGCGCCTCACAGTTGGGCGAGGCGCCGCGGTTTGCGCGGCGTTCTCGTTTTGCTGAGAAGCGGATTGTGTGTGCGGTCTAGCTGACGTGGGCGCCTGCCGGGATGGTAGCAGAGCGGGCATTCAGCTCTTTGATGGAAAAGCCCGCAATGGACTTGTACTTGGCGGCGTGGGCGGCCAGCTCAGCCTTGGGGATGACCTCGCCGATGTCAGCAAAGTCGCCACCGCAGAGATCTTCGACCCGCTGCAGCACCCCGTCCGGCCCGCCGCCCGCGCGGTTGGCGAGGCTCACCGCTGCCGTCACTGGGCGCACCTCTGCCTCATAGGCCTTGAGCGCCGCGGCAGTAACCCCGTGCTCCAGCAGTTTCGCGCCGATCACCCGCGCGTCGACGATGGCCTGGCTGGCGCCGTTCGATCCCACCGGGTAGGTTGGGTGCGCGGCGTCGCCCATCAGGGTGGTGTTGCCTTGGGTCCAGCGCGCCAGCGGGTCGCGGTCCACCATCGGGTATTCATAGACCACTTCCGCCCCGCGGATCAGGGCCGGCACGTCGATCCAATCGAACTGCCAATCCTCGAAATCCGGCAGAAACTCCTGAATGTCCGCAGGCCGGTTCCAGTCCTCCCGGCGCCAAGGGGCGGAGGGATCAAAACTCTTTTCCGCAATCCAGTTCATGGTGACGCGGCCATCACTATCCGGCGCTGAGATCGGATAGGCCACCAGCCGCAGATGATCGTGGCCGATCATTGCCATTGCTGCGCCGCCCTTGAAAGCGGGCGCTTGGGTGGTGGCCCGCCACAGGATGCGGCCGTTCCAGATCGGCGCGCCCTCATCCGGCGCCATCTGCGCACGCAGGGCGGAGTGGATGCCGTCCGCTGCCACAACCAGGGACCCTTCCAACCGCCGCCCGTCCGCCAGTAGCAGCGCTGCGCCTTCGTTTGTGTTTTCAAACCCTGCCGCCCGTGCGCCGGTCTCAATGCAGTCCGCACCGGCACGCTCTGCCAGGGCGCGGTAGAGCATCATCTGCAGCGCTCCCCGGTGCACCGAATACTGCGGCCAGGCATAGCCCGCACCGGTACCGCGGGGCTCTTCCCAGATCGTCTTGCCCAGCTTGCTGTAAAACCCCAGTTGCCGGGTGCGCACACCGATGGCGTCCAGCTCTGCTTCCAGCCCCAGTTCGAACAGCTCCCGCACCGCGTTGGGCTGCAGGTTGATGCCAACCCCCATCGGCTTCAGCTCCTGCGCGGCCTCGAAGATGCGGAAGGGCACTCCGATCTGATGCAGCGTCAGCCCGAGGGTCAGGCCGGCAATTCCACCGCCAGAGATGAGAATGGGCATGATAAGCATACTCGCTAGTTTTGCGCGCAGATAACCACGGCATACGGGGCGGAGCAAGCAGGCAGGGAAGGAAAGAAGTCAGCGCCGTCCGGCGATGATCAGGTCGGGGCCAAAGATCACATCGGCGTAGTTGTGCAGGTAGATCTTCAGCCAGGGGGTGAAGCGTTCCGGATGGCGGCTCACCTCCGCCAAGAGGTCGTGGTAGTCGACCCAGCGGGTCTCCATCACCTCATCCGGGTTGGCGGCAATCCGCAGCGGCCGGTGGGCATGGGCGAGGAACACATCCACGGCCTCATGCTCGACCAGCCCGTTGCCGACATCGGCGCGGTATTCCAGGTGGTGGCGGAATTCAGGATAAAGGCCGGTCAGCCCCAGTTCCTCATTCATGCGCCGCACGGCACAGGCCGAGGGCTGTTCGTCCCACATCGGGTGGGTGCAGCAGGTGTTCGCCCACAGGCCCGGCGTGTGGTATTTCCCCATCGCCCGGCGCTGCATCAGGATTTCCACGCCCTTCACCACAAAGACAGAGACCGCCTTGTGCTTCAGTCCGCGCTCATGCGCAGCCAGCTTGTCGACCGGGGTCAATTCACCGTTCACCCAGGCGGGGATCATATGGCTCATGCTGTGTCCGTGGCAGTTTTCTGTTCTGCGGCCTGCCGCATTCCGGCGGGTATAGCAACTACCGCTAACGTTTGCGGGCACGGAAAGCAATTACGCGAAAAGCCGCGGCTAAAATGCCGCGGCTTCAGGGCCGTTTTTGACGGCTTCAGGGCTTATTCGGTGGCGGCTTCTGCACCTTCCTCAGCGGCAGCTTCCTCCGCTGGGGCGGGGCCGTTGCTGGCCAGGAAGGCATATATGTCCTCGCCGCCCTTCTTCAGGCGGAACGACATTTTCGACTTGGCCTTGCTGTCGCCGGTTTCAGCCTGCAGGAATTTCTTAGGGTCTGCCGCGAAGGCGACGAATTTCTCTTCGTCCCACACCAGTCCGGCTTCGCCAGCGGCAACCAGGTCATCGCTGTAGTTGAAGCCATCGACGGTGCCCGCCTGACGGCCTGCCAGGCCCCACAGGTTCGGGCCGGTCTTGCCGCCCTTGACGATCACATCGCCCGCGTCGGACACCACCATGTGGCACGACTTGCACTTGTTGAACCCCTTCTCGCCCTTGGCCGGGTCGCCTTCGGCAAAGGCAGGGGCGGCGAGGAGGCCGAAAATGGCGGCAGTCAAAAGAGGTTTCATATTGCTTGCTCCAGTCTATGAGTTGGCAGGTGTGACTCATGATTTATTAGCCGGCAGTGTCAACCGGCAGTTTGACGCGCATCAAAGTCCCGGCAGGAAGCTGCGGTGTTTCAAGGCTCGGCCCAGCAGGGCAGCAGGTCGCCTGGTTCAGGCCGGGCGAGATAGACCGCGCGTGCGATGGCACGGCTCAGGCACAGCGCGGCAGCATGGGAGAACTGGCCCAGTTCCGCGTCCGGTGCGTCCAGCGCTCTGGCGCCGGTGCTGGCGGCAAAGACCAGATCGCCGTCGCCGGGGCAATGGGCAGGCAGGATGGCGCGGCCGATGCCGTCATGGGCCGCCGTGGCCAGCCGCTGGCATTGCGCCTTGGAGAGTGCCGCGTCGGTGGCAACGATGGCGATGGTGGTATTGGCCCCCTCCGGCGGCAGCGGGGCGCCGCTCAGTTTCTGGATCGCTTCGACCTTGCGGCTCTGCTGGCTGCGGCCCAGCCCGGAGGCGGTATCAGGCCCGATCCCGCCGAATTCATCGCCGATTTCAAACGGCGCGGCCCAGAAATGCCGCTCCCCCGGGGTGGTGACGGCGCCCAGCGGATTGGCTGCAACCAGGGCGCCAACGGTGACTCCGCTGTCCAGCACCAGCGATGCAGACCCCAACCCGCCCTTCAGCATCGCCGTCAGCGCGCCGGTGCCAGCGCCTGCGGTGCCAAGTTCGAATTCTTCCGCCGCCGCCTCAAAAGCCGCCCGGCCCAGGGCGCGGTAGGGGTTCTGGTCCCAGCCCTTATCCCCGCCGTTCAGCAGGTCAAAAAGAATGGCGCCCGGCACCAGCGGCACCCGCACCGGGCCGACCGGAAAGCCGCGGTCCGCCTCATGCAGCGCGTCCATCACACCGGAACAGGCATCCAGCCCGAAGGCAGAGCCGCCCGACAGCACCAGCGCATCGATCCTGGCGACCGATTTGTCGGGTGCCAGCAGATCGGTCTCCCGCGTGCCCGGCGCACCGCCCATCACATGCACCGAAGCAGTGAAGGGTTTGTCCGCCGTCAGCACCGTGGCGCCGGATTTCAATGCCGCATCCTGGGCGTTGCCGACGAGAATGCCGGGCACGTCGGTGATCAGGTTCCTGGGACCGGGGAGCATGGCGGGACGTCCTTTATCTGGGGAGTGCGCTGGCGCGCGCGGCCTCCGGCGGGAGTATTTGAAGAAAGATGAAAAGGCCGGGTCAGATCCGCGGCTTGGGGGCTGCGGTTGCCGCATCGCCGGTGTTCGGCTCACCCTTCGGCTCAATCAGCAGCACTTTGCATTCCTGATCGGCGCGGGGGCGGTGTGTGACGCCCTTGGGGACCACGAACAATTCGCCCGCGCGCACGGTCCGGGGCGGCTCACCCTCGATATCCATGACCATCTCCCCTTCGAGCACCAGAAAGAAGTCGTCGGTGTCCGGGTGATGATGAAAGGGAAATTCGCCCTGAAACTTCACCACCATCACATCGTTGCCGTTGTATTCCGCCACCACATGCGGGTCCCAGTGGCTGGAGAACATCGCCAGCTTTTCTGCCAGATTCACAGGTCTCATATGCAGCGCCCTCCGTCTACTTCCATGGCAACGCCGGTCACCATGCTTGCCTCATCCGAGCACAGGAAACAGGCCGCGTTGCCCATGTCCTCCGGCGTCGAAAAGCGGCCGATCGGGATGGTGGACAGGAACTTGGCGCGCATCTCCGGGGTGTCTTCGCCCATGAAGGATTTGAGCAGCGGTGTTTCCCCCGCCACCGGGTTGATTGCATTGACCCGCACGCCGTGCGGCGCCAGTTCCACCGCCATGGTTTTGGTGGCTGTGATCATCCAGCCCTTGGAGGCATTGTACCAGTTGAGATTGGGGCGAGGCGACACGCCGGCGGTGGAGGCGACGTTCAGGATCGCGCCGCGTTTGTTTGCCTTCATATGCGGCACCAGCGCACGGGCGGTCAGGTAGACCGACTTCACGTTTACGCCCAGCACCCGGTCGAAATCCGCCTCGCTGATCTCCTCCAGGGGGCTGGGCAGGTGAGTGACGCCTGCGTTGTTCACCAGGATATCCAGCTGGCCGAAGGCCGCCAGCGCTGCCTCTGCCATTGCGCTGACCGATGAGCCATCCGCGACATTTACTGTCTGCGTAATAGCATTGCTGCCCAGCTCCGCTGCCATTGCCTCTGCTGCCGCACCATTGATGTCTGCGATCATCACCCGTGCGCCTTCCGCCAGGAACTTGCGTACGATGCCTGCGCCAAAGCCCGAGGCACCGCCAGTCACGATGGCGGTTTTTCCGTTCAGCCGCATGATTTCCCTCCCGCATTGTTTGGCGTCAGCATGGGCGGAGAGGAAGGCGGGTGCAATCCCCGGATCAAGCCCGGATCAATCCGGGTCGATCTTACCGCGCGTCGCTTTCAACTCACCGCGCTGCTTCTTGGCGTCCAGCCGCCGCCGGACTGAACCGCGGGTGGGTTTGGTGGCGATCCGCCGCTTCGGTGCCACCAGCGCCTTGCGCACCAGTTCCGCCAGCCGTTCGCGCACGATCTCGCGGTTTCTTTGCTGGGACCGCGTTTCGTCGCATTGCAGGATGATGGCGCCGTCCTTGGTCCAGCGCCGCCCGGCCAGCCGTTTCAGCCGCGATTTGACCGCGGGCGCCAACGCAGGCGAGCGCTCGGCCTCGAACCGCAGCTCAACGGCGGTCGCCACCTTGTTCACATTCTGCCCGCCGGGACCCGAGGCGCGGATGAAGCTCTCGGTCATTTCCCAGTCGTGCAGGGTAATCTGGTCGTTGATGCGGATCATGGCTTGGGTGGTTTGCGGAAGGGGACCTTAAAATCGAAAGGGCTGTTCCACACGCGGGGAACAGCCCTTCGAGATGATAGGAGGTGCACCGGTTAGGTCAGCACCAATTCAGTGATCTATACGTACCAAGGGCTGCCTCGGCCGCACTCCTTCTGAACTGTTCCGGCACTGCTCTCCATAGCTTCTCTAGACAATGGGCACCTCCTTTCTGATGTTTCGTGTAAGCCCAGCCTGCCACAGATTCGGCAGATGTCAAAACAAAATCATGTGGTCTTTGCGGACATCTTACGCACGATGATGCGGAAGGGCACAAGCGCGAGCAGCGCAAGCGACAGTTTCACCAGCCAGTCTGCGAAGGCCAGCGAGACCCAATAGGGCACCACCGGCCCCTGTCCGATCAGCGGCAGCATGTCGCCCGCCCAGGACACATCATTGGCCGGTTCGATCCAGGCGAGCGAGACGGAAAAGGCGACGGTGAAGAAGATCGCGGTGTCCACGGTGGAGCCGATCAGGGTGGAAGCCAGCGGCGCCCGCCACCATTTCCCCTCGCGCAGTGCGGAGAAGATGGCAACGTCCAGCATCTGTGCCGTCAGGAACGCGAGGCCGGAGCCAAGCGCGATGCGCAGCGTCACCGCCGGGTAGGTGAAGCCGTCGCCTTCGAGCATCACCTGCGTGCCGATGAGCGAGCAGATCACCCCGGTGACGAAGCCCGCCACCACGACCTTGCGCGCGGCGGCAGCGCCGTAGACGCGGTTCATCACATCGGTGACCAGGAAAGCCACCGGATAGGTGAAGGCGCCCCAGGTCAGCCAGTTGCCGAACAGGAATTGCACCAGGACGTTGGAGGCCACCACCACGGCGGCCATGGCAAGAATGCCGGGAATATGCGAGCGGGTCATGCGCAGGATCCGTTTGTTTCGGGGCCGCAGAGAGGGCTCCGCAGCAAAAGACCGGATCCCTTAGACTGCCTGTGCCGGTTTCGCAAGGTTTCCGCACCCGGGGGAGGCTCCCGCCCGCGCCGTGTGCCTTCTGCAAAGGCCCCCTTGCGGTTGGGCGCGGCGCGGGTGTGCTGCGTCAGCGGGGCAGGGCGTACTCCACCAGCTCGGTGCGCTGCACCGGCAGGAAGTTATCGTCGGATACCATGGTGGCGCGCATCCGGCCGCTTGCATCGGTCCAGACCGACAGGCCTTCAAGGTTGTCATGAGTACCGGGGCCGGTTTGCAGCAGCACGGTTTCATTATCCGGGCCGCTTGCGGTAATATCCCAGCGGCGCAGCCGGGAGCGGAAGCCCAGCAGGGTCAGGTCGCGCTCCAGGAGGTAGAACCGCCCGTCGGGACCGAAATCCGCGTCCACCGGCAGGAACCCGCCGCGCGGCGGCAGGCTGAAGGGCCGGCTCCAGCGCCGCCCGTTCCAGCGCCAGACCGGGATCTGTCCGTGTTTGTCATAGGCCCGTTCCGGCAGCGTGTAGAGGTGCCCGCGGGCATTGATCGCCAGGGTCTCCAGTGACTTGTTGGGCGGCAGCTTGCGGAACCCCTTGGGCCGCGGCAGCACTTTGGCGCGCCCGTCGGGGCGGCGGTAGCGGGCAACCCGCGCCGCACCTTCAAAGGAGATGTAGCGGCTGCCGTCCGCGGCGATGGCCAGACCCTCGCTGTCGCCGGCAAAGCCGCGCAGTGTCTTGCCGGTGGAGGCGCGCAGCCGGTGCGCGGTTTTGGCCGTGACGCCGGAAATCCTGCCGTCCTTGCGCTGAATGTCCGTCGTGACCAGTGTCGCCCGGTCGCTCAGCACCACCATGGCGCGGCCGCCATCGGTGATCTTCAGCGCCGAGAAGCCGCCGAACCAGGGCTTTTTCAACGTCCAGGTATAGCTGCCCAGATACTGTGCGGTGCTGTCCGCCGCCAGCGGCCGGCTGGCGGCATAGCCTGCTGCCGCCAGTCCGGCGGCAGCGGCAACAGCCAGGATCAGTTTGATTGCAGAACGGCGGCGCATTGCTGGGGCAGGTCCGAAAGGGTGTAGTCCCGCCGTGGTTTAGGCTTTGGCGCGTTCGGGTCAACCGGTTTCGGCGGTGGCGGGTTCAGAATGTTGTTCACCCACTGCTGCGCATCGGCGCAGCCGTCGCCCTTGGGCGGGGCCGCCTGATCGACACAGCCGCGCGCACCGCGGGGGCAGGCCAGCCGCACATGGAAGTGATAGTGATGCCCCCACCAGGGCCGGATCTTGCGCAGCCAGCGGCGGTCGCCCTTCTCGTCGTTGCACATCTGTACCTTGGCGCCGGGAAACACGAAGATCCGCGCCACCCGCTTGTCCTGCGCGGCGGCCTTCAGGATTTCATGATGCGCCCGGCTCCAGCTCGCGTTCACATAGGCGCCCTTGGCCCGGCGCAGGGAGATCGAGGAGATGTTCTCGCGGGCACTGCGGCTGAGGTTCAGCCGGTCGGGCGGGCGCATCCAGATGTCGATATCGAGGCCGATCTGGTGGCTGCGGTGGCCCGACAGCATCGGCCCGCCGCGCGGCTGGCTGATGTCGCCGATATAAAGCCCCTTCCAGCCGCGCTGCTTGGCGGCTACGCGGCTCAGGTCTTTCACAAAATCAATAGCCGCTGGATGCCCCCAGTTGCGGTTGCGGCTGAGGCGCATCGCCTGCCAGGTGGGTCCGGTCTCGGGCAGCTGCGCGGCGCCGGCCACGCAGCCCTTGGCGTAGGAGCCGAACGGCGCCGGTTTTTGCTGTGAAGCGCTGGGCTTGGCCCCAAACAGCGCCTTGGCGGGGGTCTGCGCGCTTGCCGGAACACTCAGTCCCGCAACCGCCAGACAGATGGCAAGTAACAGTCTCAACCCTGATCTCCTTCTCCTTGAACCCAGAATAACAATACCAATCCGATCAGAAACAGGCCGATGACCGGGGTGATCCCCAGCCGGGCGCTGCCGGTGACAGTTGTTGCAACGCCGATCAGCATCGGCGCCAGAAACGCGGTGGCGCGCCCTGACAGGCCATAAAGGCCAAAGCTCTCAGTCGCGTCCTTGGGGCTGGTGTGGCGCACCATCAGGCTGCGGCTGGCCGCCTGCAGGATGCCGCCGAAACCGCCGATCAGCATACCGCAGCCAAAGAATACCGTGTCCGGCAGGGTAGAACCCTCCGCCAGCGCAACGCCGAATATCTGGTGCCGGGACATGGAGACGATGATCAGGCACACGAACGACAGGATCAGGATCGAGGTGATGATCACCGGCTTGGGTCCGAACCGCCGGTCGGCCTTGCCGCCGAGCCAGCTGAACACCGTAGCGGCAAAGGCGGCGACAATGCCGAAGATGCCGATCTGGGTGATTTCCCAGCCCAGCACCAGCTTGGCATAGACGCCACCGAAACCGTAGAGCCCGTTCAGCGCATCCCGGTACAGCATCGAGGAGCCGAGGTAGCTTGCCAGGCTCAGCCGGCTGCGCAGGCCGGAGACCAGCTTGACCACCATCTGCCAGGCCTTGCCCAGGCTGGCCTTGCGCCCTGTCGCGCCGCGGTCCTTCACCCACAGGAAGTAAGGGATCATGAAGACGGCAAACCAGATTGCGGTGAAGGGGCCGACGGCGCGGGTGCCTTCCTTGGCCTCCGCATTCAGGCCCAGGGCCGGGCTGAGGCCAATGAGCGTCTTGCCGGTGCCCTGTTCCACAAACAGCAAGAGCATGATGAACAGTGCGATCACCCCGCCCAGATAGCCAAAGGCAAAACCGGAGCCGGAGATGTCGCCCACGTCCTCGCGGCTTGCCAGTGTCGGCAGCTGCGCATTGACAAAGATCAGGGCAAATTCGGCGCCGATGAAACCAAAGCCGAAACTGACCAGCATCCACCACAGGTTGCTGCCGCCCGGGTCCATGTACCACAGCCCCCAAGCGCCGATCAGATACATCAGCGAAAACATCATGATCCAGGGCAACCGCCTGCCGGTGATATCCGCCAGCGCCCCCAGGAACGGCGCCCCGAAGCCGATGATCAGCCCGGTTATGGTCAGGCACATCGACCACACGGTCTGCGCCTGCGCCTTGGCGCCCTCGCTGTCCAATCCCTGGCCCATGAAATACTCGGCGGCCACGGCGGCAAAAAACGGGCTGAACACAAAGGTGACGAGCAGGGTTTGATAAGGCTGGCTGGCCCAGTCAAAGAACCACCACCCCCAGATCCGCTTGCGCGTGGACACCTGCTGCATACCCGGCCTCTTATTCTTGTTGCCTTCAGGTATGGCAGGCGGGCAGGGGCCTAGGCAAGCCCGTCCTGCATCGGCGGCCAGGGCCGGCCGCCATCCGCCGCGCACCAGTCCCTGATCCAGCCGGGCAGCTCGGGTGCGGGCGTCTGGTTCTGTCCCAGCGCCTCCAGCACCTTTTGCGGCGGCACGATGCCGTTCCTGTCTGTCACTGCGGTGCGCAGCATCACATGGCTGGCGCAATCGCCGTTTTTCTTCCACATGGATTGCTCGACATAGATGAACTTCTCGTCCCAGCCGGCCGCCCGGCTGCGCATCTCGAACTTTTCAAAGCCGCGGATGCGGCGGCGGTAGCGCACCGAGGAGCCCGCCACCGTCAGCCCCCAGCGGTTCTTCTTCAGCGCGCCGATCAGCCCGGCCCGCTGCGCCAGCATGGTGCGCCCCAGATCATACAGCGTCATGGTGCGGCCGTTGTTCAGCTCCATCCACATGTCCAGGTCCCAGGGCCAGCAGATGTGGCTGGAGACATGCATGCCAGTGATCGGCAGCCGCTCCATCCGGCTGGCCAGAACGGTATCCTTGATCAGGCGGAAAATCGGGTACATCGGCGCGCGCTCCTAGTTGCCATGTGCCCGTGATGCCACCCGTTTACAGCGCGTCAACCGCAACCTCGCGGAAGCCTTGCGCATTTCGCCGCGTCTGCTTACCTGTGAGGCTGTTCGAAAAAGGGAAATACCGATGGTCTCGCTGTTCCAAATCCTGATGCTGATCCTGGACGTGGTCTGGTTCTTCATTATTGCCCATGTGATCATGAGCTGGCTGATCAACTTCCAGGTCCTGAACCTGCACCAGCAGCTGGTGGGGCAGATCTGGTATGGCCTGAACCGGATCCTGGAGCCGCTTTACGCGCCGGTGCGCCGCATCCTGCCCAACATGGGCGGCATTGATCTGGCGCCGCTGGCGGTGCTGATCGGCGTCTACGCGCTGCGCATCATCCTGGTGAACAACGTCTCGGCGTTCTACTGATCTGAAAATCTCCGGCCCGGCGTTTCCTGCCGGGCTTTTTACCTGCGGGCCTTGCCGCCTCATGCCTCCTGTGGGATTGTGCCTGCCAAAGAAGAGCAGCACTGACCACGAGGCCCTCCGCCCCCATGACGGATATGACCGCCCTCAGCGGCGCGACTCCCATTCTGCGCGAGATTTTCGGCTTTGACGCCTTCCGCCCGGGGCAGGAGGAGATCGTCGACGCCGTGACCGCCGGGGAAAACGTGCTGGCGATCATGCCCACCGGCGGCGGCAAGTCTCTGTGCTTCCAGCTGCCCGCGCTGCTGCGCGACGGCATCACCGTGGTGATCTCTCCCCTGATTGCGCTGATGCGCGATCAGGTCCGCGCTTTGCAGGAGGCCGGCGTCAATGCAGGCGCCCTCACCTCCGGCAACACCGATGAAGAGACCGAACAGGTCTGGGAGGCAATCGAGGCCGGGCGGCTCAAGCTCCTCTACATGGCCCCCGAACGCCTCGCCTCCGGTGCGGCCATGGGGATGCTGCGCCGCATCGGCGTCAGCCTGATTGCGGTGGACGAGGCCCATTGCGTCAGCCAGTGGGGCCATGACTTCCGCCCCGACTACCTGCGCATCGGCGAGCTGCGCCGCGCCCTGGACGTGCCGCTGGCCGCCTTCACTGCGACAGCAGACCAGGAAACGCAGGAAGAAATCGTCCAGAAACTCTTCGACGGCGAGGCCCCCCGCAGTTTCCTGCGCGGCTTTGACCGGCCTAACATTCACCTCGCCTTCGGGGCCAAGGACAGCCCGCGCCGCCAGATCCTGGAGTTCGCCGCCGCCCGCAAGGGCCAGTCCGGCATCGTCTACTGCGGCACCCGCGCCAAAACCGAAGCGCTGTCTGCTGCGCTGCGCGAAGCAGGCCATTCCGCCTGTTTCTACCACGGCGGCATGGAGGCTGAGGACCGCCGCATCGTCGAGACCCGCTTTGCCCGCGAGGACGGTCTGATCGTGGTCGCAACGGTTGCCTTCGGCATGGGCATCGACAAGCCCGACATTCGCTGGGTCGCCCATGCCGACTTGCCGAAATCCATAGAGGCCTACTACCAGGAAATCGGCCGCGCGGGCCGCGACGGCGCGCCGGCCGAAACCCTGACCCTGTTCGGCCCCGACGACATCCGCCTGCGCCGCGCCCAGATCGACGAGGGCCTCGCCCCGCCCGAACGCCGCGCCGCCGATCACGCCCGGCTCAATGCGCTGCTGGGGCTGGCCGAGGCGTTGCGCTGCCGCCGCCAGAAGCTGCTGGGCTACTTCGGCGAAGAGGCGGAGCCTTGCGGCAATTGCGATCTCTGCGACACGCCCGCTGATGTGTTCGACGGCACTACAGTGGTGCGAAAGGCGCTGTCGGCGGTGCTCAGGACAGAGGAATGGTTCGGCTCCGGCCATCTGATTGACATCCTTCTGGGTGCCGACAACGAGCGGATCCGCGCCAAGCGCCATGACGAACTGTCGGTCTACGGCTGCGGCAAGGAATTTGGCAAGCGCCAGTGGCAGGCGGTGTTCCGGCAGATGATGGGCCATGACCTGCTGCGCCCGGACCCGGAACGCCACGGCGCCCTGCGGTTCACCGAAGCGGCGCTGCCGATCCTGCGCGGCGAGCAGTCCATTGAGCTGCGCCGCGACACCATCAAATCCGCAGACCGCCGCCCGGCGGTCAAGGCGCTGGTCTCCGAGGAGGACGCCCCGCTGCTCTCGGCGCTCAAGGCCAAGCGCCGCGCGCTGGCCGAGGCGCAGAAAGTGCCGGCCTATGTGATCTTCCCCGACCGCACCCTGATCGAGATGGCCGAGCTGCGCCCGGAAACCCTCGACCAGATGGCGCGCATCAATGGCGTTGGCGCCAAGAAGCTGGAACGCTACGGCGATGATTTCCTGGGCGTGATCACCGGTGCGGTTGAGCAGCTGCATCCGGCACGGCGCAAGCTGGCGGGCCGGGACTCCGGTTCCGTTTTTGACGGGCTGCTGGAAGCGCAGGCACAGCTCGCCCGCGGTGCATGCGGCACGCTGAAGCCGCTCAGCTGTTCGGCGTCGCTGCTGGCCAAGGTGGCGCAGCTGCGTGCTGGCGACGAGGCCGGCATCACAAGGCTGTTAGGGGAGCGCCGCGCCGAACGTTTCGCCTCGGCATTTCTGGACGTCCTGCGCGGCGCGGGCTAGGGTCGCGCCATGAGCAGAAGGGGGCAGATATGCTGGTAGTAACCTCTCCGGCCAAGAAGCTGGACTGGGCGGAACGGGATCAGGAGATGACCTGGCCCGCGCTGCATGACGATGCGGTGGAATTGGCGGATGTGGCGCGCGAACAATCGGTGGCAGACCTGATGAAGCTGATGCACATCAGCGAGGATCTGGCCAAGCTGAACCATGCCCGGTTCCAGGAGTTTGCCGCCGACCCGAAAACGGATGCGACCCGCCCGGCGGCGCTGGCCTTTGCCGGCGACACCTACCAGGGGCTGGAGGCATCCTCGCTGGACACGGATGAAATGGCTTGGGCGCAGGAGCATTTCCGCATCCTCTCAGGCCTTTACGGCGTGCTGCGCCCCTTGGATGCGATGCAGCCCTACCGGCTGGAGATGGGCTCGCGCCTCAAGAACCCGCGCGGCAAGAACCTCTATGAATTCTGGGGCAGCCAAATATCCGAGGCGCTGAACGCGCAGGCAGAGGCCGTGGGCGCAGAGGTGCTGGTGAACTGCGCCAGCCAGGAATACTTCGGTGCGGTGGATCTGGCGGCGCTGAAGCTGCGGGTGGTCACCCCGGTGTTCATGGAAGACAAGAACGGCACCCCCAAGGTGGTCAGCTTCTACGCCAAGCGCGCCCGCGGAGCGATGGCGCGCTATATCATCCAGCGCCGGCTGACGGATAGCGAAAGCCTCAAGGACTTCGATGCCGGCGGCTATGCCTACCAGCCGCAGATGTCGGAGCCGGACAAGCCTGTCTTCTTACGCAAATCCTGAGTGAGAGCGGGGAGGCTCCCGCCCGCTCCGGCACATTCAAAGAATGCACCGTTCCGGTTGGGCCCGGCAGCGCGCGGAACGCGCAGCCGGGCCCAAGGCCGCATAAGGGCGTCTCCGGCGCGTCAAGACAGGATTAGATTGTGACGGCCGCAGCCTCAGCTGCTTGTGGCGGACCCAAAGCCTTGCCCACCGAGCCTTGGGACGCGGGCAGAAAGCGGCTGGCAATAGGGCCCCGGGGCCTGCTTAGGGTGCGCCGCCCGCGGCAGCCTGGGCAGGCGGACCATCAGCCTCCACCGGTTTAACGCCTGCAGGCGCATGACTGCGGATCTGGTCGTGGATCAGCGCCTTGCGCAGCGGTTTAGTCAGGTAATGGTCCAGCCCGGCAGCCAGAATACCCTCGGAATCGCCTGCCATTGCATGTGCGGTCAGCGCCACCATCGGCACATGGGTGCCTGTCCCGGCTTCCAGCCTGCGGATTTCCATCGTGGCTTCCTTGCCGTCCATCACCGGCATCGAGATGTCCATGAAGATCAGGTCAGGGCGGAAGGTCTTGAACGCCTCCACCGCCTCCAGCCCGTTGCCGGCGAACTGCAGCTCGATGTTCAGCTCCTTCACGATCTTGCGGAACACCAGCTGGTTGGTCTTGTTGTCCTCCGCCGCCAGAACCCGCATCTTGCGCACGACAGGGGCTGCAGGCGGGGCAGCGGCAGCAGGGACAGCAGGTTGTGCCGGCACCGCCGCAGCAGGTGCAGGAGGCACGGGTGAGGGAGCCGGCACCACATCCGGTGCCGCAGGAGCAGCTGCGGGGGCTATTGAAGCAGGCGCCGCTGGAGCAGGCGCGGCGGGAACCGGGGCCGGAGCCGCGGCGTCACTGCCGATCCGGGCCAGCTGGCTGAACAGATCGCTGCGCGGTGCGGGGCTTTGCAGCACGCCGCTGACCAGCTGCCGCACATCTGGCCCAATGGCAGCATGCGGGCTGGAGTTCAGAAGCAGCACCGGCACCCGGTCCCAGCCGTAAGCCCTGAGGTCGCGGGCCAGCTGCAAGCCGTCCAAACCAGGCAGGTTATGGCCGCTCAGCACCAGGCTGATGCCGCCCTGCATCGCCGCCAGCGCCTCGGCGGCAGTGCCGGCCGTTGTCACCTGCAGCCCCAGCATCTGCAGGTGCTTCTGCAGGATCTCGCAGTTCAGCGGCACATCATCCACCAGCAGCACATGGCGCAGGCTGCCGGGCAGTTTCGGCAGCGCCTGCTCAGCCGGGCCAGTCACCGGCAGCGGCACCCGGAAGCCAAAGCAGGATCCCTTGCCCTCTTCGCTGTCGACCCAGATCTCGCCGCCCATCATCTCGATCAGGCGTTTGGAGATCGCCAGCCCCAGGCCGGTTCCCTCGAACTTGCGGTTGCGCTCGTCCTCGACCTGGTTGAATTCGCCGAACACATGCTCGATTTTGTCGGCAGGGATGCCGATGCCGGTGTCCTCAATGGTGACATGCACCGCGCATTGGCCGTCTTCGGGGGAGGTGATGCCGGTCACCCGCAGAGTGACATGGCCCGTCTTGGTGAATTTCACCGCATTGCCGGCCAGGTTCGTCAGCACCTGCCGGATGCGGCCCGGGTCGCCGGTGAAGCGGGTGGGCAGGAACAGGTCGTAATCCACCAGCAGCGCCAGCCCCTTATCGCGGGCGGTGGGCTGCAGCAGCATCACCACCTCATGCAGGCTGCGCTCCAGGTCGAACTCCTGCGGGTGCAGCTCCAGCTTGTCGGCCTCGATCTTGGAGTAATCCAGAACGTCATTGATAATGACCAGCAGCGCCTCGCCCGAGTTCTTGATGGTCTTGGCATAAAGCCGCTGCTCATCGTCCAGTTCAGTGTCGTTCAGAAGTTCCGCCATGCCGACCACACCGTTCATCGGGGTGCGGATCTCGTGGCTCATATTGGCGAGGAAGGCGGATTTGGCGCGGTTTGCGGCCTCGGCCCGGGCGCGGGCATCCTGCAGTTCCTGCTCATAACGCACGGTTGAGGTGATATCGAGCGCCAGCGTCACCACATCACCGCCATGGCCGCGCTGGTCAATCAGCCGCAAGTAACGCTCATCCCAGAGCTGGACCACAACCGGTTCCGGGGAATCGGACTTCCAGCGCTCTGTCATCATCGCATGCCAGTCGCCGGCCTTCATGCTGCCGGTGCTGATCAGCCCCTCTTCGATCAGCAGCTCCAGGATTCGCGCGTAGGTGATGCCCGGCGTGACCTCTTCCAGCCCGTCAAAGATGTTGAGGTAAGCCGTGTTGGCGCCGATCAGATGGCCGGCCGCGTCAAAGAAGGCAAACCCGTCCTGAAACGCCTGGATCGAATGCCACAGCCGCCGTTCGGCGGTCTCGATCTTCTCGTTGGCGGTGTGAAGGTCGGATTTCACCTTGGCGTTTTCGTCACGCACGGTGGCGACCTCGGCCTGGGTCTGGCCGATCTGCTTGGTCAGCGCCAGCGCGTGGCGGCCCAGTTTGCGGTTGGCAGCGGACAACTCGGCTTGCTTCAGCTCAAGCAGCCGTTCGGCGGCGAGCCTTGCCCGCCGTTCCTCCGCCAGTTTGTCAGCAAGGCTCATCCCTGCAAACTCCGCAATCCATCAGCACAAAATAGCGCCCAGCAATTTCTGCGCGCAGGGCAGCGGCGCTGCTCTCCCTTTTTGTTACGCGGAGGAATCTTGCTATGACGTTAAGCCCGTGCCAGCCTGCCCCCAGTATTGGAGGGTGCCATGCCGCGTCTGTTTGCTTCTGCTTTTCTCTATTTCATTGCTTTTGTTGTGTTTCTGCCGGCTGCCCAGGCGCAGCAGGCGGTTCCTGAGTTTCGTTACCAGGCTTACGCGGATACCGATTTCTTCGGATCCGACCTGCAGCCGCTGTTTGACACCGATGCTGCGTCCTGCGCCCGGGCTTGCTCAGCGCAGGCGGACTGCGCTGGATTCGTGTTCAATCAACGGGCAAACGCCTGTTTCCCCAAATCCGCGCTGGGACAATCCAGCCCTTATGCGGGGGCCCTGTCAGCGGTGAAACAGCCCGCCGCGCCCGGGCTGGCCGCCTCCGCAGCATCGCGCGCCGCGCGGCTGGATTTCCTGTCGGATCAGGAACTGCAGCGCGCCGCCGGATTAGCCCGCACTATGGGACTGGACTACCCGCTGGAAACCAATGACGCAGATGAGGCCCGCACCGCTGCCCGCACCCTGCTTCGGGGCGGCGAGTCGCTGGCTGCGCTGCGCTGGATGGCGCAGGCCGCGGTGCTGAGCGATGAGGCTGCGGATTGGACTCAATTTTCAGGAAATTTGCTGCGTGCCGCCAAGGACAGCAACAGCCGCAGCCAGCAGCGCCGTTACCGTGTGCAGGCCTATTCCGCGGCGCTGAACGGCTACCTGCGGACAGAGGCACCCGAGGCGCAGGCCCAGGCGCTGCGCCAGGCGGCTGAGTCGGTGGAAACACTGGGCCGCGGGCGGGATATGCTGCCGCTCCTGCATCTGGCGGAGGAGATCATTCCTCTCAAGGCCAACGCTGAGCTGCTGAACCATGCCATCCGGAAATACGGCTTCCGCGTCACCTCCAGCACGGTGGAGAGCGACAGTGCCGCACCGCGCATCTGTGCCGAGTTTTCCGAAGATCTGGAACAGGCTGGCACCGACTACGAAAACTATGTCCGCATGGGCGAGGGCGGCCTGGCCGTTACCGTTCAGGGCCGCCAGCTGTGTGTGGACGGGGTGGAGCACGGCAAGCGCTACCGCATCACCCTGCGCCGCGGCTTGCCCGCCGCCAGCGGCGAGCAGCTACTGAAGGACGTGGAGCTGACCCACTATGTCCGCGACCGCTCCCCGCAGGTCCGCTTCCCGGGCCGCGCCTATGTGCTGCCCGCAGGCGGTCAGGCGGCGCTGCCGGTGGAAACTGTGAATGTCACGGACCTCGACCTGCGCCTGCGCCGGGTCAGCAGCCGCAACGTGCTGCGCACTCTGCAGGAGGGCTATTTCGCCAAGCCGCTCTCCCAGTGGGAGGATGAGCATTTTGCCTCGGATATTGCCGAGGAAATCTGGACCGGCAGTGCCAGCGTTGACACCGCCATCAATCAGGTGATGACCAGCCGCCTGCCACTGGAAGATGCGCTGACCGGGCAGAAGAAGCCGGGGCTTTACGCCCTAACCGCCCGGGTGCCGGGCGCTGATCCTTATGACGATGCAGGCGCCACCCAGTGGTTTGTGCTGACCGGCCTCGGCCTCAGCACCATGTCCGGTAGCGACGGGCTGCATGTGCAGGTGCAGGGGCTGCGCGATGCCAAACCGCAGGCGGATGCCGAGGTCAGCCTGATCTCCGCCGCCAATGAGGTTCTGGCGACCGCCAGCAGCGACGCCAGCGGATATGTGCATTTTGCCCCAGGCCTCACCCGCGGCACCAGCGGCGCGGCACCGGCGCTGATCACCGCGCGGGCAGGGGAGGGGGATTTCACCTTCCTGCCCCTCAATGATGCCGCCTTTGACCTCTCCGACCGCGGCGTTTCGGGCCGTCCCGCCCCGGGGCCGGTGGATGTGTTCCTGGCGACCACCCGCGGCGCCTTCCGCGCCGGGGAAACCGTGCATGCGACCGCGCTGGCCCGCGACAGCAATGCGCAGGCCATCGACGGCTTGCCGCTCACCGCAATCCTTTTGCGCCCGGACGGCGTGGAATACACCCGCCAGACCTCCGCCGCAGGCCATCAGGGCGGCCATGTCTTTGCCCTTGCCACCGGCCCCGCCGCCCCGCGCGGCACCTGGCGGATCGAGATCAAGAGCGACCTCAAGGCCCCGGCGCTGGCCAGCCGCCAGATCCTGGTTGAGGATTTTCTGCCTGAGCGCATCGACTTTACCCAGAAGGTCGCCAATGCAGATGCCCTCCAGCCGGGCGGTGCAGCCCAGATTGATCTGCAAGCCGACTACCTGTTCGGCGCCCCCGGCGCAGGTCTCAAGGTAGAGGGCAGCATCCGTCTCACCGCTGCCAATACGCTGACTGAATGGCCGGGCTTCCGCTTCGGCCGCTATGATGAGGCCTCCTCCGCCCAGACCGAATACTTCGGCGGCCAGGAAACCGGCACAGACGGCAGCGCTGTCATTTCCGCCAGCCTCCCCGCTGCCACCCCGGCCGAGGGAAAGCCGCTGCTCGCCACCCTAACCACCCGCGTTGCCGATGGATCCGCCCGCCCGGTGGAACGCACGCTGGAGCTGCCTGTGCGGCCCGCGGGCCCGGTCCTTGGCATCAAGCCGCAGTTTGACGAGGTCGCGGCAGAAGGCTCAGAAGCCGGCTTTGAACTGATCGCCTTGGCCCCCGACCTCACCCCTATGCCGATGCGCGTGAAATGGACCCTGAACCGGGTCGAAACCCGCTATCAATGGTATCAGCTCTACGGCAACTGGAACTGGGAGCCGATCACCCGCCGCACCCGTATCGCCACCGGCGAGGCGCAGCTGGGCAGCGACCCGCTTGCGCTCTCCCAGCCCGTCGACTGGGGCCGTTATGAACTGGTGGTGGAGCGTCTCGACGGCGCATATGCCTCTGCCGCCTATGACTTCTACGCCGGCTGGTATGCGCCCGAAGGCAGTACCGAGACCCCCGCCCGGCTGGACCTGTCGCTGGACCGCGAAAGCTACGCCCCCGGCGACACCGCCCGCCTGCGTATCGTGCCGCAGGCCGCGGGCACGGCGCTGGTCTCGGTTGTCTCCAACCACCTGATCCACCGCATGGCGGTGGAAGTGCCTGCCGGCGAAACCGTGATCCCGCTGGAGGTCACGCAGGACTGGGGCAGCGGCGCCTATGTGACTGCAACCGTGATCCAGCCGGTGGCCGGCGACCGTGGCCGCACCCCGCTGCGCGCCCTGGGACTGGCTCACGCCAGCGTCACCCAGCCCGGCCAGCAGCTGCAGGTCGCGATTGACGTCCCCGAAGTCACCCGCCCGCGCGGCACCCAAGTGGCAAAACTCCGCGTGGACGGCGCGGCTGAGGGCGAGGAGGTCTGGCTGACGGTTGCCGCCGTCGACCTCGGCATCCTCAACCTCACCGGCTTCACCAGCCCCGATCCCAGCGCGCATTACTACGGCCAGCGCCGCCTGGGGATGGAGCTGCGCGACGTCTACGGCCGCCTCATTGACCCCGGCAACGGTGCGATGGGACGGATCCGCTCCGGCGGTGATGCGGACAGCGGCATGAAAATGCAATCGCCGCCGCCAACGCAGGACCTTGTGGCGCTGTTCTCCGGCCCGCTGAAAGTGGACGCCAATGGCGAGGCGGAGTTCCCCCTGACGCTGCCCGCCTTCAACGGCACCGTGCGGCTGATGGCAGTCGCCTGGTCAGGCAAGGCCGTGGGGCAGGCGGAGGCCGACATGCTGGTGCGCGATCCGGTGGTGGTCACTGCCTCGCTGCCGCGCTTCCTGGCGCCGGGCGATCAAAGCCGCGCCCGCATTGAAATCGTCCACGCAGACGGCCCCGCCGGAGACATGCAGCTGACGGCAGCCACCGCCGGCGGCCTGACGCTCGGCAGCCTGCCAACCTCCGTCATTCTGGCAGATCAGGGCAAGGCAGTGCTGGAACTCCCCGTCACCGCTGAAACCGTGGGCGACCACGCGCTGACCCTCACCCTCACCACGCCGGACGGGCAGGAGCTGCGGCAAGACCTGCGGATGCCCGTCCGTGCCAATGATCCGGTGACCTCGGAAACCCGCCGTTTCACCCTCGCAGCCGGTGACACCTTCCTGTTCAGCAAGGACGTATTCGCGGGCCTCCGCCCGGGCACCGCCCGGGCCACCATCTCCTCCGGCCCGCTGGCGAAATTCGACGTGCCGGGCCTCTTGGCGGAGCTGGACCAGTACCCCTACGGCTGCACGGAGCAAGTCACCTCCAAGGCGCTGCCGCTCCTCTACCTCAGCTCTGTCGCCCAGGCCGCAGGTCTGGGTGACGGCCCGGCGGTGGATGCCCGTATCAACGCCGCTATCCGCCAGGTGCTGACCCGCCAGGCCCCCAGCGGAGCCTTCGGCCTCTGGCGCGCCGACAGCGGCGAGTTCTGGCTGGATGCCTATGCCAGCGACTTCCTCAGCCGCGCCCGTGCGCAAGGCTATGAGGTGCCGCAACAGGCCTTTGCCCAGGCAATGGACAACCTGCGCAACCGCATCAACTATGCTGCCGATTTCGACATCGGCGGCGAGGAGATCGCCTATGCCCTCCTGGTGCTGGCCCGTGAAGGCGCGGCCCAGATGGGCGACTTGCGCTATTACGCTGATGTGAAGGGCGAGGGTTTTGCCACGCCCCTTGCTGCCGCCCAGCTGGGTGCCGCGCTTGCCGCCTATGGCGACCAGCGCCGCGCCGACCGGATGTTTGCCCGCGCCGCGCAGATGATCGGTGCCGAGAGCCAAGGTGAAGCCCGCCTCTGGCGCGCCGATTTCGGCACCCGCCTGCGCGACACCGCGGGCGTTCTGGCTCTGGCGGCTGAAGCCGGATCAGAGGCCGTGGACCGCGCCGGCCTGTCCGCGCGGCTTTCAAACGCCAGCGGCTATCGCTCCACCCAAGAATCCGCGTGGACCCTGATGGCCGCCCATGCGCTGGCGCAGAATCCCGAGGACGCAGGTCTACTCGTGAACGGCCAGCCGGTCCAGGGCCCGTTTGTGCAGGCGGCTGACGGTCAGGACGTGCCGGAACTGGCACTGACCGCCGCCAGCGGCAAAACAGCTGAAATAACCCTCACCACCCTTGGCGTGCCAGAGGTTCCGCCGGCCGCAGGCGGCTTCGGCTACACCATCGAGCGCAGCTACTTCACGCTGGAGGGGCAGCCGTTGGAGGTGCAGTCCGTGCAAGCAGGCGCCCGCTTTGTCGCCGTCCTGCGGGTGACGCCGCATGAGAAAACCGGCGCCCGGCTGATGATCAACGACCCGCTGCCTGCGGGATTTGAGATCGACAACCCCAACCTCCTGCGCTCCGGCGATCTGCGCGATCTCGACTGGCTGAACCCGGCTGAGGCGGAACACGCCGAGTTCCGCAGCGACCGCTTCCTGGCGGCGGTGAATGTGCGCGACGCCGGACAGGTGACGCTGGCCTATGTGGTTCGTGCAGTGACATCCGGCGTGTTCCTCCATCCGGCGGCCTCGGTCGAGGACATGTACCGCCCGGCCTACCGCGCCCGTACGGCGGCAGGGCGTGTGGAGGTTAGGTGAAACGCCTGTTCAAAAGAACTAAGGGCATTGCCCGTCCGCGGGGGGGCGAGTATCGCCCGCCCGGGGGGGCGGACGGGCGCTGCCCGGCCTATCGGCCAGGCAGGAAGTGGAAATGGGGTGCGGCTGTTCTAGCGCTTGGTCTTGTCGCTGCCTTCTCGGCCCACCGGGCCTTTGACACCTGGATAGACCGCACAAACCTCCCTCTCACCCTCACCGAGACATCCACTGAAGTCCTCGACCGCAACGGCAAGCTGCTGCGTGCCTACCCCGTGGGCGACGGCCTTTGGCGCCTTGCCGTCCAGCCGGCCGACGTCGACCCGCGCTTCCTGCAGATGCTCCTGCGCTACGAGGACAAACGGTTCCGCTCCCACTTCGGCGTTGACCCCATCGCCCTCCTGCGCGCTGCAGGCCAGGCGCTGTGGAACACCCGCGCCGTTTCCGGCGGCTCCACCCTCACTATGCAGGTGGCGCGCCTGCTGGAAGACGGCACCACCGGGCGCTGGGCGGGCAAGCTGCGGCAGATGCGAGTGGCGCTGGCGCTGGAACGCCGTCTCAGCAAGGATCAGATCCTCACCCTCTACCTGACCCACGCTCCCTATGGCGGTGCAGCGGAAGGCATCCGCGCTGCGACCTACAGCTGGTTCGCCAAGGAGCCAAAGCGCCTGACCCCGGCTGAGGCCGCGCTGCTGGTCGCCCTGCCGCAGAGCCCTGAACGCCGCCGCCCCGACCGTTTCCCCGAGGCCGCCAGCAAGGCCCGCGACCGGGTGCTGAAGCGCATGGAAGCCCAAGGCATCCTCAGTGCAGAACAGGCCGCTGCCGGCCGCCAGACCGTACTGCCTTACAAGATGGCCGCCTTCCCGCGCCTCGCGCCGCATCTGTCGGACCGGGTCGCGGCGCAGCATCCCGGCAAACGCCAGCTGCGCCTCACACTCGACGGCGCAGTGCAATCCCGGATGGAAACCCTGCTGGGTGAAGCCGTGCGCAGCTCAGACCCGCGCCTCTCCGCCGCGCTCATCGCCGCTGACCACCAGACCGGAGAAGTTTTGGCGATGGTCGGCTCCCCTGGTTACTCCGATACAAGTCGGCGCGGTTTTGTCGATATGACGCAGGCCATCCGCTCTCCCGGCTCCACTCTGAAACCGCTGATCTACGGCCTCGCCTTCGACCAGGGGCTGGCGCATCCGGAAACTCTGGTCCACGACGGCCCGGTCAATTTCGCAGGCTACGCGCCGCAGAACTTCGACGGCGAATTCCGCGGCGACATAACCGTGCGTGAGGCGCTGCACCTGTCCCTCAACATCCCCGTGGTGACACTGACGCAAGAGCTTGGCCCGGCCCGGGTGATGGCGTCCTTGCGCGCCAGCGGCGCCAGCCCGGAACTCCCCGGCGGCGCGCCAGGGCTGGCGCTGTCGCTCGGCGGCCTCGGCATCAGCCTGCAGGACATGGTGCAGCTTTACACGGGGCTGGCCGCAGGCGGGCAGGGGCCGCGCCTTCGCATGATGCAGGGCAACGCGCTGCAGCCCGCAGGCCGCCTCACTTCCCCCGAGGCCGCCTGGCAGGTCGCTGACATCCTGCGCGGGCTGCCGGTCCCTGCCAGTGCGCGGGCCGGAACCATCGCCTATAAGACCGGAACCTCCTATGGCCACCGCGATGCCTGGGCGATCGGCTGGGACGGGCGCCACGTGATCGGCGTCTGGATGGGCCGTGCCGACGGCACGCCGGTGCCCGGCATCTTCGGCGGCGACCTGGCTGCACCGGTGCTGTTTGAGGCCTTTGGCCGTTTGAAACCCGCGCTCGATCCTCTGCCGCCGCCGCCCCCCGCTACGCTGATCGTCAGCTCCGCAGACCTGCCGCCGCCCTTGCAGCGCTTCCGCCCGCGGGATGCGGCCTTCTCTGAACCAGCAGACGCACCGGAGCTGATCTTTCCGCCCGAAGGCGCCCGGCTGATGCTGGAGGGTGCTGACCTCACTCTGAAACTCCGCGGCGGCACCGCGCCGTTTCTGGTGATGGCCAACGGCCAGCCGGTGCTCTCGGGCCAGCGCAGGCGCGAGTTCTCCCTGCCCAGCCCCGGCCCCGGCTTCTCCTCGCTGGTGATTGTCGATGGCGCCGGCCGCTCCGACCGGGTTAACCTGAGGATCGATTGATCCCGCAATTTTCTTCGAGGCCCTTTCATGCTGAAGCCACTGCTCGCCGCCTGCGCCCTTGCCGTTACGGCCCCCGTCGCCATGGCCGCCTGCGCCAGTGATGCCGAAGTCGCCGAGTTCATGGAGAGCTACCTGGCCAAGACCCCTGCGCAGGCGCTGTCGCCCGGCGGCAGAATGGAGGACGCGCTGTGTTCCCAGGCCAAACTGGCCGCCGCGCTGGAGCCGCATTTGGGTCCGGTGATCGGCTACAAGGCCGGCCTCACCAGCAAACCCGCGCAAGAGCGTTTCGGCGCCACCGAGCCGGTGCGGGGCCTGCTGTTTCAGAACATGATGCTTGAGGACGGCGCTACCCTGGATGCGCCTTGGGGCGCCATCCCGAAGGTTGAGGCCGACCTGATATTGGTGGTCGCCGATGACGGCATCAACAATGCAACCACGCCTGCGGAAGCCCTCGCCCATATCTCCGCCATCCGCCCCTTTATCGAACTGCCCGACCTGACGCTTGCCAAGGACCAGCCCTTCACGGCTGAGACGATCACCGCAATGGGGGTTGGTACCCGTCTCGGCGTCCTCGGCGCGCCACTTCCGGTGGAGGACCCGGCAGCAATGGCCCGGATGCTGGAGGAGATGTCGGTCACAATGCGCGATGCGGCGGGCGGCGTTCTGGTTCAGGCGCCCGGCCGGGCGGTACTGGGCAACCCGGTCAATGCCGCCCTGTGGCTGCGCTCCAAGGGGGTGGTGTTCAAAGCCGGAGACTTGATTTCCGTCGGCTCCTTCGGTCCGCTGTTTCCGCCGCAAAAGACCAAGGGCGGGGTCAGCGTGACCTATCAGGGCCTGCCGGGTGACCCGGTTGTTGAGGTGTTTTTCCCGGAATAATCCGCTGCCGTTGGGATGAGGTGTTTCGCTTCGGGCTGTGCCCGAAGCGACCCGCGCCGCGCCTTTGGCGCGGCGCTTGGCCCAACGCTCGCGGGTTTTTGCCAGAAAACCTGCGAAAGGCGGGAGAGCCCCGGCTGCGGCAGCCGCCTAGCGCCGCCCCTCACGCAGCCAGCCTGCGAGGAGGAAGAAGGACGCGAGCAGCAGCGCCAGCCAGCTGGGCAGAAGCGGGCCTTGGGACACTGAAAGCGTCTCATAAGCCTCCCGCGGGGTCAGGCCGATCCAGCCGCGCCCTGATGCGGGCCGCCCGGGCCGCACGTTGCGCAAGGACGGCATCCCGTCTTCCAGCCGCAGGACACCGCCGCGCAGGGGCGCCAGCACCGGTGCCAGCACAGACCCGGTGGCAATGGTTTCCTCAAACTCCTTCGGTGCCGCAGGACCTAGCCCCACCACCGTGCTCTCCTCGCCTTCTTGCAGATGGTACAGCCCCGGCTCCGGCCCCTCATAGCGGGCTTCCCATTGACCCGGCGCAGTTTGACGCAGATTCAGCGCCACGGTAGAGCCATCGGGCGCAGTGACCGTCACCGGTCCCACCCCACCTGCCAGCGTGCGGCGCAGGATGCGCATCCGCTGGCCCGTCACCTCGGCCCACAGCGCCTCTTCTTCCAGCTCCGGCTCTTTCATCATCCAATGCGCAAGACGGCGCAGCAGTTCCAGCTGCGGCCCGCCGCCCTCATAGCCGCGGCTCCACAGCCAGGCATGGTCCGAGGCCAGCAGGGCCACCCGGCCCTCGCCGACCCGGTTCAGCACCAAGAGGGGGCGTTCGCCGGCACCGCTCATCAGCACATGGCCCTCCGGCGTCCGCAGCTCGATCTGGCGCAGCCAACGGCCCCAGTCTGCCGCCCCCTCCAGCCCCGAGGTTACCGGATGCTGCTTGCCCAAATTGGTGATTTCCGGGCGGTAGGCTTCCTCCAGCACCCGCGCCGAAGGCTCTGCCGGCAGGATCAGCGACAGCGGCGAGCGATAGATGCTGTCGGCGCTGGCAAAATCGGGGCCCGCCGCCACCAGCACCGCACCGCCGCCCATCGCGTAATTGGCCACATTGTCCAGATAGACCGCCGGAAGGATGCCGCGCCGCTTGTAGCGGTCAAAGATGATCAGGTCGAAATCCTCGATCTTCTCCAGGAACAGCTCGCGGGTGGGGAAGGCGATCAGCGACAGCTCCTCCACCGGCACCCCGTCCTGCTTCTCTGGCGGGCGCAGGATGGTGAAATGCACCAGATCCACAGCGCTGTCGGATTTCAACAGGTTGCGCCAGGTGCGCCCGCCCGCGTGCGGCTCACCCGACACCAGCAAGACCCGCAGCCGGTCGCGCACCCCGTTGATCTGCACCAGCGCCTGATTGTTGCGCGCGGTCAGCTCGCCCGGCTCCTCCGGCACAGAGAACTGGATCACGTTGCGCCCGCCGTGCTGCAGCACCATCGGCAGTTCGAAATCGACGCCGACGGGCAGGGCAAACCGCTGCGGCGGCCCGCCCGCGACTGAAACCTCAAGGTCGGCAAAACCACCCTGAACCGGCACCGCACCCTGATCCTCGATCCGAAGCGTCAGCTTGACCGGCTCGCCGATGATGGCAAAGCCAGGCGCGTTCTTCACGATCAGGCGGCGGTCCCAGTCGTCTTCGCGGCCAGTCAGCAGCAGGTGCATCGGGGCGGGCAGGTTCACCGGCTGATCGGCGTCATGCGCCTGCCCGTCCGAGAGGGCAATGATCCCCGCCACCCGCGCTCGCGGCTCATCCGCCAAGGCCTGCGCAACGGCTGCCATCAGCCTTGTGCCCTCGTCGCCCTCGCCATCCGGCACGGTGACCCAGCGCACATCGGTGTTGGGCCGGTCCGCCAGCGCCGCCTTCAACTGACTGCGCGCGCGCTCCGTCTGTTCCGGGCGGTCGCGCAACTGCTGGCTGGCGGTCTGGTCTTCCGTCACGATCACGATATCGCTCAGCGGCGCGCGGTCCTCGCTCTGATGCACCGGACCTGACAGAGCCGCCAGCAGCACCAGTGCCGCCAGCGCCCGCAGCGCCCAGCCGGACAGCCCCTTCCACAACCCCAGCAGCAAGGCGGTCAGGGTCACCGCGCCTGCGGTCCAGATCACGGGCCAGGGCACCAGCGGGTCAAACAGGATCGTCTGTGTCATCGCGCGCTCCTATTGCCCCAGCCGGTCCAGCAGGGCCGGCACATGCACCTGGTCGGATTTGTAGTTGCCGGTCAGCACATGCATCACCAGGTTCACGCCGAACCGGAACGCCAGCTCCCGCTGCCGCTCCCCGGCATAGCCGCGCCCGACCGGCAGCAGCGGCCGACCGTTGTCATCCACCGCCCAGGCCGCGGCCCAGTCGTTGCCGCCGATCACCACCGGCGTCACCCCGTCGTTGAGGTTGCGGAAGGGGATGCCCTCGGCCTGCTCCGCATCCGGCGGTGCCGCCTCGACCCAGACCGGGCCGCGCCCGTGGCGGCCCGGAAAGGCCTGCAGCAGGTAGAAGGCGCGTGTCAGAACATGATCCTGCGGCACCACCTCCAGCGGCGGGATATCCAGCGGCAGCGCAATCTGCTGCAGCCGCCGCGCCGCCGGGCTGGTCGCGCCAGAGGCCGCCAGATCCGCATCGCGGGTATCAAAAAGGATCATCCCGCCGGACCGCAGATAGGTGTTCAGCTTCGTATAAGCCTCCGAGGAGGGCAGCGGCTGATCGCGGGTGACAGGCCAGTAGAGCAGCGGGTAAAACGCCAGTTCATCGCGCTCCAGGTCGACAGCTGCCGGCGCGGCAGGCTCAACCGAGGTGCGGAAGAACAGCGTGTCCGTCAGCCCGCGCAAGCCCGCCGCCGCCACCCGGTCCACCTGCGCGTCACCTGTCAGCACATGCGCCAGCACCAGTTCCGAGGCCAGCGCCGCTGCCCGCAGATCCGCCTGCGTCTGCTCCTGCGAGGGGGCTGGGGAAGGGGCGTCCTGCGCCCGCAGATCCTGCGGCGCGGCCAGTGCTGCGATCCCCAGCGCCGCAGCCAGCGCCGCGGTGCGGGCGCGGCCCAGCAGGCCGGAGACCGCCAGCGTGCCCAGCACATCCAGCGCCAGAAGCCCCAGCGCCAGCGTCAGCAGCGTACCGCCCAGCGGCAGCTCCTGCGGCGCGCCATAGCCGCTGACGGCAACCGAGGCCGGCCAGCGCGCGGCCATCAGCTCATCATCCGGGCGCAGCACATTGCGCGCCAGCATCCGCCGCCCTCCGTCATAAACCCCGGGCCGCAGCTCCGGCCCCGCGGGTGCCGCCACCAGATCCGGGCCTGCCACGCCGGGCAGCGTCTCTGCTGCCTCCAGCCGGCCGAAACCATCCAGCACCTCGACCGGCGTCCAGGTGGTGCCTTCCAGATCCCCGGCCTTGGGCTGCGCGGCCGAGGAGGACACCGCCAGCCGCTCCAGCATCGACACGAACAGGCCCGACAGCGGCAGGCTGCTCCACTCCGCGTTGGCGGTCACGTGAAACAGAACCACCTGGCCCTGGCCCAG
This sequence comes from Leisingera sp. ANG-DT, assembly GCF_000813785.1. Lineage (NCBI taxonomy): Bacteria > Pseudomonadati > Pseudomonadota > Alphaproteobacteria > Rhodobacterales > Roseobacteraceae > Leisingera > Leisingera sp. ANG-DT. The sequence continues at coordinate 75,372 of NZ_JWLE01000004.1, forward strand.
CGTCTTGCGGGTGACCAGCGGCGTGCCGTCCGCCAGTTCCGCAATCACCCGGCCGGCCAGCTCCGGGTCCGGCTGCGCCACCACCTGCGAACTGATCGAGACTTCGCCCGGCACCTCCAGCCCGTAGAACGGCGAGCCCTCGCCAAAGGGCGCCAGCGTCTTCGGCTCGCCCCAGCTCATGGCGCCGCCGATGCTGCGCCCGCCAATGCGCAGGCGCACCGGCATCAGCGGCTCCTCGCCTGCGCGCGCGGTATCGCTCGCGGCCAGCCGCGGCCCGGCAAAGCGCAAGAGCAGGCCTCCGTTTTCCACCCATTCAATCACCGCCTCTTCCTGCGCGGGCGCCAGCCGCGCCACATCGGCCAGCACGATCACATCGGGGTTGGCAGGCAGCAGGTCCCGCAGCGCGCCTTCCAGCAGCTCCGCCGAGGGCGCCAGCGCTTGGCGCAGGTAGTGCAGCGGCGACAAGAGCGCCAATCCCTCGTCGGCACTTTCAGAGGACACCAGCGCCACCTCGCGCCGCCTTAACGAGTCATCGGTCAGCGCCACCGCACCTGCCGAGTTCACGCCGCGGACTTCAAACCGGGACAGCCGCGCTCGCAATTCGGAGGGAAGTGACAGTTCAGCCGAGGCCGTGCGGGCGCCATCCGCAAACCGCAGCGGCAGCGACGCCAGGCTGCGCTCGGTGCCGCCCGGATCCTTGCCCTGCGCCACCACGGAAATCTCCTGCGCTGGCCCGGCGCGGCTGCGCTGCACCGTCAGCTCAATTGCACTGCCTGTGTAGCTCGCGGGCAGCAGCCCCAGCACCGGCAGCGGCTGTTCATAAACCTCGATCCCGCCGCGCTGTCCCAGCGCCTCGATCAGCCCTTCGCGGCCCGGATAGTCCAGCCCGTCGCTGAACCAGACAGTGTCAAAACCGCCCTCGGCGGCGCCAATCGCCTCCAGCGCCTGCGCCAGCTGCTCCGGCCCCGGCTGCCAGGGCAGCGGCACCAGCCCGGCCAGCTGCCGCTGCCAGTCGCTGGCGGCGCGGAACTGCAGGGCCTCCGGTGCACTGAGGCGCAGCACCGCCACCGGGCGTTCTGCCCGTCCGGCCTCGTCCAGCTGCACCGCGGCCTGGGCGCTGGTCTGTTTCCAGCCCGCCGCGCCGCCCCAGCTGGCGTCCATCACAATCAGCAGCGGCCCGCTGCCGCCGGTGTCTTCGGTCGCGGGGTTCAGCACCGGCCCCGCCAGGCCAATGATCGCCGCTGCCACCGCCAGCAGACGCAGCAGCAGCAGCCACCATGGCGTGCGGTCCGACAGGCTCTCATCATCCTTCAGCCCCAACAGCAGCGTCACCGCCGGGAACGGCTGGCGTTTCGGCGCAGGCGGGATCGCCCGCAACAGCAGCCACAGCACCGGCAGCGCCAGCAAGCCCAGCAAAAGCCAGGGCGCGGTAAAGCCGATGCCTGCAATCATGGTCATGGCGCGGTCCGCTCCAGTGCATGGTAAAGCCACATCAGCGCCGCCTGCGCCGCGTCGCCCGTGTGATGCTGCCCGAACCGCCAGCCGGCCTCGCGGCAGAGGCGTTCCAGCGCGTCCCGCCGCTCTGCCAGCCGGTCCAGATAGCGCTCCTGCAGGGCAGAGGCCTTCAGTGTTTCATGTGTGACACCGCCCGCGATGCTCTGAAACAGCGTGCGGCCTGCGAATGGGAAAGCCTCCTCTGCCGGGTCCAGCACCTGCAGCAGCACGCCACGCACCCCACGCGCAGCAGCCTTGGACAGCGCCTGCTCCACCGGCTCAAAAGGACCCAGAAAATCCGAGATAAACAGCGCCCGCGCATGCGGGATCAGCGCCCGGTGGCCGGGCGGGGCGTAATCCTCAGCGTCGTCATCCGACAGCGCCTCCGCCAGACGCAGGATCTGCACATTACCGCGCCGCGGCGGCAGCGTGCCGCCGGTGAGGCCCACCCGCTCGCCGCCCTGCACCATCAGCACCGCGGCGGCGAGGCCCAGCAACCGCGCGCGGTCCGCTTTCTGCGGAAGCTTGGGCGCAGATGCAAAGCGCATCGAGGCGCCGGTATCGACCCACAGGTGCACCGTCTGGGCAATCTGCCACTCCCGCTCGCGCACGTACTGCACATCACCCATGGCAGACCGCCGGTGGTCGATCATCCGGCGGCTGTCGCCGGCCTGCGCCGGGCGGTACTGCCAGAAATCATCCCCCGTTCCAGCCCGGCGGCGGCCATGCTCGCCCATCAGGACAGAGCCTGCCAGATGCCGCGCCTGCACCAGGAGCGGCGGCAGGGCGCTGGCCTCGGCCTCCGCCCGGTGCCGCAATCCGGTTGCAGCGTCAGAGGCCGCAGGCCTGGTCACGCGGCGGCCCCGGTCCGGGCCAGTTCGCTCGCGGTTTCCTCGATCAGCGCCGCCAGGCTCTCACCCCGTGCGCGCGCGGCAAAGTTCAGCTGCATCCGGTGGCTCAGCACCGGTTTCGCCATGTCCAGCACGTCTTCTGCGTTGGGCGCCAGCCGCCCCTCCAGCAGCGCCCGTGCCCGCACGGCCAGCATCAAGGCCTGCGCCGCCCGCGGACCCGGCCCCCAGGCCACGGTCTGCGCCACATGGTCCGACACGCCCGGCTCATCCGGGCGGAAGGCGCGCACCAGATCCAGGATCATCTCGACAACCGATTCCCCCACCGGCATCCGCCGCAGCAGGGTCTGCGCCGCGATCAGCTCTCCCGCCGTGAACACCTGATAGGCCTCGTCCTCCTCAACGCCGGTGGTCGCCAGCAGGATATCCCGCTCGGTTGCGCGGTCCGGGTAATTCACGTCGATCTGCAGCAGGAACCGGTCCAGCTGCGCCTCCGGCAGCGGATAGGTGCCCTCCTGCTCGATCGGGTTCTGGGTCGCCAGCACATGGAACGGCGCGCCCAAGGACCGGTCCTCGCCCGCCACTGTCACCACCCGCTCCTGCATCGCCTGCAACAGCGCCGATTGGGTGCGCGGGCTGGCGCGGTTGATCTCATCCGCCATCAGCAGCTGGCAGAACACCGGCCCCGGCACAAAGCGGAACGACCGGTGGCCGTCCTCTGCCGTATCCAGCACTTCCGAGCCGAGAATATCCGCAGGCATCAGGTCGGGGGTGAACTGGATCCGGTTGCCATCCAGCCCCATCACCGTACTCAGGGTTTCCACCAGCCGGGTCTTGCCCAGCCCCGGCAGGCCGATCAGCAGCCCGTGGCCGCCGCACAGCAGCACCGACAGCGTGAGGTCCACCACCCGCTCCTGTCCGATAAAGCGTTTGGTGATCGATTCGCGCGCCTTCTGCAGCTTGTCCTCCAGCGCTTCGATATCACCCAGCAGATCGTCCGTTTCAGGCATGACATTCCTCGTTTCCCGGATATATGCTGTTACTCTATCGTGCTGACAGGAAATGGCAAAAGCAATGAGCGGACAAAAACCCGTGACCCCCGATGCCGAAGGCATTGCCGCGGCGGCAAAAGCAGCCGGAAAGGGCAAGGGATTGCCGCCCGTCCACCTGTGGAACCCGCCGTTCTGTGGCGATCTGGACATCCGCATCGCACGCGACGGCAGCTGGCATTACCTCGGCACGCCCTTCACCCGGTTCGAGCTGGTCAAGCTGTTTGCCTCCATTCTCAAGCTGGAGGACGGCAAATACTACCTTGTGACCCCGGTTGAAAAGGTCGGCATCACCGTTGAGGACGCGCCCTTTGTTGCGGTGGATTTCGATGTGGCCGGGCACGGGCGCGATCAGATGATCACCTTCACCACCAACATTGGCGACAGTGCCGCAGCCGGGCCGGACCACATGATCCGGGCAGAGCGCGACCCCGAAACCGGTGAACCATCCCCCTATGTCATGATCCGCGCGGGCCTGGAGGCGCTGATTGACCGCAAGAGCTTTTACCGGCTGGCGGATCTGGGCGAACACTACGGCGACTGGTTCGGTGTCTGGTCCGGCGGCAAGTTCTTCCCGCTGATTCCGTCCGCTGAAATTGATGTGGAGTAATCTCTCAGCCATCCACAATTCCACCGCCCGGCCGAAAGGCCGGGCAGCGCCCGCCCCCCAACGGGGCGGGCGCTGCCCTCTTCAGCAATTGGTGATCCGGTCAATCGCGTGTGACGTGCGGCAAAAATCAGCCCGCCTTCGGTTAACGAAAGTTTAATAGGAAAATTCTGCTCTTTTGACGCCTTGGCTGCCCCGCCGCGCGGCGCTAGACCTTCAGTCAACAAGGAGAATCCTATGCCCCGCTTCGCGGCCAATATCTCGCTGCTGTTTGCTGAGCTGCCCTATCTCGACCGGTTCCAGGCCGCCGCCGCGGCAGGGTTTGAAGCGGTAGAGATCCTCTACCCTTACGAACTCGCCGCCAAGGAAACCCAGCGCGCGCTGATGGCGAACGGGCTGCGGCTGCTGCTGATCAACGCGCCGCCGCCCAATTACACCGGCGGTATGCCCGGCTATGCGGCGGTGCCCGAAGGCGTCGACCGCTTCCAGCGCGACATCCGCCGGGTGCTGCGCTACGCCGAGGCGCTGAAGGCGGGCAAGATCCACGTGATGGCCGGCTACGCCAAGGGCGCGGATGCGCAGCGGACCTTCATCGAAAACCTGCAATGGGCCGCCGACCGCGCGCCGGAACAGCAGTTCACCATTGAACCGCTGAACAGCGGCGACCAGCCCGGCTATTTCCTTGACGACTACAACCTGGCAATCGACGTGCTGGAAGCGGTCGACCGCCCCAATGTCGGCCTGCAGTATGACGCCTACCACGCGCAGATGATCCACGGCGACGCGCTCAAAGTGTGGGAGACCTTCGGCCCCCGCGCCGTGCATGTGCAGATCGGCGCCGCGCCGGGCCGCTGCGAACCGGGCACCGGCCCGGTGGATTTCCAGGAGCTGTTCGAAGCCATCGACGCCAGCGGCTATGGCGGCTGGGTCAGCGCCGAATACACCCCTTCGACCCGCCGCACCGAGGACAGCCTGGGCTGGATGGGCTGACCGTCGTCCTGGTCCGTCTGCGCAGATATCTGTGCAGCGGCGCAGATTGTTCCGCAGTCAAGGCACCGCATATCTCCGGCAGAACCCCGTGTCCCGCTGCCAAGGAGGCCGCCATGATCCCCGCCCGCTTTGCCCCGCTTCTGTCCGGTTTCCTGATGTCGCTGATGATGTCCTCGATCGTGTCGGGCATCTCCACCCTGCGGGTTGCCGGCACGGATGAGGGCTTTGCCGCCGCCTGGCTGACCGCCTGGGCCTACAGCTGGCCGGTGGCCTTCCCGGTTGTGCTGGCGGTGGCGCCGCTGGTGCGCCGGATCGTGGCTATCGCCATCCGCCCACCGGATGCGGCATGATGCCCGCGGCAGGCTGGAATACACATTCGTGAATTGAAATGTGTATTCCAGCAAGGCATAAGATGCCGTAACATTAAAAGGACTCCGCCCATGCTCCCCGCCCGTTTTGCACCCGTGCTGTTCAGCCTGATCCTGTCGGGGATGATGTCCTTCATCGTGACCGGCGTCGCCACCTGGAAGGCGCTGGGTTTCGGCACAGGGTTCGGCGGCGCCTGGATGCAGGCCTGGAGCCTGAGCTGGCCGATTGCCTTCGCTGTCGCCTTCACCGCCGCGCCCCTGGTGCGCAGGCTGGTTGCCAAGCTGGTCAAGCAGCCCGCGGGCAGCTGAAACGGGGCGGTAACTGGGCAGGGGGAACTCCCGCCCGCCGCAAGCTGCATCAAAGATGCAGCAGCACCGGTTGGGCGCGGCGCCGCTGGCGCGGCGCACAGAGAGTTCGCTGAGAAGCCCCTAAGGGCAGGTCTGCCCTTGAGGGGCGCTGCCGATTGTTTTCAGGGCGGGCCGCGTCAAGGGCAAGCCGCGCTGACCGCGCGGAGACCTTAGGCTCCGCCCGTTCACAAGCGAAACGCTCCCCCAGAGCGTTTCCAGGAAGCTTGTTCACTCCCTTGACCCGGTGAGGCGAGGGCGCGGCACAATCCGCGCCGCGCCAGCGGCGCCATGCCCAACGGGATGAGATCGCCAGTTCGAAGCCGGGCGGGAGCGTCCCGCCGGCTTTGCGGGGCGGTTCTTAGTGCGCTTCGGCCCAATTGGAACCGCGGCCTGCGTCCACCACCAGTTTCACATCCAGATGCACCGCCGGATCGGCGGCGTTCTCCATCACCTGGCGGGCGGTTTCGATGGTCTCCTCCACCGCCGCCTCCGGCACCTCAAACAGCAGTTCGTCGTGCACCTGCAACAGCATCCGCGCGGGCAGATGGGCAATTGCCTCCGGCATCCGGATCATTGCCCGGCGGATCACGTCTGCGGCGGTGCCCTGGATCGGCGCGTTGATCGCGGCGCGCTTGGCAAAGCCCGCCTTGGGCCCCTTGGCGTTGATCTCCGCGGTGTGGATCTTGCGCCCGAACAGGGTCTGGACGTAGCCATGCTCCTTGGCGAACTCGACGGTGCTGTCCATGTACTTGCGGATGCCTGGGAAGCGCTCGAAATAGCGGTCGATGAACCCCTGCGCGTCCTTGCGCGGAATGCGCAGGTTGCGCGCCAGGCCAAAGCCCGAGATGCCGTAGATCACACCAAAGTTGATCGCCTTGGCCTGGCGGCGGATCTCTGGCGTCATCTCCTCCAGCGGCACCTCGAACATCTCGGAGGCGGTCATCGCGTGAATGTCGACGCCTTCGGCAAAGGCCTGTTTCAGCGCATCAATCCCGGCCATATGGGCGAGAATGCGCAGTTCGATCTGGCTGTAGTCGAGCGACAGCAGCACATTGCCTTCCTCTGCCACAAAGGCCTCGCGGATACGGCGGCCTTCCTCGGTGCGCACCGGAATATTCTGCAGGTTCGGATCGGTCGAGGCCATGCGCCCGGTGCTGGCCCCGGTCTGGGCATAAGACGTATGCACCCGGCCGGTGTCGGGATTGATATGGTCCTGCAGCGCGTCCGTGTAGGTCGATTTCAGCTTGGACAGCTGCCGCCAGTCCAGCACCCGTGCGGGCAGGTCATGCTCGGTCGCCAGATCCTCCAGGATGTCCGCACCAGTGGCATAGGCGCCTGTTTTGCCCTTCTTGCCGCCTTCCAGCCCCATCTTGTCGAACAGGATCTCGCCCAGCTGCTTGGGCGAGCCGACGTTGAACGTCTCCCCCGCCAGCTCATGGATTTCGGCTTCCAGCCCCGCCATCTTCTGGGCGAATGCATTGGACATGCGCGAGAGCGTATCGCGGTCGACCTTGATGCCGTTGCGCTCCATATCCGCCAGCACCGGCACCAGCGGCCGTTCCAGCGTCTCGTAGACCGTTGTCACCCGTTCCTGGTGCAGCTGCGGCTTGAAGACCTGCCACAGGCGCAGGGTGATGTCGGCGTCTTCCGCCGCATAAGGCACCGCGTCCTCGATCGGCACCCGGTCAAAGGTGATCGCCGATTTGCCGCTGCCCAAGAGCGGCTTGATCGGGATCGGCGTGTGATCCAGATAGCGTTCGGACAGCGCATCCATGCCATGCCCGTGCATGCCGGCATGCAGCGCATAGGACATCAGCATGGTGTCATCCACCGGCGCCACATCCACGCCGTAGCGGTGCAGGATCTTGGCGTCGTATTTCATGTTCTGGCCGATTTTCATGATCGCCGGGTCTTCCAGAACCGGTTTCAGCATGGCGACCGCTTCCTCCAGCGGCATCTGCCCCTCGGACAGCCCCTCGCCGCCAAACAGATCATCGCCCCCGGCCTTATGCGCCAGCGGGATATAGCAGGCCTCACCCGCCTCCGCACACAGCGAGATGCCGACCAGATCGACGACCATTTCATCCAGGCCGGTGGTCTCGGTATCCACCGCCACCCAGCCGCGCTCGCGGATGCGGTCGACCCAGACCTGCAGCGCCGCTGCGTCGCGGACGCATTCGTATTTCTCCTTGTCGAACGGCACCGCCTCCGGCGCCGCTGCCGCACTGGCCGCCGCTGCGGCGGGGGCTTCCGGGATCGCCGGCGCCTCCATGCCCAGCTGATCGGCCATGCGCTTGGACAGTGTGCGGAACTCCATCTCAGACAGGAAGGTCAGCAGAGTCTCCGCGTCCGGCTCCTTCACTTCCAGATCGTCCAGGGTGAAGTCCAGCTCCATATTGCAGTCGAGCTGCACCAGCTTCTTCGACAGCTCGATCTGATCGCGCTTCTCGATCAGCGTCTGGCGGCGCTTGGGCTGCTTGATCTCTTCGGCGCGGTCCAGAAGCTCTTCCAAAGAGCCGAATTCGTTGATCAGCAGCGCGGCGGTCTTGATCCCGATTCCCGGCGCGCCCGGCACGTTGTCAACCGAGTCGCCAGCCAGCGCCTGCACATCCACCACCCGGTCCGGCCCGACGCCAAACTTCTCCACCACGCCGTCGCTGTCGATGCGCTTGTTCTTCATCGCATCCAGCATCTCGACACCGCCGCCGACCAGCTGCATCAGGTCCTTGTCCGAGGAGATGATGGTGCAGCGCCCGCCCGCATCGCGCGCTTGATGCGCCAGCGTTGCGATGATGTCGTCAGCCTCGAAACCCTCGATCTCCTTGCAGGCGATGTTGAAGGCACGGGTCGCCTCGCGGGTCAGCGGGAACTGCGGCACCAGATCCTCCGGCGCCGGCGGGCGGTTGGCCTTGTACAAATCGTACATCTCGTTGCGGAAGGACTTGCCGGAATAGTCGAAAATCACCGCCACATGGGTCGGCGCATCCGGGCCCTTATTGTCCTCGACCTGCTTGAACAGCATGTTGCAGAAGCCCGCCACGGCGCCGATCGGCAGCCCGTCGGACTTGCGCGTCAAGGGCGGCAGCGCGTGATAAGCGCGGAAGATGAAGGCCGAGCCGTCGATCAGATGCAGATGGCAGCCCTTGCCGAATTGTGTCCCGCTCATATGCGCCGCGCTCCCTGGAAAATCCGTTCGTGTTCTGTTTCCCGGTTATCGGTGATCCTGCGGGGAAGGGCAATTGGAGTTATCAAGTGCAGCAAGGGCGGAGTTGCGCACAACAGATAATCTGGACGTGCAGCTCAGCCATAGGTAGACGGGTCCTATGCAGGATGCCGTTAAAAAATCCGAATACGAAGTGGAACCGCTTGGTCAAAGCAGCGGGGTTTGCGATTGTTGCGGCAATGAAACCCGCTTGGCCTGGGGATTTGTTCATGCCCCGGCAGGCACGGTCGCCAGCTACTATGTGCACTGGACTGCCGGCGCCGCGCTTGACTGTCACCCGGCAAACTATGACTTCATCATCGGCCCGTGGGGGGAGGGCGCATCCCCTGCTGACCGGACCGCTGTTTCTCTGATGCATTTTGAAAACGAGGACGGCCCGGGTGTTATGGTCGTTGACGCTGGCGGCCGCCCATCCGCAACCAGCGGTTTGGCTGACCACGCTCTCGATCGTGAAAGCGTGGTTGGAACCGGGATGGCCGCGACCGCATTTGCACTCTTTGATACAGTGTTTCTGCAGGACACGCGGCTTTACAAATAGCTGTGCGGATGTGTTTCAGATGACTTGGCGGAAAAATGGCACGACTTAGCAGGAGCGCAGCTGCGCTGCGAATTTTGGGAGATGATCTTGATCCGGCAGAGCTGACGGCTGTGCTAGGTAAAGAGCCCGACCGGTTTGAACGGAAGGGCGATACGATCGCATTGCCCAAACAAGGTTTTCGGACGGCCAGTACCGGGTCTTGGAAAATCAACGCTAGCCGAATGGAGCCGGGAAATTTGGACGCACAGGTTGCTCAAATTCTTCAGGGAACAACTGACAATCTCGGTGTCTGGCAAGACCTTTGCCGCCGTTTTGATGTTCATCTGTTCTGTGGCTTGTTCCTAAGTGACGAAAACGAAGGTTTTTGCATCTCGCCTGAAACAATGAGGCTGCTTGGTGCTCGTGGAATTGCCGTGGACTTTGATATCTATGCGGCCGGAAAAGAGTAGCTTGTGATGCCTATCGCTGCTCAAGCTTCAGACAAGGCGTGAGCAATAGGCGAAAATAATCAAAACACCCCCATCGCCAGCCCCGCGCCCATTGCCAGCCCCAGTTCGCGGCAGGCCTCCAGCTGCTCCGCCGGGATCACCTTCTGCGCCAGAATGGCCTCCGGCGTCTGCGCATGGGTGCAGATAATCAGCGGCCTCTGCGCCTCTTTCAGGCGCCAGCCGGTGGCGATCCGCGCGCATTGCCGCGCCGCGTTCTCCCCGTCGGAGCCGGCACAGACCATCTGCGCATAAGGCCGCCCCTCGATCCGTCCCAGAACCGGGTAATAGCAGCGGTCGAAGAACTCTTTCATCTGGCCGGACAGCGCCGCCAGATTCTCCGGTGCGCAGAAGATATACCCATCCGCTGCCAGCAGATCCTCCGGCCCGGCATCTTCGGCCCGCTTCAGAATGGTCCGGGTCTCATCGCGTGCGGCCTCATACGCGGCCTCCGCCATCCGGCGGCTGCCGCCAGTGCGTGAGTGGTAGACGATCAGAAGCTGTGCCATATCCGCTGCCCGCGCTTGTTTCCCGCATCGGACACTACCGGATGCAGGCAAATTTCTTCAAAGAAATTTGGCCGGAAAATTCGAATTTTCCGGCGCCCGGACACTGCCTTTGCAGCCTGCTGCGGCCCGGATCACTCCGCCGCCTTGGCCGCGTCCTCATAGATGAACTTGCAGTCGCAATAGGGGCATTCGACCCAGCCCTGCTCCTCCGGGATCTGCAGATAGACCCGCGGATGCCCCAGCGCGCCTTCGCTGCCGTCGCAGGCCACCTTGCGGCTGTTCACGATCCTGGTTTCCGGCGCTTCGGTGCTCATGGCTGGCAGTCCTTTCACTTTTCGGCTAGGCGCTTTTATGAGCCAAGGAAAAACCGGGGGCAAGTGCGGCGATGAGTGCGGACGCAATCCAGATCAAAGCTTTGCGCAAAATCTACAAGGGCCATAAGGGCCAGCCGGAGAAACACGCGCTGAAGGGCGTTGACCTGACAGTGCCGCGCGGCTCGGTCTTCGGGCTCTTGGGTCCCAACGGCGCGGGTAAATCGACGATGATCAACATCCTGGCGGGCCTGGTGCGCAAGACCTCCGGCTCGGTCTCGATCTGGGGTTTTGACCAGGACGCAAACCCGCGCCAGAGCCGCGCTGCAATCGGCGTGATGCCGCAGGAGCTGAACCTCGACCCCTTCTTCACCCCGCGCGGCGCGCTGGAGGTGCAGGCAGGGCTGTACGGCGTGCCGAAGGCCGAACGCCACAGCGACGAGATCCTGCGGATGATCGGCCTGGAGGGCAAGGCAGAGGCCTATGCCCGCACCCTGTCAGGCGGCATGCGGCGGCGGCTGCTGCTGGGCAAGGCGCTGGTCCACCGCCCCTCGGTGCTGGTGCTGGACGAACCCACCGCGGGCGTCGACATCGAGCTGCGCCAGATGCTGTGGGAGAACATCCGCAAGCTGAACGCGCAGGGCATGACCATCATCCTCACCACCCACTACCTGGAAGAGGCCGAGGAGATGTGCGACGAGATCGCCATCATCAACCAGGGCGAGGTGGTGGCACGCGATACCAAGTCCAGCCTCTTGGGCCGGCTGGACGCCAAGACCATGGTGGTGCAGCCCGCAGTGCCGGTCACGGTGCTGCCGCAAGGAGACGGCATTGAGTCCGAGCTGCGCGAAGACGGCGCCGTCTGCTTGCGCTACCGCAGCCAGGCCACCAGCGCCGAAGACGTGCTGGCCGCGGTCCATGCGGCAGGGATTTCAATCCGCGACGTGAAGACCGAGGAAGCGGACCTGGAGGATGTGTTCCTGTCGCTGACCAAGGCAGGGTAAGGAGGCCTCAGCATGGTGACCAGATCCGGACTTTGCGGCCTTTTGCTCACGCCGCTATTGCTGATGCAGAAAGCTTTCGCCCTTGCGGCAGAGTTCTTGTGGCGACGTAGCGGATTTCCCGATTGCGGTCATTCATCGGCGTAAATTTCGGCCAAATCCAAACCGCCCGTTCGCCGCGACCGGGATCGACCATCGAGGAGTGGGACGAAGCCGTCCTTTACCAGTGGACCCTCAGTAGCCGCTTAGCCATCAGTTTCAGCCATTTGGGGTTTGAACCGCACCGATACAGGCGACGCAATGGCATTGAGCTCATGTTCGGCAGGCTGAGGGATAGGCGGCGTGTCGCGACTGGATATGACAGATCCCCGAAAGCCTTCCTATCTGCAATCACGCTGGCCGCTACCGTCATCTACTGCATATGGGTCTTGACCCTAGCTTCTAGTGCAGCCCTCCTTACCGAAACGAACATCGCAAACATAGTTGACTTCATTCGCCATCAAAGGTTTTGTGATTCCAGTGAGATATTTACCAGAGTATCTGACTTCAACGACCCCCCCAAGGGTCCGCGGCTCTGTTCGAATTGCTAGTTGAAAGGCTGCAATTTTGATCATCCGCACTCCCTTTTTTCTGCATTCGGCTACGGCAACGGGTCAGTGCCGCTGTTCTGTTGCTACTTAACACAGAAATCCAGCACGAAACGCTTGGAAAGCCTGCAGCGACTTCTCTAAGCAACACGGCTGACTTCAGAGGATTGGGAGAGTTAAAATTCTCCCTTTTATTTTAACATGTTATTATCATCCATCATGCATATTGCCACCGTTGGCGGCCGCAATATCTAAGTGCGCTGCGGCTTCCTGAGTTCTCAGTAAAACAGGATGGCGGTATGACCTACAAAGTTTCCAGAATTTTGCTCTTAACCGGGGCGTTGCTTTCAATAGCTGCTTGTAGTGTGAGTGGAAATTCCAACGACAGTCTCGAGGGAGTGCAAAGCACCCGCCTCCTAGTTGACGAAGGAATGCCTAGAGAAATTGGCAGAAGTTCCATGTACGAAATGGAACAAAACATGAACGTTTTCTTGACTGGCTACAGTTACTGGGATAACACTCCCCGCGGATCGGCACAGATTGCCCGGCCAGTGATCCACCGGCAGGCTGGCGGAACAGGAACCTACGAGGATCCGATCACTCTTGCAGTCGGGCATGTGAAACGAAACGGCCGCAGCTACATGGACTACCCTGCAGGCACGAAATTCTATGTTAAAAACCTGCAAAGATACGCAATTGTCGAGGATCTTTGCGGTGACGGGCCGAAACCGCAAGCAGGCCCTTGCCACAGCGGCTACCAGGGGCACGATTGGTTGGATATCTACGTTGGCGGCCAAGGTATCGACGAGAATTGGGTCGACCGCTGCATGAACCGTATCACGGGAATTCAGCCGGTAATTCTAAATCCCGGTCCTGGCTACCCGGTTACACCAGGGGAAATTGCAGCCAGCGGGTGTGCAGCCCTTTGACGCGAAGCTGCAGTAAATCCATGTCTTGCCGGCTTAAGCCTGTCAGTTGGAGCGGGCAAGACGATGGGCAATGGCCTGAAGAATAACACCGTTTGTATTCAAGTCAGAGTAGGTCTCGGTTGTTCGACCGGTCTTAAGGTAGATGCTCGACGCAAACCCGTTCTTTGTTTTCGCGGCACTTCTAGTGAACCTGTATAGTTTCTCAGAGTATTCATGCGGCTGATAAGCTGACCAGAGAAAAGCAGCCTTACTGCTGATAACCAGATTTTCCTCACGAAACTCAGGCGTTCTGTATTCAGGCTCCTGCCCAACCGTGTCAAAGGCCCAGGTCCGTTTCTTTGCATCCAGTTGCAACCCCTGATAGAGGAACCAGGGCGACTTGTCGATTGGCCCTTCCGAGACGCAAATGAGCCGGCCGGTCTCGCGAAAGTCCTCCAGTTGGGCGGCAAACAGGACGTCCGCCAGATAGGCGCTTTCCTTCGACATCCCCATTTCCATTGCTTCAAGCAGCAGGGGTTCTGCGCCGAACGGCCCGATTTTGGCTGCAGCTTCCAGCAATGCCATTTGCCCATCGGCCGCCGACCGGCCAGAAAACACCTCATATGGGGATTTGGCAGCAATCCCCCAGCGCCGGAAGGCCAATGCCGAGTAATGGGCGCTATGTGACACATATGAAGTCTCAAGTTCTCCACTTGTGACCGAATGAATTTCGCCCTCTATGATCACCTTCCGAAGGTCCCAGGAAGCGACAAGCTTAGCCAGTTGCTCTCCGAAACTGCTGTGCCGGCGCAGGTTGTCCAAGGCAGCAAGCAGCCGGCCTGCGTCGGATCCGTCAAAGTCCCTGTTGCCCCATTTGCGGCGATCAGTCCGGATCCATCCCTGCGGCAAGTGACGTCCCATGAAGGTCCTGCCCGTGATATTGGGCAGGATCTTGCGGATAGCAGTTTCAAAGTCCGGTTGGCTGATCAAGCCAATCTGCACAGCAGCCACTAAGCCATTGATGTGACTGCCAACATCCCACATCGTGACGGCCTCGTGTTTCCGCCCGCCCGGAGCGAAGTCCACTGTCGCCGGACACAACCCGGTCCTGGGATCAGTGAAATTTTCGAAATACTGCCAGGCAACGCGGGCATCTTCCAAAAGCTCTTGCCGCTTGGCATCCGAGAGGTTCTGGCGTGTTCTTGCCAGCTCCGGCGCGGCGGCTGCCGTCCTCCTCCATCGTGTTGGCAGCGGCCCTGCCGGGGCAACGGTCCGGGCAAACTCTTCAAGAAGGAGAAACTTCGCCTCCTCATCCCTGAGCATGTCCTTCAAAAGGGTTTCCAACGCTCGCCGCTCAGGCGGAAAGGCAATCGCCTCCGGCTGTATAAAAACCACCACATCCCCGGTTCCCGCCGTGGCTGACTCAAATGCTTCCGCCGCACCGCCATCGCTGACAACCCGTTGCGGGAATTGCAGGAATCCCGCGCCCTCCAGTCCTTGGACACCACCTGTTTCTGCAATAAAGGCAACGCCGATTCCAGGCCCCAACGGCCTGACCGTCCGGATTTTCGCCTCACTCCGGCTTTCAATTTCCACAGGAAGCATTCTGTGTTGCGCGGCACTGGCCTCAGCGTTCTTTGGGTGAAAGTCGGTAGGAACCCAAAAGCCGTTGTCGGCCTCTCCCGCAAACTGGTTTCCGGTGGAATGGGGGATTCCGGCTGCCTGAAGAAACTTTGTAAAACCTGAATACCCGGATAATTGATCACGATCATTCTCTTGCGGCTTCAGAACATGCAGGCAAAGCGTCCGTTTGAAGCCGTAGGTGTCGCGCAGTTGAATGTCTGTCACCGGCAATAGCGACACATCCCCATCCAGCTCTTGTTGCGACAGCGCGTTGGCAAACCAAACCGCGGCTGCCTTCAGCTTTTTCACATCCATCCCAGAGAAATCCTTCGCTGAGAAGTAGACTATATTCTGGCTGGCCGAAGCTGCGGCGGTTTGCGCTTTCCCGTCAAAATCATTCAGGGATAGCAGGTTGCCGCCAAACAGCCTCACGACACCATTGTCCCAAGTTTCGGTCCTGACCGGGGCTGACTGCGCCGGAACCGACAGGAGATTGAGAATTCCCGCAGAACGCACTCCGCGCGGAGCAGCAGGATTTTCCTGGTCCGCACAGGCGATTGCCTGCAGGACCTTGGCCGGCTGCCGGGCAGAGCCCCCCGACCACAGCATCCCTTGCATGGCAGAGACGGCGTCATGAGCCGCCCGGGCTTGGAAATGCTCGGACAGTGACTGCAGTTCCGGAACGTAAGGCACAACATCCAACCCGCTTCTGCCAATCAGATAGCCGTTCAGAACCTGTGCTAGTTTGCTTTTCACAGCATGCGGGCGGCCTTGTTTGTCAAAGGGGTTCACCACGCAGGCGAGCGGTATGTTCTGGTCAACAAAGGCATCAATCACCGCAATGAGATGCGGGATTGAAACGTCCTCGTTGATATCTGTCACTATGGGGACAGTTTGCGCAGGCAGCTTCTGTGTAACAGAAGCTGATCCAACCCTTGGGAACAGGGCCAAGCCGGCCGCAACCGATTTCAGAAATAATCTGCGTCTCATGTATGGCCGGCCACCAACCCATAGTCTCGTCCCTGGCGCTTTACGCTACCCCAGCTGGCTAAACGTCCGGTTACGGCACGTAAAACTGAGCGTATTACCGAAAAATACATGAGCGGACGGTAGACGAGGCGTTGAAGCGGAAACAGCAGCAAGGACCATTTGCTTTCGTCTTCATCGGACGTGATGGCAATGGCTGCAATCAACAGCTCCAACGCCGGGAGTGCTAGGTAGGCCCATATGTACTGCGCCGGCTGTGTGTGCTGGGAACCTCCAACCTCGCCGGCCCAGCCACCGGCCATCAGCTTGTACAGCATCAAGATCACAAACAGATCTGCGATAGGGGCCAACAGCGGGAAAACATAGCCAAACACAAACATGTCAGAAATTGATACCAGGCCAACCGAACGCCTCTCAATGATCGCCCGTTTATGCTTCCAGGCGCTTTGGAACATTCCAAAGGACCAGCGAAGCCGCTGTTTCAGAAGCTGACCGACCTTTTCCGGCACTTCGGTGTACGCCTTGGCCTTTGGCTCGAAGACGATATTATACCCCGCCCGGTTCACCTGAATTGTGAGGTCAGTATCTTCGGTAAGAGTTTCCTCACTGAACAATCCCGCTTTCTTCAAAGCCTCAACCCGCCACGCACCGATGGCTCCTGGAACCACAAGAATGCCGTTAATCAGGTCAAACGCTTTCCTTTCGACATTCTGGGACGTTGCATACTCAAATGCCTGCAGCCGGGTCAGCAGGTTCACACGGTTGCCTGCAATGATTTTACCTGCCACCGCACCGGTCTTCGGATCTGCAAAGTGCCTGACAAGATGTGTAATTGCGTTCCTGCCCACTTGCGTATCCGCATCGATGCAGACGACAAACTCAGCATCTGTGCTCAATATCGCCCTGTTAAGCGCACTCCACTTCCCTTGGTTTGGTTGTGAGATAAGGCGGACTTCGCTCTTGTGGCCAAACTTGAGCACCTCAATAAGCGTGTCGTCGGTGGAGCCGTCATCCACCACGATAATTTCCAGGTTCTTGTAGCCGCTGGCGCGCACGCTTTCGATGCTCTGGGAGATCACCTTTGCCTCATTGTGGGCGGGAATTATCACCGCAACCTTCGGCTGTCTTTGCAGGGGTGTAAATCTTTCACGGCGGTTCAAAAGCGCCAGGATAAGAATGCCGGCTGAGCGAACTATGCCAATTGCGAGCACCATCCAGAAAACAACAACGACAGCTTGCTGCGCCATCCAGACAATGGAGAAGGAAACTCTGTCAAAGGCCGGGGATCCGCCCTCGGCAACAGGCATCAGCGCAGCCCGGTTGGCGCCAAGAAGGTCCGCCAGCGTCGTAAACTCATAGCCTTTTGCCCGCAGCGATCGGATTATCGGGCGAACTGCGTCTACTGTGGCAGTACGGTCCTGGCCACCGTCATGCAAAAGAATGACATTGCCGCTTCCCTGTTCCACCTGGTCTATCACATAATTTGCGATCTCCCCGCTGTCCCAGCCTTCCCAATCCTTGGGAACAATATCCATACCCGCAATCGCGAACCCCCGGGCTTCAGCTGCCTCCAGTGAGGCCACCCGCTCTGCGCTGATCGGGCCACCGCTACGCTGGAAGGGTTCGCGGTAGAGCAAGGTCTTCCGACCGGTAGATCCAGCCAGGATTTTGGCTGAGAGCGAAAACTCCAAATCAACGCGGGTGTTGGAGATCTGGTCCATTCTGGGGTGAGAAAAGCTGTGCGCACCGACCTCGTGCCCTTCGTCAACCATCCGGGTGACCAGGTCGGGAGAATCCATGACACTGGTGCCGACAACAAAGAAGGACCCCGGAACGTTCTCTTCCTGCAGGATATCCAGAATTTCCTTGGTGTATTTTTCATGCGGACCGTCATCAAAGGTCAGCACAAGCTTGCGCCTGTCCGGTTTGCCGTAGAGCTCAATCGAATACGGCTTGGGCAGAAGGCTATAGGTCTGGTTGCTGATCAGGCCACTCTCCGCCTCGAAGGACAATTGACGTGCTCCTGCAGTTGCGCGCTGGTCGATGCGGATAAACGCGCCCTGTCCTTTGTAATCAACATAGTTATTGAGCTTTACAACATGAAGCTCAGCCCCCAAAACATCTCTGGAAGCATCTTGATGCTGCAGGACTTTCCAAATTCCGGGATCCTCTTGCCCAAGAGACCACACGGCAACGTTGGCAATGCCAAGCTCCTTGAAGCGCACCAGCTGGTTGTGTGCTGACGCGGCATCCAGCATCCAGATTTTGCGCTGACGTCCTTGGGCGTCACGGTAGCGGCTAAAGCTATTTTGGGCTTTGGCGCTGAACCGCAATTTTGCTCCTGAGGAGCTTACTCTATGCATGGCTTCCGAGTATGACAAGACCTCAGGCTTTGATACGCCAGACGTCCACTCAACCGAGAAATTGCCGAGCGCGACAACCAGCTTACCTGCTCCGACGGCCTGAACTGCCTCAGCGGACAAGTCCTCAATCCAAGTGTACGGTGCAAGCGGACCTGGCACGGTCTCCGCCCATGGCTCCTGAAAGAGCTTCAGGATGATCTGGTCAAACAGATCAGTCAGATCGGGTTCCTTCCAATGGGGCTGCTGGCCCGCAAGGACAGTACAGGCTTTCAGCCCTCGGGAACGGAATGCTTTTGAGAAGCCCGACATCAGAGGCCTGAGGCGACGGAACGCGTCTGGCTTCAATCCAGTGAAGTCCAGGCATGCACCTTGGGCATTCAATGCCGCTACAGCGGCGGCCATATCTTCGGCAAGGGCCGCCACGCGCTCTGCATTTGCCAGGCTATCCAGAAAGACCTCTTTCTGCCTTGCCTCACCCAGCAAAATGACCGGCAAAAGCTGCGGACGCAAAGCCGCCCCGGCAATGTACTCTTCAACAGCAATCCGGGTATCCTTGCTGATAACGGATACTGCAGGACGGCCCTTTTTCTCGACAATGCTGATCCACTCAGGCACGACCACGCCAATTTGGCCGCAACTGTCATCCAGCGACAAAAATGCTTGTTCAGATGACACAGGCACATGACCAAAAACCTTGGGAACCGCCGTGTTTGCCAGTGCCGAAAAAAGGGGCTGTTTGCGTCCATCTCCACAGGAAGTTTCTGCTTCTGGTACCGCAAAGGCCGAAGCCAAATGAACCTGATCGTGATGACCGGAACCGCCCGCGGTAATGGAAGAATGAATATGTTTGTCATCGTGGAAGGGATTCAGCTCCCGCAGTGCAGACTGCAAAGAGAAAGAGCCATCAAGAAAAAGCACAGCCCAGCAAATGACAGCCGTTAGCAAGGCAATAAGAACAGCCCTAACCCGGCGCACACGGACCCTTTTGGGATCGGCAAATACCCTGCCGGATGACGCAACAGTTTCAAGTCTGTTCTGATGAAAGGAAAACCGCCTCAAACAGCCACCCTCCGAACACAGCAGTACTGCGCTTCGAAAGCCGCCAGGCACACACCTGCAAAGCAAATATCAACACTGCTGTTAGCCACGGTCCCCCGACCCCTTTGCAGGCCAACACTGCCGTCAAAATCGCGCGGTGCCTGTCCCCACAGACTTCCACGCATGACAATCAGATCAGGCTACATGGCGTCCAATTTCCCCATTGAGGGAGGGCTTGTCAAAATTTCCTCAAATTTTAGCGGAAATTTCCTTTTAAACTCCGAGTTCAAGCGACAATTCCATGACTTTCGGAGGCACTGTTGCCACAAGCCGCATTAAGTACAGCTGCACGGGAGTCAGTCTAGTACCGTGGACACCCCTAGAATCAGATTCCCAAAGGAGGACGGCGTCGTGCGGGCACAGGCTGTTGCGGACACGGAGACAATAGCTGGTGATTATCGGGATTGCGTGAAAAATCCAGCGGGACGTGCGAGGTTTGATTCAGTTTCTGCAAAAAATTATTGTTTCTCTTAGGAAGCGTTCTATCACCTTTTACCCAAGGGGTTTTCAACCGAATGAAAATCCAAGCTTGGGCAAGACCGCTTAGTGGGGTTCACATGAAGATATCTGTAAAACTGATGGCCGCCGTTCTTTTGGGCGCCATTCCATCTCTTGTCCTGGCGGACCCGAAGCCGCGCAGCGCCAAGCCTGCACCCCCGCACCTTGTATCGAAAATCTATGCTGGGAATACTGATATCTGGGCTGAAGGGTGCAATGGCGGCATCTACTACTCGCCTAATCAGCAAGCCCGCGCCTGGTGCGGCGACAACAGTGACAGCCTTGGCGCCGGGGAATGGAATGTCGACGCCCAGGGCCGCTTGTGCCACCAGCTGTCTTGGTATTGGCCCAACAACAGCCGGGCAGGAAAGAGTCTTGGCGATCAAACGTGCATTTCTCATGTTGTCGACCGCTGGGGAACAGTTTGGCGTAGCTGGCCAAATGACGCGGAATGGTGGCCGCTGTCTGGAAAACACTCTGGAATTAAGGATTATTCCGGGATGAAAAAGGGTTACAAATTTCATTCGAATGTTATGGCAACCCGTTCAAAACTGGGGCTTTAGCAGCTGTTTTATGGTTCGCTTGGAACTTGAAGCGTGCTAATAAGCAGCCCTACCATTATCAGACAGGCACTGCGTGCAGCGCCTAAAATCACATCTTGTAATTTCAGATTGAATACGCTCAATGCGTCAACAAGTCCTAAGTTTTTTGAGCAAAGGGCATTGGGCTGATCAACATCGCCTTGATGTTCTTAGCGTATTTTGGATTTGGGTACGCTCGGAATTTAATGACTGATCAGCAGTTCAAGTCTTCGCCGCCTTCTTGAGCCCGCTTTAGCTTTTCTGAAGCGAACCCCGAGCAACCGCAGCAAATTCTCACTTTCTGCCTGACCGGGATGAGTGGCTTTAGCGCTCGGTCGGCGGTCAGGAAGTCGGTTTGAGCAGCCTGCAGCCATAGCTTCCGGTAACGGGAGCGGCAACTTTGTCCGCGACCTGTAAATTCCCACCTTAAAAGTGCTGCGCGGTGCGCGAACGGCCGGAATGGCCGCCGCACCGCAACATGAGAAGTTGCGCGCGTGCAGAAAAATCCTAGCAGCGAGCGCACGCAGCACAAATTAGCAACGACTGGTGTGGGCTCAGAGCCGTCGTCAACCCGACGGGGCTTTCTATCAGCCCGAAACCCTGACCTCCGCCCTCACCCCCGGTCGATCCGTGCCTGATAGCAGTTGTTGCGCGATGACCGGATGTGGATGTAGTCCACCCGCTCATCGGCAAAAATCGCCTCGGCCCGCCCCATCATCTCCGCCTGCGGGATCACGATGCCGGTGCCGTAAACGATCCGGTGATCGGCGCTGTAGCCCTTGATCAGGTAATCGGGAGAGCCTTCCAGAGCCTCCGGCACCGCCTCGCCGTCATGGCGTTCGCAATGATCCGCGCACAGGAAGATCGGCCCGGTCTCGGCATAGGGCTGTGCCTCGGGGAAGGGGCGGTGGGCGAGGATCAGCATCTCCTTGCCCTCGGGGATGTAGTGCAGGCAGTGGCGGCAGGGGTTGCCGCCGCCGTCCGACACCGTGCGCTCCGGCATCTGGCCATGGGCGTCAGAGCCGCCATCCTGCAGGGCGCGGACGGTATCGGTGGGCAGGGCGGTGATCTTGGTCATCGGGTTTCTCCTTTGCTGCCAGCACCCTGCCCGAACTGCAGGGCGGCAATCGACCCGGATCTTGCGCATCCCGCAGTGAGTTGGAGTAAAGCCCTCCCGCCCGCCGGGCGGGCATTGAAAATGCCCTGCGGCGGTTGGGCGTAGCGCCGCGCAGGCGCGCGGCGCGGCACCGCATTCCAGCAGGACTCCACATGAGAACAAAACGGGAATATCATACCCCCATGTTTGCCGAATTCGCCTGTCTCTCCAACTTCACCTTCCTCACCGGCGCCTCCCACCCGGAGGAGTATGCGGCGCGCGCGCTGGAACTGGGGCTTGGCGCCTTTGCCATCGCGGATGAAAACTCGGTGGCGGGCATCGTGCGCGCCCATGCGGAGTGCCGCGACATTGCCCGCCGGGTGCGGGAGCGGCAGGCCTGGGACCGTACACACACACCCATCGGCCCGCCGCGCCCCGCAGATATTGCGCAACCCGCCTCCTTCCCGGTTTATGAAACCGTGCGGCTGATCCCGGCAGCGCGGCTGATCTTCAGCGACGCGCCGGAGGTGATCGCGCTGCCAGTGACCCGCGTGGGCTGGGGCAGCCTGACCCGGCTGCTCTCAACCGGGCGGCTCAGGGCAGAGAAGGGCAGCTGCATCCTGCATCTCTCCGACCTGATGGAATTTGCGGACGGCCTCCACCTGCTGCTGCTGCCGCAGGCGGGACATGCGCCCTGCGGCGCGGGCGGATGGGGGCCGCATATGGACGCGCTGACGCGCCGCTTTGCCGGGCGGATGCACCTGTTGATGACGCCAGCCTATGACGGCGGCGACCGGGCCCGCTTTGCCGCGCTTGCAGAGCTGGCGGAACATCTCAACCTGCCCCCCTTGGCCAGTGCCGCGCCCAAAATGCACCATGGCAGCCGCCGCCGCCTGGGCGATGTGCTGAGTGCCATCCGGCTGCGCTGCAAGGTGGAGGAGCTGGGCCGCGCTGCCATGGCCAACGCGGAGCAGCGCCTGCGCTCGGAGGGGGAAATGCGCCGCTTGTTCCGGGGTTATGAGACGGCGGTGGACAACGCGGGTCATCTGGCGGAGCAGCTGACGTTCTCCTTGGATGAGCTGCGCTATGACTACCCGGACGAGGGGCGCGAGAGCGAAACCCCGCCCCAGCGGCTGCGGCGGCTGGCCGAGGAGGGCCTCAGCTGGCGCTACCCCGGCGGCGCGCCGCAGCGGGTGCGCGCCCTGCTGGAGCATGAACTCGCCCTGATCGCCAAGCTGAAATACGATCCCTATTTCCTCACCGTGCGCGACATCGTCGCCTTTGCCCGCTCCCGCGGCATTCTCTGCCAGGGGCGCGGCTCGGCGGCAAACTCGGTGGTCTGCTACTGCTTGGGTGTCACCTCCGTCAGCCCGGAACTGGGCACCATGGTGTTCGAGCGATTCGTCAGTGAAGCCCGCGACGAGCCGCCCGACATCGACGTGGATTTCGAGCACGAGCGGCGCGAGGAGGTGATCCAGTGGATCTATGAACGCTACGGCCGCCACCGGGCGGGCCTCTGCGCCACGGTGATCCACTACCGCGGCAAGCGCGCCATCCGCGAGGTGGGCCGCGCCATGGGCCTGACGGAGGACACCATCTCCGCCATGTCCTCGCAGCTCTGGGGGTTTTTCAGCGCCAAGGGGGTGGAGGCCGAGCGGATGCGCGAGATCGGCCTGGACCCGAACAGCCGCCGCCTGCAGCTGACCCTGCAGCTGGTGGAGCAGATCATCGGCTTCCCCCGCCACCTCAGCCAGCATGTGGGCGGTTTCATCATCACCCAAGGGCGGCTCGATGAACTGGTGCCCATTGAAAATGCCACCATGGAGGGCCGCACGGTCATCTGCTGGGACAAGGATGACATCGACACGCTGGGCATTCTCAAGGTCGATGTGCTGTCGCTGGGGATGCTCACCTGCATCCGCAAGGCGTTTGATCTGATGCGCCAGCATCACCAGCTGGACTACAGCCTGGCGACCCTGCCGCCGGAGGACCCGGCGGTCTACAACATGCTGTGCCGGGCTGACAGCATCGGCGTCTTCCAGGTCGAAAGCCGGGCACAGATGAACTTCCTGCCCCGGATGCGGCCGCGCAATTTCTATGACCTGGTGATCGAGGTCGCCATCGTCCGCCCCGGCCCGATCCAGGGCGACATGGTGCACCCCTATATCCGCCGCAGGAACGGCGAGGAGCCGGTGCATTTCCCCTCCGACGCGCTGGGGGAGGTGCTGGGCAAGACCCTCGGCGTGCCGCTGTTTCAGGAGCAGGCGATGCAGATCGCCATCGTCGGCGCCGGCTTCACGCCGGAGCAGGCCGACCGGCTGCGGCGGTCGCTGGCGACCTTCAAGAAACACGGCAACGTCAGCGAATTCCGCTCTCTGTTCCTGCGCGGCATGGCCAGGAACGGCTATGACGCGGAGTTCTCCGAACGCTGCTTTTCCCAGATTGAGGGCTTCGGTTCCTACGGCTTCCCCGAAAGCCATGCCGCCAGTTTTGCCCTGCTGGTCTATGCCTCGGCCTGGATCAAGTGCCACCATCCGGGGATCTTTGCCTGCGCGCTCTTGAATGCGCAGCCGATGGGCTTCTACGCGCCCGCCCAGATCGTCCGTGATGCCCGCGAACACGGGGTGGCGGTGCGCCCGGTCTGCATCAACAACTCCTACTGGGACAACGTGATGGAGCCTGACGGCCACGGCGGCCTGGCGCTGCGGCTGGGGTTCCGGCAGGTGAAGGGCCTGCGGGACGAGGACGCCGCCTGGCTCACTGCCGCCCGCGGCAACGGCTATCACGAGGTGGAGGACGTCTGGCGCAAGGCCGGCATCTCGCCGCCGGTAATCGAGCGGCTGGCCGAAGCGGATGCCTTTGCCGCCCTTGGCCTCAACCGGCGCGAGGCGCTGTGGGCCGCCAAGGCGATCACCGCCCGCAAGCCCCTGCCGCTGTTTGCCCGCGAGCTGGAAGGTGAGGGGATTTATGAGCCGGAGGCGGACCTGCCGCAGATGGGCCTGGGCGAGGAAGTGGTGGAGGATTACGTCGCCATGCGGCTGAGCTTGCGGGCGCATCCGGTGGCGCTGATCCGGCATCTGCTGACGCCGCAGGACACGGGCGGCGGTGCCAGAGGCGGGCCGGGGAGTTGAGTATTTGGGCAAAGAAGAAGCGCAGATTGATAGCAGGTATCTTGGTACCTTAATACCAAAGTTGAATCGTTCTATATCAGCCCTCTGAAAGGAGGGTGCGATGAAATCAGTAACCCGTGTTCAAACCGGCCTGCGCCTGGAGGCGCGGCTCCTGAAGACCATGAAGGCGCTGGCGGAATATCTGGACATTTCGGTGGCGGAACTGGTTGAGGGCATGGCGCTGCACGCCTTTGAAGGCAAGGCGCCGTTCTCGGAAGAAACCCTGAGCAAGATCGGGGCGCTGCGGGCGGTTTACGGGCTGGACCTGACCGCCGCCGACAGCCACAGCCTGACGGAGGATCCGCAATGAGCGAACGCACAGATTATGCCGTGATGGCAGCGGAGCTGGCCGCGGGCACGCTGCAGCCGCAGGGCTTCAGCCACCGGGCGCACCTGGGCGTGGCCTATGAAATCCTCTCCCGCCAAGAGGTGTTCGAGGGCATGGCCATCTATGCCCGTGGCTTGCGCCGGCTGACCGAAGCCGCCGGGGTGCCGGAGAAATTCAACGCGACAGTGACGCTGGCGTTCCTGAGCCTGACAGCGGAGCGGATGGCGGGTGGCGATTATGCGGACACGGAGGCCTTTCTGGACGGCAATGCCGACTTGCTGCAGCCCGGTGTTCTGCACCGCTACTTCCCGGCGGACACGCTGGCCAGCGATCTGGCGCGGCGGGTGCCGGTGCTGGTGCCGCAGAACGCCGGCAGCGGGGATGCCGCGCCGGCCCGGAGTTGAGTATTTCGGGAAAGATGAAGCGGCATTGCCGGGGTGCCGCGCCGTGATAACGCCAACTGTGGCAGGAAAGCCGGTTCACCCCGGCGCGGCAAGGCGTTAGAAGGCTTGCGAACATTGCCCAACCTTGCCCTGCCCCGGAGCTGATCCATGACCGCACCCAAACCCGTTGTCCTGTGCATTCTTGATGGCTGGGGCAGCGGCGAACCCGGCAAGGCAAACGCGCCCTATCTGGCGCAGACCCCAACTTTTGATGCGATCATGGCCAAGGGGCCGAGCGCCAGGCTGATCACCCATGGGCCGGATGTGGGCCTGCCGACCGGGCAGATGGGCAACTCCGAGGTGGGGCACACCAACATCGGCGCGGGCCGGGTGGTGGCGATGGACCTGGGCCAGATCGACCTGGCGATCGAGGACGGCAGCTTTTTTGAAAACGCGGCGCTGCAGGCGTTTATCGCGCAGCTGAAGGAAAGCGGCGGCGCGGCGCATCTGATGGGGCTGGTCTCCGACGGCGGTGTGCATGGGCATATCAACCACATCCTGGCGGCGGTGAAGGCGATCCATGACGCTGGAGTGCCGGTCTGGCTGCATGCGATCACCGACGGGCGGGATGTGGCGCCGAAATCGGCCTTTCGCCACTTCCGCCGGCTGGAGGAGAAACTGCCTGAAGGTGTGCGGATTGCCACAGTCACCGGGCGCTATTTCGCAATGGACCGGGACAACCGCTGGGGCCGCGTCAGCGAAGCCTATGATGCGATGATCCACGCCAAGGGCCGGCCCGGCCAGACCGCACACAGCGCGGTGGACCATGCCTATAACCAGTCGGAGACGGATGAGTTCATCGGCGCCACGGTGCTGCAGGGCTTTGACGGGGTGAAGGATGGCGACGGGTTTTTCTGCCTCAACTTCCGCGCCGACAGGGCGCGGGAAATTCTGCGCGCCATCGGTGAACCGGGGTTTGCAGAGTTCGATACCGGCCAGCGCCCGAAACTGGCGGCGCTGATGGGAATGGTGGAATACTCCGATGCCCATAATGATTACATGACCACCGCCTATCCGAAGGCGGCGATTGTCAACACGCTGGGCGCCTGGGTCGCCAAGCACGGCAAGACCCAGTTCCGTCTGGCCGAAACCGAAAAATACCCGCATGTGACGTTCTTCCTCAATGGCGGCAAAGAAGAGCCGGAAGAGGGCGAAGACCGTTTCATGCCGAAGTCTCCCAACGTGGCGACCTATGATCTGCAGCCGGAGATGTCGGCGCCGGAAGTGACGGAGAAATTCGTCGAGGCGATCGAGGCAGGCTATGACCTCATCGTGACCAACTACGCCAACCCCGACATGGTGGGCCACACCGGCGATCTGAAGGCGGCGATCCGCGCCTGCGAGGCGGTGGACCAGGGGCTGGCCAAGGTGGTTGCGGCGCTGGAGAAGGCAGGCGGTGCGATGATCGTCACCGCCGACCACGGCAACTGCGAGGTGATGGTGGACCCGGAAACCGGCGGCGCCCACACTGCCCACACGCTGAACCTGGTGCCGGTGGCGCTGGTCGGCGGGCCGGAGGGCGCGGCTTTGCGCGATGGCCGCCTGGCCGATCTGGCACCGACCATTCTGGAGCTGATGGGGCTGGAGAAACCGGCGGAGATGACCGGGGAGAGCCTGCTGTCATGATCCGGCGTGCGGGCCTGATGCTGCTGGCCCTGCTGGCCGCGCCGCTGCAGACGGCAGCGGACCCGGCGGATGCCGCGCGCGACGCGGCAGAACAGCTGGAAGCGGCCTCGGTCAAGCTGCAGGAGGCCGACAGTTCCCGCGACCGGGTGAAGGCGCTGACCGCTACCGTGCAGGCCTATGAAGCCGGCCTTGCGGCGATGCGCGACGGCCTGCGCCGGGTGGCGCGGCGTGAGGGGCAGCTGAGCGCGCAATTGGCGGCGCGGCAGGAGGAGGTCTCGGGCCTTCTGGGCATCATCCAGACCATTGAAACCTCGCCGCCGCCGGTCTTGATGGTGCATCCCTCCGGGCCTTTGGGGGCAGCGCGGTCTGCGATGATGCTGGCAGAGGTGACACCGGCGCTGCAGGCCAAGGCGCAGATGCTGAAGGCGGACTTGGACGAGGTGCAGGCGCTGCGGCTGCTGCAGCAGAACGCCGCCAAGACGCTGGAGGAGGGGCTGGCCGGCGTGCAGAGCGCCCGGGTGCAGCTGTCTACCGCGATTGCCGACCGCACCACATTGCCGAAACGCTTTACCGAGGATCCGGTGCGCACAGCGATCCTGATCTCTTCAACCGAGACGCTGTCAGGCTTTGCCGATGGTCTGGCGGAAATTGCCGGCGGTGAGATTGCTGCCAGCGAAGCCGACATCAGCGGTTTGCGCGGCACGCTGCCCCTGCCGGTTGAGGGGCTGCTGTTGCGCGGCTACGGCGAACGCGATGCCGCGGGCATTGCCCGGCCCGGCTGGCTGGTTGCGGCCCGCCCGCGGGCGCTGGTCACATCGCCCACCGCGGCCACCATCCGCTATCGCGGGCCGCTGCTGGACCTGGGCAACGTGGTGATTCTGGAACCGCAGCCGGAGACGCTGTTTGTGCTGTCGGGCCTGGCCGAGGTGTTCGGCGAGGCGGGGCAGGTGATCCCCGAGGGCACACCGGTCGGATTGATGAGCGGAGAAAACCCGAAACCGGACGCAATTCTGTCAACAAGCGGTGAAGGGGGTGGAACTGACCGGACAGAAACGCTCTATATAGAAGTGAGAATGGACAACAGCCCGGTGGACCCCGAAACGTGGTTCCGCACTGGAAAAGGTGGATGAAGGCTTGATGAAAAAATTTGCGATGGCCGCCGTTGGCGGTACGCTGGCAGGGATCGTAGCGACAACCTATGTGGCAGGCCCCTTGCTGGCGCAGGAAGGCGCGCGCGAGGCTAACGTCTATGAGCAGCTGGACCTGTTTGGCGATATCTTTGAGCGCATCCGGGCGCAGTATGTCGAGGAAGTCGACGAGAAGGAGCTGATCGAGGCGGCGATCGGCGGCATGCTGGCGTCGCTGGATCCGCATTCCAGCTATCTGTCGCCGGATGATGCGGCCAGCATGCGGGTGCAGACCCGCGGCGAGTTCGGCGGCCTCGGGATCGAGGTCACTCAGGAGGAGGGCTTTGTCAAAGTTGTCTCCCCCATTGACGGCACCCCGGCGGATGAAGCCGGGATGGAAGCCGGCGATTTCATCACCCACGTGGACGGCGAAAGCGTTCTGGGCCTGTCGCTGGATGACGCGGTGGAGCTGATGCGCGGACCGGTTGGATCGGAGATCGTGATCACCGTTGTGCGAGAGGGCGAGGCGGAGCCGTTTGACGTGTCGATCATCCGCGACACCATCAAGCTGACTGCGGTACGCGGCCGCACCGAGGGCGACACCGTGGTGATGCGGATCACCACCTTCAACGACCAGACCACGCCGAACCTTGAGGAAAACCTGAAGAAGCAGATCGAGGAAGCCGGCGGCATGGAGAACGTCAACGGCATCGTGCTGGACCTGCGCAACAATCCGGGCGGCCTGCTGACCCAGGCGATCAAGGTGGCCGACAGCTTCCTGGAGTCGGGTGAGATCGTCTCCACCCGCGGCCGCGATCCGGAAGACGGCGAGCGGTTCAACGCCACCCCGGGCGACCTGGCAGAGGGCAAGCCGATTGTGGTGCTGATCAACGGCGGCTCGGCCTCGGCGTCAGAAATCGTTGCAGGTGCGCTGCAGGACCACCGCCGCGCTATCGTGGTGGGCACCAAGTCCTTCGGCAAGGGCTCGGTCCAGACCGTGATGCCGCTGAAGGGCGAGGGTGCGATGCGCCTGACCACCGCGCGCTATTACACGCCGTCGGGCCGGTCGATCCAGGCGCTGGGCGTGTCCCCCGACATCGTGGTGGCTCAGCCGCGCCGGGTGGCTGCGGCTGAGGAGGAGAATGACTCGCCCGCCCGCCGTTCCCGTTCGGAAGCCGACCTGCGCGGCAGCCTGAACAACGACAGCCTGTCCGAGGATGAAATCCGCCAGATCGAGGAAGAACGCGAGAAGGCCGAGAAAGCCGCGGAACTGCGCGAGCAGGATTACCAGCTGGCCTATGCCATCGACATCCTGAAAGGGATGGTGGCGCTGGGGCCGAAGTAAGCCCGCGCAAACACGCATCAGGAAGGGGCCGTCCGGTTGGGCGGCCTTTTTCATTTTTGCTGTGCCGCCGGGTCTGGCGGGGTTTGGGTGCTGTACCGTTGTTGCGCTGTGTCCCAGTTAAGGGGGCGGCGCCGCCGGGGTGGAGGTGGACAGACCCCGCCGGGGGCCTGCTCGGACAGGATATCCTGGACGACCCCCTTTTTATCAGGGCCGGTCTCCGGGGTGTCGCGCAGGCAGCCTCACAGATGCCTGCGCCTCGTACCATGGCCCATGCGCGGAGCCATGGCGGGGGATCGCGATCTTTTGGGAGTATGGCAGAGGGGAATGAGAATTGCGTGAAGGGGGCGTACGGTGGGTACGCAACACCTTGGCGGAAGTGAGCTTTTCCGCCCGGAACAAGGCGCGCAGCGCCGCCGGGCGAGCGCCTGCCCGCCCGCACGGGCTGGCGCTTTCGAGAGGGTAATGCTCCCTTGAGAACTCGTACGGACGCGGCTGGGATAAACTGCCCCACGCAAGCGTTGCAGCGCCACCCCGCGGGCAGGCGCCCGCCCGGCTGGGTCGCAATGATTTGAAAATCAACGCCCGATATCCGGCGTACTGACGGGGCGGGCTGGTCTATGCTCCGCCCATGATGTTTGACCTGCCTGATTCCCGCACGCTTTACCAAGCGTTGCTAGACCGTGATGCCGCCTATGAAGGGCGCGCCTATGTCGGTGTGACTTCCACCGGCATCTTCTGCCGGCTGACTTGCCCGGCGCGCAAACCGAAGTATGAGAACTGCCGGTTTTTTGCCACGCCGGGCGAGTGCATCGAGGCGGGCTTTCGCGCCTGCAAGCGCTGCAAGCCCTTGGCCGCCGCCGCGGGCGATGATCCGATCGTGCAGGACCTGCTGGCGCGGCTGGAGGAACGCCCCGCCTACCGCTGGGGCGAGGGGGATCTGGTGCGGCTGGGGCTGGATGCCTCCACTGTGCGGCGCGCGTTCAAGCGGCATTTCGGCATGACCTTCCTGGAGATGGCGCGGCAGCGCCGCTTGCGTGAGGGGTTCACAGCGCTGAAAGCCGGCGAGCCGGTGATTGCGGCGCAGATTGATGCCGGTTTTGAGAGCGCCAGTGCCTTCCGCGCGGCATTCGCGAAACTGGTGGGGATTGCACCGGGGGCGTTCCGCAAGGATGCGCTGCTGCTGGCGGATTGGATCGACACGCCCTTGGGCGCGATGATTGCGATCAGCTGCGCCCATCAGCTGCACTTGCTGGAATTTGCCGACCGCAAGGCGTTGCCGCGGGAGGTGGCCAAGCTGCAAAAGGCGCAGCCCGGCGGATTGGGCTTTGGCCGTCCCGCACCGACCGCGCAGATTGCAGAGGAGCTGCGCCACTTCTTTGCCGGTGAGGGCGCGGATTTCCGGACCCCGCTGGCGCTGCACGGCACCGCGTTCGAGCGCGAGGTCTGGCGCTATCTGCTGACCATCCCGGCAGGCGAGACCCGCAGCTATTCGCAGATCGCGCGGGAGCTGGGCCGGGCCTCCGCCACCCGGGCGGTGGCGCGGGCCAACGGCTCCAACCAGCTGGCGCTGGTGGTGCCCTGCCACCGGGTGCTGTCGGCGGACGGATCGCTGACCGGCTATGGCGGCGGCTTGTGGCGTAAGCAGCGGCTTATTGAAATTGAAACAGGCTACAGACAGAGGATTTCAGCATGACATATTCCGAGCGCGCCAAGGCATTTGCGGCGCTGCACCAGCCGGGTGATCCGGTGGTGCTCTACAACATCTGGGATGCGGGCAGCGCCAAGGCGATTGCCGGGGCGGGCGCCAAGGCCCTGGCGACCGGCAGCTTCCCGGTGGCGGCGGCGCAGGGGTTCCCGGATGGCGAACAGGTGCCGCTGGAGTTTGTGCTGGGCAATGCGGAGCGCATCATTGCGGCCACAGATCTGCCGGTGACGATTGACTTCGAAGGCGGATACGCGCGCGGGCCGGAGCATCTGACCGCCAATGTGAAGCGGCTGGCGGAGACCGGCGCGGTGGGCCTCAACTTCGAGGATCAGGTGGTCGGTGGCGAGGGCTTTTACAGCATCGAGGAGCAGGCGCGGCGGGTGGCTGCGGTGCGGGCGGCCCATGCGGACATCTTTGTGAATGCGCGTACAGATCTGTTTCTGAAGGAAAAGGATGCCGCCAAACACGCCGTCCTGCTCGGCGAAGCGCTGGAGCGCGCGGCGGCTTATGCCGAGGCTGGCGGCAACGGGTTCTTTGTGCCGGGGCTGACCGATCCCGATCTGATTGCGCGGGTCTGCGAGGGCTGTTCGCTGCCAGTCAACACGATGATGCGCGGCATCACGCTGGAGACCGCGCGGCAGGCCGGTGTGGCACGCTGCAGCTATGGTCCGATTCCGCACGCCAAGCTGATGCAGGTGCTGGCGGAGCATTTCCAGGCGCTGGAATAAACCCTTAGGGCCAGGCCCTTACATCGTTTCCAGGCAGTGGCGGCGGAAGGCGCGCTTCAGCATGTCGAGCTCAGCGCGCAGCAATTCGACTTCAGCTCGCAGGTCGTCGGCCACTGCCTCCCCTGCGATCAGGGTGAAATCGCCCAGCCGGGTGCTGTCTGCGGCATCAAAGATCACAAAGGTCTGCACCCCGTCGGCCACAGCCTCTGGCGGCACCGGCACGGCCACCAGCCAGTCGCGCTCTGCCGTGCCTTCCGTCAGGATCACGTTTTCGACCGGCTGATCCTGAAACATCACGGTGATGTCCGGCTTGGCACCGCTGACCGGGGCATTGCCGATCTTGCCTTCCCAGATACCGTTGCGGAAGCGGATTTTGGTCAGTGTCAGGTCGCTCATGTCAAATCCCTCATGGGGCTGGCTCCTCAGATCGCCGCGCGGCGGTGGCGCGAGAAGGTCAGGTCGCGCAGGATCACCTGGTTCAGGTCCGGCGCCTCAAAGATCAGGTCGAGCCAGATCTTCTCGATCCGCTTTTCGTTCAGCTTGGAATAGGCCAGGTCGAACTCCACCACGATGTTCTTTTCCTCCTGCGGCAGCTCGCGCACCAGCTGTTCGGTGTTGGGGCCGTGCTGGATATTGAGGCGGGCGAAGATCTCAATCGGCTTTTCGGATTCGATGATGCTGTCGATACGCAGAAGGTGCTGGCGGGTGATGCCCTGCACCGCCTCCGGCGGCAGGTCGATCACCAGCGACAGGAAGGAGCCGTCGAATTTGAACACATCCATGCGCAGGCCGAAGGGGGCGAGGTCCTCCTCGCGGGTATTCCGGAGCTGGCGCAGGGTCAGTTCAGAGAAGGCGCAGTCGTGGAACAGCTGCACCTCATCGCCCAGCCGGGCCTTGGGCGGCACCGAGGCGAGGCCGCGTTCCGGCAGCGGACCGCGCCACATTTCCGGGCGCCAGGACCAGTCGGTGCCATGCGGGCGCGGAAAGAAGGAGGAGCCGATCTGCGGCAGCGCCAGGCGGCCGTCGGCGGTGTGGATGAGCCGGTCCAGATGGGTGCGCAACTGGCGGGCCTGGTTGCGCTGGCGGCGCAGTTCCGACAGCGGCGCGCGCGAGGACTCCTCAGCCGCGGCGCGCCAGCGGCGCAGGCTGCGCAGGTGAAGCAACCGATCCATGATCCTGCCCATCGTGCTCTCTCTCGCCTGTTATTGGGTCTTCTTTGCCCGTGCTGCCCCGCTGCGGGGCTGGCGGCAGTGTAACCGCGCAGGCCTATTGAAATAAACCGGCAATCCGCTGGCTGAGCCTGCGTTTTTTGCGCGGCTCCGGGATGGCTTCTGCGTTCTGCGCCAGCATCTGCACCGGGCGGGGCTGCGGGCGCAGGCCGGGTGCGGGTACTGCGGCGGCCGGGCGCGGCGTCGCCGCCGCGGTCTCCAGCGACGGCAGGGTGGAGGCCTCCAGCGTGCGGTGGGTCATTTCGTTCAAGAGCGCGGCTCCTTGGCTGCCAAGCGCCCGGCTGCCTTCAGGCGCGTAAAGCGCCAGCGCGACAAGGTGGCGGTCCAGCACGAATGCACCGCGCCAGTGCACCGGGCTGGCGCCGTCGGCGACAGCGCCGGGGAACTCCAGCTTGACCAGCGGCAAGAGCTGATCCTCGCTGGTTTCCAGAACTTTGGCGTCCGGGAACATGGCGGCGATGTCAGCCGTCTGCGGTGCGGCGGCACCAGCTTTGGCGGGGCCAACCGACGCGGTGAGCACCGCCGACTTTTTGGCGCCGAACCAGTTCTGGCGGCCCATCCGGCTGCAATGTGCGAGGAGAGCAAAACCGCCGTCCTTGTCCGGCTGGCTGCTGCGGCGGTCAAAGCAATAGGCATCGGGTGCGGCCAGCAGCACATCACCGCCGCCAAAGGACATCACCTGAACCCCGGCCTGCGGCGCCTGGCTGGCGGTGCGGGAGGCAAAGGGCATGCCTTGGGGGGACGGGCTGCATCCCGCCAGAGCGAGGGCTGCGAGCACAATCGCCGCCGCCGCGCCGCACCGCATGGGCGCCTTTCCGCCGGGCGCGGCAAAAGGCACGGATTTCCCGTTGCTTGTTCTGGTCACTGCTGGTCCTGCCGGTCTTGTTTTTTGCAGGAATCATTACGGAGCAGGGGGCGGGGCGGCAAGCCTGAACCGCCACCAGGCGTGCCTGCCTTGCCTTGGCGTTGCAGCAATGCATAACGTGGGCCGGATTGCCGCCGGCTCCTGATGCGGCGCGGAGGACCTATGCACGACTGGCACAGCTACAGAGCGCATGAGGCGATGGTGCGCTTTGCCCGGCAACAGCCGGCGCTGTGGCGCCTGATGCTGGGGCTGGTGCTGGTGGCCTCGGTCAGCTTTGCCCTGACGGCGGCGCTGCAGGTGATCCTGGCCGGGCTGTTTCCGGGCGATTGGCTGCAGGGGCTGGCGGATGGCAGCACGCCGGGCGCGATGCTGGTGCTGCTGGGCAGCTTTGCCTTTCTGTCGCTGGGCGTGGCGATGGCGGCGCGGCTGTTCCACCAGCGCGGCTTTGCCACCGTGACCGGCCATCTGCGTCCGCTGGTGCATCAGTTTGGACGGGTCAGCCTGTACCTGCTGGGCCTCAGCCTGCTGCTGATGGCCTTGCCGCCCTATGACATGGGGCCGCCGATGACCCAGAACCTGCCGTTCTGGACCTGGCTGGGCATTCTGCCGCTTTCTATCGTTGCAGTGCTGGTGCAGACCGGATCGGAGGAAATCCTGTTCCGCGGCTATATCCAGCAGGCGCTGGCGGCACGGTTCCGCCACCCTGCGGTTTGGCTGCTGGGGCCCTCGGCACTGTTTGCACTGGGCCATTACCTGCCGACAGAGGCCGGGGGCAATGCGCTGGTGATTACCGCCTGGGCCGGGCTGTTCGGGGTGCTGATGGCGGACCTGACGGCGCGGGCCGGCACGCTGGGGCCTGCGATGGCGGTGCATTTCTTCAACAACGTCACAGCACTTTTGCTGTTCGGCTCCCCTACCAGCCTCAATGGGCTGGCATTGTATCTGATCCCCTTTGATCTGGCCGACGTGCAGGCGCTGCGGCCGTGGATGGCGGTGGATTTCCTTCTGATGGGTGTCAGCTGGCTTTGCGCAAGGCTTGCCATACGCCGCTGATTGCAATTGCGGCAAATGCGCCTTATCTGGGGGACAAACCGCGCCCCCGGAGAGGCAAGCAATATGAACTGGATCACCAACTACGTCCGGCCCAAGATCAACTCGATCTTTTCGCGCCGCGAAGTGCCCGAGAACCTTTGGCAGAAATGCGATGAATGCGGCACCATGCTGTTTCACCGCGAGCTGAGCGACAATCAGAACGTCTGCACCAGCTGCGGCCATCACATGAACATCACCCCGCGCGACCGCTTCACCGCGCTGTTCGACGGCGGTGTGTTCACCGAGGTCGCGGTGCCGGAGCCGCTGGCCGATCCCTTGAAGTTCAAGGATCAGAAAAAATACCCCGAGCGGATCAAGGCGGCACAGAAGAAGACCGGCGAGAAAGACGCGATGCTGGTGGCCGCCGGTGAGATTGGCCGCACGCCGATCATCGCTGCCGCGCAGGACTTCTCCTATATGGGCGGCTCGATGGGCATGTATGTGGGCAACGCGATCATCGCCGCCGCTGAGGAAGCCGTGAAGCTGGGCCGCCCGCTGGTGCTGTTCTCGGCGGCTGGCGGCGCGCGGATGCAGGAAGGCATCCTGTCGCTGATGCAGATGCCGCGCACCACTGTTGCGGTGGAGATGCTGAAAGAAGCGGGGCTGCCCTATATCGTGGTGCTGACCCATCCGACCACCGGCGGCGTCACCGCGTCTTATGCGATGCTGGGCGATGTGCATATCGCCGAGCCGAACGCGCTCATCTGCTTTGCCGGCCCGCGGGTGATCGAGCAGACCATCCGCGAGAAGCTGCCGGACGGCTTCCAGCGCGCCGAGTACCTGCTGGATCACGGCATGCTGGACCGGGTGACCCCGCGCACCGAAATGCGCGAAGAGCTGATCACCATTATCCGCATGCTGATGGGCCTGCCGCCGCAGGTGGCGGGCGATCTGCCCGCGCCGGAAGCGGAAGAGGCGCCCAAGGCCGCAAACGCGCCGGCGGATGGCGCAGTCAGCGAAGAAGCTGCCGAGTAACTTCGATTAAATACCTATGCCTGGCCGAAGGCCGGGCAGCGCCCGTCCCGCCCCCCACGGGGCGGGCGCTTCGCTTCCACCCCGCCGGGACGGGCGCTGCCCTTTGCGTTTGAGGCAAGCCGGCTGAACAGGACCCAGGCTGATGACCCAGACCTCCGACGCGATCCTCGCCCGCATGATGGCGCTGCACCCCAAGATCATCGACCTGACGCTGGACCGGGTCTGGCGGCTGCTGGCCGCACTGGACAACCCGCAGGAAAACCTGCCGCCGGTGATCCACCTGGCGGGCACCAACGGCAAGGGCTCCACCCAGGCGATGATCCGGGCAGGGCTTGAGGGCATGGGCAAGAGCGTGCACGCCTATACCTCGCCGCATCTGGCGCGCTTCCATGAGCGGATCCGGCTGGCGGGCGAGCTGATCTCGGAGCAGCATCTGACCGAAGTGCTGGACGAGTGCTATGCCAGGAACGGCGGCGAGAACATCACCTATTTCGAGATCACCACGGTGGCGGGGCTCTTGGCGTTTTCGCGCACGCCTGCGGACTACACCCTGCTGGAGGTTGGCCTGGGCGGACGCCTGGACGCCACCAACGTGATCACGCCGGAGGTTTCGGTGATCACCCCGATCTCGATCGACCACGAGCAGTTTCTGGGCAACACGCTGGCCAAGATCGCAGGCGAAAAGGCGGGCATCATCAAGCGCGGCGTGCCGGTTGTGGTCGGCCCGCAGCCCGAGGAGGCGATGGAAGTGATCGAGGCCACTGCCGCCCGCCTGGGCGCGCCGCTGATTGCCTATGGCCAGCACTGGCATGTCTGGGAGGAGCGCGGCCGGCTGGTGTTCCAGGACGAAAACGGCCTCTTGGATCTGCCGCTGCCGGCGCTCTTGGGCGCGCATCAGATCCAGAACGCCGGTGCCGCACTGGCAGCGCTGCGCCATCTGGGCGCCGATGAGGCCGCCTGCGAGGCCGCTATGGCGAACGCCGAATGGCCCGCGCGGATGCAGAAACTGAAAACCGGTCCGCTGATCGCAGCGGCACCAGAGGCTGAACTGTGGCTGGACGGCGGCCACAACGCCGCGGCGGGCATTGCGCTGGCGGATGTGCTGGCAAAACTGCCGGCGCGCCCGACGCATCTGGTCTGCGGCATGCTGAACACCAAGGACGTGAGCGGCTACATGGCCCCGCTGGCGCCGCATGTCGTGAGCCTGACCGCGATTTCGATTCCCGATGAGATCAACACGCTGAGCGCAGAGGAGACCGAAGCCGCAGCCAAATCGGTGGGCATCGCGGCCGGCACGGCGGAAAGCACGATGGCAGCGCTGAAAGCGATCACCGCCAAGGACCCGCAGGCCCGGGTGCTGATCTGCGGGTCGCTTTACCTGGCGGGCCATATCCTGCGCGAAAACGGCTGAATTACCCCGGGGCGGGGGAGCTCTCCCGCCCGGCTTCGACCTGCCGGTCTCATCCCCTTGGGCCGGGCGCCGCTGGCGCGGCGCGGCCTGCTGCTTCTTTCTGGTTTGAAGTACCCCGAGGGGGCAGCGCCCCCTTCTTCCCTCCGCCCCCTAGTCCAGAACGTAGTCCACGGGTTCCAGCCTGGGCGGCGCCTCGCGGCCCAGAGCGTTGCAGACCGAAATTTCCATCACCCGGCACATGGCGCTGAGCGGTACTGAGTTGGCCTGCTTGCGGAACGGGTGTTCCAGCTCATGGGTGACCTCGGCCAGGCCGAAGAACACATAGGCCACAACCGCGGCGACCAGCGGCTCGAACCAGCCGGCGCTGTCCAGGAGGGCGAAGGGCAGCAGCAGGCAGTAGAGATAGGTGGTGCGCCAGACCAGCAGCGAATAGACGAAGGGCAGGGGCGTTGTCAGCAGCCGCTCGTTCCCGGCCTGGGCGGTGGGGAATGCTGCCAGGCGTTCGGCCAGGGCGCGCTGGCCGAAGCCGTCGATGCGGCCGTCCTCTGCCATCTCGCGCAGGCGGGCGGCGATGTCGCGCAGGGCGGCGTTGGGGCTGTTTTCCGCCTGCATCAGCTGCTCAGCTGCCTCCGGCCCGACCCAATGCTCCACCGTCTCCCGTACCTCATCGCCGCGCAGCTGGGCGCGGTGCAGATGGTGAAAGGCGAGGATGCGGGTCAGGATGAAGTCCTCGTCGGGGCCTTTGCCCGCGAAGATCCGCAGCTCCTGCGCCAGGCTGCGCACGTCTGAGACCATGCGGCCCCAGATCCGCCGCGCCTCCCACCAGCGGTCATAGGCGGCGTTGTTGCGGAAGCTGAGGAACAGCGAAAGCGACAGGCCGAAGACACCCATCGCGGCGATGGAAATCTGCGGCATCGCAATGACATAGCGGTCCAGCACCAGCACCAGGAGCGCCCAGAGCGCGGCGCCGATGATATTGGGCAGGATGCGCGGCACCACCGATCCGTTCAGGATCAGGAAGATTTCCCGCCGCCGGGGCGTATCGCGGACGATCATGGGGTTTCGCTGCCCCAGTCCTTGTCCTGCATCTCGCGCAGGCGGGAGGCGGTGCGTTCGAACTCAAAAGTGCCCTCGCCCTCGACATAGAGCATTTCGGGCTGTGCCGCGGCGGAGCAGATCAGCCGCACCTTGGCCTCGTACAATGCGTCGATCAGAGTGACGAAGCGCTTGGCCTCGTTGAAGTTGTTGCGCGACAGGCGGGGAATGTCCTCCAGCAGCAGCACCTTCACCTTGTCGGCAATGACCAGATAGTCGCCCGGCCCCAGCATCTTGCCGCAGAGGTCATAAAAGCTGGCGCGCGCCACGCCGTTGCGGAAGGCGGGCAGGGTGACCTCGCGGCCGGTCACCTCCAGCGTCAGCGGCTGTGCCGCGCCGCCGCCGGTGAGATCCTGCCAGATCTCCCGCATCCGGGCGCGGGATTCGGCATTTGACGGCGTGAAATAGACCGGCGCGCCAGTCAACCGGTGCTGGCGGTAGTCGGTCTTGCTGACCATCTCATGCACCGCCATATGCTC
Organism: Leisingera sp. ANG-DT; assembly: GCF_000813785.1. Taxonomy (NCBI): domain Bacteria; kingdom Pseudomonadati; phylum Pseudomonadota; class Alphaproteobacteria; order Rhodobacterales; family Roseobacteraceae; genus Leisingera; species Leisingera sp. ANG-DT. Next base: position 114,502 of record NZ_JWLE01000004.1, read on the forward strand.
CTTGATCAGGTCGATGAAAGGCAGGAACAGCTGCCGGTTCAGGCCGTCCTTGTAAAGGTCATCCGGCACCCGGTTGGAGGTGGTGATCACGGTGACTCCGGCGGCAAACAGCGCCTCGAACAAGCGTCCGACGATCATTGCATCGGTAATGTCAGTGATCTGCATCTCGTCAAAAGCCAGCAGCCGTACGGCCCCCGCCACCTCCTCCGCAGCCGGGGCCAGCGCGTCCTCGACACCGTCCTGACGGGCCTGATGCATCCTGGCGTGGATTTCCTGCATGAAGGCATGGAAATGCACCCGCCGTGAGGGGATATCGCCGAGGCTGTCGGCAAACAGGTCCATCAGCATCGACTTGCCGCGCCCGACCCCGCCCCAAAGGTAGAGCCCCTGCACCGGTTCATATTCCGCCTTGCGGAAGAAGCCGCGTTTCACCGGCGGCGCCATTAGCCCTTCGGCGATGCGGTCGAAATGGGGCAGGACGGCTTCCTGGGCCGGGTCGGGCTTCAATTCGCCCGCGTCGATCTTCTGCCGGTAAAGCGTGCTCAAATGGGTCATGGGAAAGGGATAGCGCGGGGCGCGGGGGATGGGAAGCGGGGAGCAACTGGTCTCACATTTCTTATGGCAGAGTTCAGATTGAACGTTTACGCTCGGCTATGCTGCTTAGGGGTTCTTACATCCCCGCAAGACAGGCGTCGTGCACCCGGATTGCCAGAACAGATTATTCAGGAGAAAGGCCTTTTGCTGCGATACTCAAAAGCTAAAGCATATCGTTTGTTTTTTGTTTTTGTCATGTTCAGTCTGACTGCTCTCCTGCTGTTGAAACCTGTTAAAGGCCATGCAGCATCATTTTTTGAAAGTGTGACAGACACGATAGATGACACTTATCTTTTTGAGGGGCACTGGCCGCAAGAAGCCAGGGATGAAACGCTTTACCCGATTGTAACAATTCACAAAGTGATTAATCGGGACGGCAGAACGTACGTATGTGCTGCATACATTTCTGCACACAGTAAGGCGCATTTGTTCTTTAAACGATCTAAGGTCTACGCTGGGAAAAGAAACTTGAAAGCGGCCCTTTGGCGCCTGAAGACGCCTGCCATAGGTCGCTCATATACTGGGACCACAGAGATTCAGGCAATAACAGAATGGTTTTCAGGAAGAACAATCAACTGTGCCCGGGCGCGTGCCCGATGGCGACCGGAGTTTTCCAGCAAACCTTCACGGTTTTCAGTTCCTGAAACGGTTTGGATCAAAGAGCAAAAACGCTGGTGATCAAAATTTCTTAACCTGAGCCGCAAAAATCCTGATTTGACTGTGTGGAAAATTTCCCTGACAGTTCCGCAGCTTATCAGGAGAGAGCCCATGGACCGTTCCGCGCCGCTGTTTACGCCCGTTCTGATCGTCGGCTGCATCATCATCATGGTGAGCTTTGCGGTGCGCGCCTCCTTTGGCGTCTTTCAGATCCCGATTGCGGATGAATTCGGCTGGCTCAGGTCGGAATTCTCCTTGGCGATTGCCATCCAGAACCTCGCCTGGGGCATCGGGCAGCCGATTTTCGGCGCCATCGCCGAAAAGATCGGCGACCGCAAGGCGATCATCATGGGCGCCATCGTCTATGCCGCCGGTCTGGTGCTGAGCGCGGCGTCGACCACACCGTTTGAGATGCAGGCTTATGAATGGCTGGTGGGCTTTGGCATTGCCGGCACCGGGTTCGGCGTGGTGCTGGCGGTTGTGGGGCGGGCCAGTTCCGACGAGAACCGCTCGATGTCCTTGGCGATTGTCACCGCAGCCGGCTCTGCCGGGCAGATTTTCGGCGCGCCGACGGCGGAGTGGCTGCTGGGCTTCCTGCCCTGGCAGACGATTTTCCTGCTGTTTGCGGGCGTGGTGCTGGCGCTGATTGCGCTGCTGCCCTTGATGCGCGCGCCGGAGGCCGCCAGCAAGGCGGAGCTGGAGGAGAGCATGGGCACGATCCTGAAGAAGGCGTTCAAGGATCCCTCATACACGCTGATCTTCCTGGGCTTTTTCAGCTGCGGCTATCAGCTTGCCTTTGTCACCGCGCATTTCCCGGCCTTTGTCACCGAGATGTGCGGGCCGATCCTGCCGGGCGGGGCGCTGCATTCAATCGGCATCACCACCACCTCGGCACTGGGCGCGGCAGCGATTTCGCTCATTGGCGCGGCCAATGTGGGCGGCACGCTGCTGGCGGGTTATCTGGGCAAGCGGTATTCCAAGAAATACCTGCTGGCGGCGATTTACACCGGTCGGACGATTGCGGCGGCGGCGTTTATCATGTTCCCGATCACGCCGCTGAGCGTCATCATCTTCTCGGTCGCGATGGGGTCGCTGTGGCTGGCGACGGTGCCGCTGACCTCGGGTCTGGTCGCGCATATCTATGGTTTGCGCTACATGGGCACGCTTTACGGCATCGTGTTTTTCAGCCATCAGCTGGGCAGCTTCCTGGGCGTGTGGCTGGGCGGTCGGATGTATGACGCCTATGGCGATTACACCTTTGTCTGGTGGATTGGCGTGGCGGTCGGTGCGTTCAGCGCGATTGTGCATCTGCCGGTCAAGGAGCGCCCGCTGAGTGCGGTAGTCCCCGCGGCGGCGTAACAAAAGCGACCCGCCTAAGGCGGGCCGTATCTATGGGTATTTGTGACCAGAAAGAAGCGGGGCCGGGGATGTTTTGTCAGGCCCTGGCTTTCCACTTTTGCAGGATGTGATGGCTGGTCATCAGGTCCAGATGGGCACCGCCGCCGTTCTTGAACAGGGTGATCCGGGCGGGGTCATAGGCCGGGAATTGGCCGAGGCTGTAGTAATCCGCCAGCACATCGCTGCGCTGGATGGTGCCGGCGGCCAGCGGGATCTTGAACTCGCCGATGTGGTCCAGGGTGGTGTCAAAACTGTCGCAATAGATCTGCGCGCGCTTGAGCGCCTCGTCATCGGCCTCGCGCATGTCGGGGCGGTAGGCGCCGATCAGGTTGAGGTGCTGTCCGGGACGCAGCCATTCACCCTGGATCACCGGGTCTGAGGACATGGTGCAGGTGACGATGATATCGGCGGCGCGCACCGCCGGTTCTAGATCGGGCGCGTGTTTGGTGCCGGGGTACTGGGCGCAGAGTTCTTCGGCCTTGGAACCGGTGCGGTTCCAGACGCGGATCTGCGCCTGCGGGAAGCCTGCGCCGAAGGCCTCGATCAAAGAGCCGCCAACTGTGCCAGCGCCGACGATCAGCACCTCCCGTGCGTCCGGGTTGGCCAGCCGCAGGGCACCCAACAGGCTGTCGCCTGCGGTCTTCCATTTGGTGACCAGGTGGAAGTCGACAAGGGCTTCAAGGGTGCCGTCGGCATCGGAGTAGAGGCAGACAGAGCCGTTGATCATCGGTTTTCCGGCGTCGGGGTTGCGGGGGAAGATGTTGGCGGTTTTCACCGCCAGCCCCAGCCCGTCGATCCAGGCGGAGCGGCTCAGGAGCGTGTCGGACCCGCGGTAGAGGAAAGTGTCGCCGATCTCTGCCTTAGGCAGCTCGTGGCTGGCGGCCAGCGCCTCGGCAAAGCTGACCCAGTCGAGCAGGGCTTCGCCCTCTTCAAAGCTGATGAACGGGATGGTCATGGGCCTGTTGTCCTTCTTTTTGCGGGCCGTTTCAGGCGGCGTCCTGGTCTGTCAGCAGCCCTGCCTGCACCAGCCGCGCCGCGAATGGGGCGGGGGCGGTGAACAGATGGGTCTGCCAGCCGCGTGCTTTGGCGGCTTCGATGTTTTCCGGGCGGTCGTCGGTGAACAGCAGCCTGTCCGGCGCCACCCTGGTTTCGCGTTCCAGGATGGCATAGATTTCCGGTTCCGGCTTGATCGTTTTCAGATGCGCAGAGACAAATGTGCGGTCAAAGCCGCCCAGGAACGGGTAGGCGGCGCAGGCGGTCTCGAAGGTTTCCGCGCCGAAGTTGCTGAGGGCGAAAACCGGCGTGCCCTTGGCCTGCAGCATCTGCATCAGGCGGACGGAATGGGGGATGTCGCGCGGCACCATCTGCAACCAGCAATCGTGCCACCAGCGGATTTCCTCAGCCCACTCCGGGTGCTGGTCCGCCAGGGCATAGACGCTGCCGCGGAAGGGGTGGCCGCGGTCGATGTTCAGGTTCATCTCGTGCAGCGGCACCTGGTCGAACAGCTGCTGGCGGCGGGCGGCGCCGATGCGGTTGTCGTAGAAGCGTTCCGGCTCCCACTCGATCAGCACACGGCCGATGTCGAAGACGACGGCGTCAATGGGCATTGGGGTTATCCTTCTGCGCGCGGGCGGGGCCGCGGGGCGGGGCGGTTCTTGCGGGTCTCGCGCCAGACTGAGACCAGGCCGGAGGCGATGATCAGGGCGCTGCCAAGCCAGACCTGCAAGTCGGGCCATTCGTTGAAGATCAGCACGCCCCAGAGGACCGACATCGGCATCGCGATGTACTCAAACGGGGCCGCCAGCGCAGCCTCGTTCATGCGGTAGGCCTGGCTGACCAGATAGCCGCCGGCGGAACCAGCAATGCCGACACCGATCAGATAGGGCCAGTCTTCGGGCGCGGGCCAGATCCAGGCGCGCAGGATGAAGTCGAAGGCGGGGCTGTCGCCGGTGGCAAAACGCCCGTCGCCAAAGATAAGCCCGGCCAGGGCGCTGAGCACCAGAAAGCCCAGCATCGGGTAGAAGGCGAGCGTCGCCCCAGCCTCGGACCCGCCTGCGCGGCGGGTCAGCACGTGCAGGGTGGCATAGCCGCAGGCGCCCAGCAGCGGCAGGATGGCGGCGGGCTGGAACGTGCCGGCGCCGGGGCGCATGATGATCAGCACGCCGAGAAAACCCGCAAACACCGCGCCCCAGCGCCAGGGGCCGGGGCGTTCACCGAGGAACAGGGCTGATAGGGCGGTGACGATGAGGGGCGTGGCAAAGGCGATGGCGACGGCTTCGGCCAGCGGCAGCAGGGTGAGGCCGGTGAAGAAACAGATGTTGGCAAAGAACACCACCAGGCAGCGCATGAGATGCAGCTTGGGCTGGTGGGTGCGCAACAGGTGGTAGCCGCCTTCCAGCGGCATGATGATGGCGAGCATCACCGCGACCGCGATGACGGATCGGAACAGCACCATTTCATAAAGCGGGTAGTCGCCCGACAGGAACTTGAAGATCATGTCGATGACGGAAAAAGCGATGCCCGCCCCGGCCGCGGCAAACAGGCCGGGGACGCTGACCTTCATCTCTGCGCTCATGCCGTTGCCCTTCCGTCTGCTGCCCTTGATCAGTGGCGGATTTGATCTGGCCGGGCAATGGGCGGGGGCGGAAAAATGCAATTTTTCCGGGCAAAATTCCGGGGCGGAATTTTGGGCCGCGGAACGCTGGGGATTGGAAATTGGGGAGAGGGGGATTTCTTGCTGAGAAGCGGTTCAGGGTCAGGTCTGCCCCTGAATGCGCCTGTTCCAGTGTGTCGGCTTGATCCCGCGTCAAGGCCAAGCCGTGCTAAAGCACGGTCCGCTGGCGCGGAGCCTTGACCCGGGAGCTGGCCTGCGGGCGCGTGTATTTGCGTTTGCGAACAGAGGGATCACGCAATGTCATTGGGCACGGCGGGCAGCGGCGCCTAGGTTTGGCTGCAAACCAGCACATGAGGCGGCCATGATCACCTGCTACATCACTTATGAAATTCATCCCGATAGGATTGAGGCCTTTGAGGTCTACGCCAAGGCCTGGATCCCGCTGGTGGAACGCTTTGGCGGCACCCATCACGGCTATTTCCTGCCGCACGAAAGCGCCAATGATCTGGCGGTGGCGCTGTTTTCCTTCCCGTCGCTGGCGGCCTATGAGGACTATCGCGCCAGGAGCTTTGAGGATGAGGATTGCCTGGCGGCGTTCCGGTTCGCCCGGGAGAACGGCATTGTCCGGCGCTATGACCGGACCTTTCTGCGCCCTGTTCTGGAAGGGGATCTGGCGCCGCTGAAGGCCGCGATGGCTTAGCGGCCCGCCTTGGCGGCGCGCAGCTCGCGCTCCAGCGCATCCAGAAACCGCGAGCGGTCGGCCTTGGTGAAACCCTTGCCGCCGCCGCCGGCGCCTAGCGGATTGGCGGCGCGGAGATCCGCCATCAGGTCGCGCATCGCCAGCTGCTGGCCGATGTTGGCTTGGGTAAAGTGCTCGCCGTTGTGGCGCAGCACGCGGGCGCCGGCTTCGATGCATTTGGCGGCGAGAGGAATGTCGCCCGTCACCACCACATCGCCGGGGCCGCAGCGCTCTGCAATCCACATGTCGGCCACATCGGCGCCCTCGGCCACGATCACAGTTTCCACCAGCGGGTTCTGCGAGGGGCGCAACCCGCCGTTGGAGACCACAAACATGCGCAACCCGTGGCGGGTGGCGACCCGCTCGGCCTCCTGCTTCACGGGGCAGGCGTCAGCGTCGATGTAAAGCGCGGTCACTCCGCGGCCTTCTTCTCGGCCGCGGGGGCCTTCTCCGCCTTGGGCTCAGGCTTGGCCTTTGCCTTGCGGGCAGGTTTCTTCACCTTGAACTCCTCCGGGATCGGCATCCGGTTGAAGGCGTCGAGACCCGCGATCTTATACGCCTCGGCCAGGGTCGGGTAGTTGAAGGTGTTCTGCACGAAGTAGTCCACCGTGCCCTTGAGGTTCAGCACCGCCTGGGCAATGTGGATTAGTTCCGTCGCGCCTTCGCCGACGATCTGCACGCCCAGCACCCGGCGGGTTTTCAGGGAAAACAGCATCTTGAGCATGCCGTGCTCCAGCCCCATGATGTGGCCGCGGGAGGTTTCGCGGAAGCGGGCGACGCCGACCTCGTAAGGGATGCCGCGCTCTTTCAGCTCTTCCTCGGACATGCCGCAGGTGGACATTTCCGGCACCGAGTAGATGCCATAGGGGTACCAGGGGCTTTCCGGCAGCGTCGGGGTTTCCAGCGCGTGGCAGGCGGCGACGCGGCCCTGCTGCAGCGAGGTGGAGGCGAGCGACGGGTGGCCGATCACATCGCCCGCGGCATAGATATGCGGCACCTCGGTCTGGTAGGTCTTGCGGTCCACGCTGAGGCGGCCGCGGTGGTCGGTCTTGAGGCCAACAGCCTCGAGGTTCAGGGCGGAGGTGGCGCCCATCCGTCCGGCCGCAAAGAGCAGCATTTCAGAACGCACATGGCGGCCGTTTTCGAGGATCACCTCAACATGCTCGCCACGGTCCTCGATGCTTTCGACCGCGGAGCCAAGCCGCAGGTCGACGCCGTTTTCGCGGATCTGATGGGTGAAGTCCTGGATCAGGGTCTTGTCGATGAAGTCGAGGAAGGTCTCGCGCGGCTCAATCAGGGTGACGCGCACGTCCAGGGCCGAGAACATGGTGGCATATTCCACCCCGATCACGCCGGCGCCGATCACGGTGAGGGAGCGCGGGATCTCGGCCATCTCCAGGAATTCGTCGCCGTCGACCACGGTCTTGCCGTTGAAGGGCACATATTCCGGGCGGTAGGTCTTGGTGCCGGTTGAGATCAGGAATTTCTCTGCCGTCAGCCGGGTGGTTTCGCCCGCCTCGGTGGCGACCTCGACCTCGTTCGGGCCGATGAATTTCGCCAGTCCCAGCAGCGTGTCCACGTGGTTGCGGTTGAACTGGTGCTCCAGCACGTCGACCTCGTAATCGAGGGTCATGTGCAGGCGCGCCTTCAGGTCGTTTGCTTCGATCTGGTCCTTCACCCGGTAGGAGCGGCCGTAGAATGAGCGTTCGCGCCAGCCGGAGAGGTTCAGCACGGTTTCGCGCAGGGTCTTTGACGGGATGGTGCCGGTGTGCACCGACACGCCCCCCAGCCGGTCCTTGCGGTCGATCACCAGCACCCGGCGGTGCAGTTTGCCCGCCTGGATGGCGGCGGCGCGGCCCGAGGGGCCGGAGCCGATGATGATCAGGTCATAATCAAAGTCTTCACTCATGGCCGCGTCCTTCGTTTCTTAGTTCTGGTACAGCGCGTCGGCATGGAAGGAGACATGCTCCTCCATGAATGTCGACACGAAGAAATAGCTGTGGTCGTAACCCGGCTGCATCCGCAGGGTGGCCTGCTGGCGGCGTTCGGCGACGGCGTGGGCCAGCGCCTCGGGCTTCAGGAGGTCGATGAACTGGTCGGAGGTGCCGGTGTCGATCAGGACCGGGCCGTCAAAGCCCTTTTCCCGCATCAAGAGGGTGGCGTCATGCTTGGCCCAGGCGGCTTCATCGTCGCCCAGGTAGGCGCTCAGCTGCTTGCGGCCCCAGTCCGATGCGGTCGGGTTGGAAATCGGCGCAAAGGCGGAGACCGACTTGTAGCGGCCAGGCAGGTTCATCGCCAGCGTCAGCGCGCCGTGGCCGCCCATGGAGTGGCCGGTGATCGCCTGGCGGTCCAGGTCGATGGCGAATTTTTCACCCAAGAGTGCTGGCAGTTCCTCGGCCACGTAATCCCACATGCGGAAATGCGGCGCCCAGGGGTCCTGGGTGGCGTTCACGTAGAAGCCCGCGCCCTGGCCCAGGTCATAGGCGTCATCATCCGCCACGCCTTCGCCGCGGGGCGAGGTGTCGGGGAAGACGATGGCGATGCCCTGCTCGGCGCACCAGGCCTGGGCGCCTGCCTTGGTCATGGCGTTTTCATGGGTGCAGGTGAGGCCCGACAGATACCACAGGACCGGCACCGGGCCGTCCTTGGCCTCCTCCGGCAGAAACAGGCCAAAGGTCATGTCGCCGCCGGTGGCGGTGCTGGCGTGCTTGTAGACGCCCTGGGTGCCGCCAAAGGCGCGGTTCTCGGAAACGGTTTCCATGGGTGAGGCTCCTCAAAATCTGTTAGCCCTACCGCTACCTGCTGATGGCCTCAGGGTCCAGCGGATGGGCGGCAGCAATGCCGGTTTTTGCGGCACAAGGATTGCGAATTCGCAAACAATCGGGGCTTTGGCCGCCGGGAGGATGCCGCAGTTGCGCAAGGGGGTGCTGGACAGCCGCCGCGAAAACCGGGACAGTCCGCCGCCAAGGCAAGAGGGAGGCACAGGGCCATGAGCGATTTTCTGAGACTGACACCGGAGGCCGCGGAGGCGGAGGTGGAGCGTCCGGCGCCAGAGAAGGTGCTGGCGGGTGATCCGGTGTTCACCACCTGGAACGCAGAGGAGCGCGACGGTTTGTACTGCGGCATCTGGCAGTCGACACCGGGCAAGTGGCGGATCACTTACGACGAGTGGGAATACTGCCGGATCCTGGAGGGCCGGTCGGTGATCACCAGCGATGACGGCACCGCGTATCCGCTGGCGGCAGGCGACAGCTTCATCCTGCGCCCCGGTTTCAGCGGCACCTGGGAGGTGATCGAGACCACCCGCAAGGATTATGTGATCCGGCTGTAGGGGCCGCGGGTCAGGAGACCCAGGCGATCACCGCCGGCACGGTGACAATCGACACCACGGTGGAGATGAAAATGGCGGCGGAGGCCCGGTGCGGGGCCACGCCGTAATGCTGCGCCAGCATGTAGACATTGCCGGCCACCGGCAGGGAGGCGGCAGCGATGGCGACTGCGGCGGAGAACGGTGCTGCCGGGACCAGCCACAGCACGGCGATTGCGACACAGGCCGGGTGCAGCACCAGCTTGGCAAAGCTGAGCCAGCCGGAGATGTGCACTCGTTCCGCCGATTTCGAGGCCAGCGAGGCACCGATAGCAAAGAGGGCTCCGGGGGTGGCGGCGCCGCCGAGGATGGTGAGGAAATTGTTTGCGGGTTCCGGGATCGGCAGCGCCGATGCCGACCAGGCAAGGCCCGCCACGATGGACAGTATCATCGGATTTTTCAGCAGGCCCAGCCCCACCAGCCGGAGCGTGGCAAGACCAAGCCCCTGGCCGCGGCCCGCGTTGATCAGGATCACGATCAGCGAGGAGAACACCACCAGATCGACGCTGAGCACCACCATCATCGGCGCCGCCGAGGCCGGGCCGAACAGGATCGCCATCATTGGCAGGCCGAGGAAGCCCACATTGCCGATCGCCGCGCATTGCGCCTCCACCGCGGCGGTGGGCACGTCCAGGCCGCGGGCCATGGCGACAGCTGTCACCAGCAGGTAGACCGCCAGCGTGCCCGCCAAATAGCCGAGGATCAGTGTGGGATCGAAGACCTCGGCAAAGGAGAGGTTGGCGGCAAAGCCGAAGATCATCGCCGACAGCGGGAAGTAGAACACAAAGCGGGTGAGATAGGCGGTGGCTTCCTCGGTGAAAAACCGGCTGCGCCCGGCCCAGTAGCCGAGGCCGATGATTGCAAAGAAGGGCAGGGTGCGGAAGAAGATCTCGGCCATGAAGGATTGGTAACAAGACCTGACCAATTGGCAAAGTCTGTTTTTTGGGCAGGCTTGGGACGAGCAGATCTTGATAGGGCAGGGGCGTGCTCCCGCCTGTTCAGCGGCAATCTGAAGAATGCCCTTCACAGTTGAGCGTGGCCCTGTGCTGCGCTCAGGGCAGGGGTTGTGCTGAGATGCGCTCTAAGGGCAGGTGTGCCCTGAGAGCGCCTGGTCAATTGTGATATCGTCCAAGACAGCCTCAAGGGTAAACCGCGCTGGCGCGCGGCGGCTGTGCCGCCCTTGACCCTGCCTTGGCCAAGCGGAGCAGCTCGCAGCGCTTCTAACCGCTGCCGATCAGCGCGCCGGCGCCCAGCACCAGCGCACCGCCCAGCACCACCTGCATAGTGGCGCGCCAGAACGGGGTTTCCATGAACTTGTTCTGGATCCAGGCGATGGCCCAGAGCTCCACAAAGACGATCAGCAGCGCCAGGGTGGTGGCGGTCCAGAATTCCGGGATCAGATAGGGCAGGGCGTGGCCGAGGCCGCCGACGGTGGTCATGATGCCGGAGGCCAGCCCGCGTTTGACAGGGGAGCCGCGGCCAGAGAGCTCGCCGTCGTCGGAGGCCGCTTCGGTGAAGCCCATTGAGATGCCCGCCCCGACCGAGGCCGCCATGCCAACCAGGAAGGTGGTCCAGGTGTCCTGGGTGGCAAAGGCGGTGGCGAAGATCGGCGCCAGGGTGGAGACCGAGCCGTCCATCAGCCCGGCCAGTCCCGGCTGCACCCAGGTCAGCACGAACTGGCGGTGGGCGGCGCGGTCCTCGTCCGCGCGGGTGTCTTCGTCCAGATGGGCCTCCTGCAACTCGCCCGCACGGGCCTGGTGCCCTGCCTCCGCCGCGGCGAGGTCGCCCAGCAGTTTGCGTGTGGCAGCATCCTGCGTGCGGGCGGCGGCGTGGGTGTAAAACCGTTCGGCATCGCGCTCCATCGCGCGGGCCTCGTCGCGGATGCGGTCGAGGCTCAGGTTCTCCATCAGCCAGATGGGGCGGCGGGCGTAGTATCCCGCCACATGCTCGCGCCGGATCAGCGGGATTGCGGGGCCGAACCGGCTTTCGTGCAGGGCAATCAGTTGGGCGCGGTGCTCGTCTTCCTCCGCCGCCATCCCGTCAAACAGTGCCGCAGAGGCGGGGTATTCGCTGCGCAGCCGCTCGGCATAGCCGCGGTAGATGCGCGCATCGTCCTCCTCGGAGGAAATTGCCAGGGCCAGGATCTCTTGCCCGGTCAGGTCCGTAAACCGTTTGCGCTGGGTGAAAAAACGCATCTGCCGCCCCTCAATTTAGAATAATTCTAAACATAACGGTTCCGCGAGGGAGCGCAAGATGATGCGGGTTCTGCTGTTGCAATGGGGCGGCGCAGGCTACATTAGGCCCAGACCCCTACGCAGCCATTGGAGCCCGCATGAACCAGCAAGCCAGCGTCCTGCGCACCGGCCGCAAATTCGATCAGGTCCTGGACGGCGCGCGCGAGGTGTTCCTGGCGGACGGGTTCGAAGGCGCCAGCGTCGACAAGATTGCCAAGGCGGCGGGGGTCTCCAAGGCGACGCTCTACAGCTATTTCCCCGACAAGCGGGTCTTGTTCATGGAAGTGGTGCGGTCAGCCTGCGTGCAGCAGGCGGATGCTTCGCTGGATCTGGCGCCGGGCAGCTGCGGGCCGCGGGATGTGCTGCGGGCGGCGGCGGAGCGGGTGCACGGGGTGCTGCTGGGCGGTTTCAGCCTGCAGCTGTTCCGCATCTTCGTGGCAGAGGCCGACCGGTTCCCGGAGCTGGGGCCGATGTTCTACGAAAGCGGTCCGATGGTGCTGCACGGGGAGATCCAGGCCTATATGGAGGCTGCGGCGGCGCGGGGCGAGCTAAAGATCGAAGACGCCGATCTTGCCGCGGCGCAGTTCATCGAGCTGTGCAAGGCGGATGTGTTCCTGCGGTTCCTGTTCAAGATCGACACCGAATTCTCTGAGGCCGAGCGCGAGCGGGTGATCAGCGGCGCGATTGACACCTTCATGGCGCGTTTCGGGGCCTGACTTGCCGCCCCGTGGCAGGGGCTGCTGTCCTGTTAGTGTGTGGTGAAGCTGTTGGGGGTGCTGCGGTAGGTCTCGTGGCAGCTGAGACAGCTTTGCATCAGGCCGGGCAGGGTGCGGCGCAGGGCGGGCAGCGAGCGGGTGCTGAGGTTGCGGGCCGCGGCCTCTGCGGTTCCGGCGCGGGTCTTGAAATCCTTCCAGCTGTGCCAGATCAGCGGCCGCGCGTTGGAGCGCGCATCCAGCCGCGGTTTCTTGAAATGCTTGCGAATGCTGCCGGTGGATTTGATCAGCTGGCGCCGGGCGCTGCGCGCCTTGTCCCGGTCGAAGACGATGCGTCCGGCCATCATCCCGGTGAGCACATCCATCGCCGCTTTCTGCCCTGTCATCAGGGCCATCCGCCGGGTCACATGTTTGCTGAGACCGCTGTCTGCCGTGACCGGGGCGGTCACGCCTGCGGCCAGAGCGGCGAGGATCACGAGGAAGGCGAGCCCCTTGAGACGGCGCAGGGTCATTGCGCAGCGCCCCTGCGGATTGACCGAATCGCATTTTGAGAACAAAATAAGAACATCTGCCAAAAAACTCCTGTAACCTGCCGCCTGCCGGCCCTTGCTGCCCGATTTGCCCATGCCCCATCGCCGCATTCTGTCGCTGTGGTTTCCGCGCCTTGGCGCCGAACGCATTTTGCGGGCGGAGCGCGGCGGTATTGCCGGGCCGCTGGCCGTCGTTGAGGAAGTCTCCAACACTCAGGTTATTTCCGCGTTAAACCTGGCCGCCTCGGCAGAGGGGCTGCAGGCCGGCCAGCCCTTGCGCGATGCCCATGCGATGTGCGCGGGCCTGGTGGTGCGGCCGCGCAACCGGGCGGCGGAGATGGCGTTCCTGGCCGCACTCCGGCGCTGGGCGGGCAAGTTCAGCCCCTGGGTGGCGGAGGCGGGGGAGGACGGGCTTACCATCGACCTCACCGGCTGCGCGCATCTGTTCGGCAGCGAGGCGGCGCTGATGGAGACGGCGGGGCAGGATTGCGCGGAGATGGGGCTAAGCGTGCGGATGGGGCTGGCGGACACCCTGGGCGCGGCCTGGGCGCTGGCGCGCTATGCGGGGGAGGAGGCGGCGCCGGAGCGGTCGGGCGACGCCATCGACCAGGAGGCGCGGGCAACCCGTGCCCGGGCGCAGAAACGCCAGAGCGTCAAGCGGCGCCACTGGACCCGCGGCGGCGCGGCGCCGCAGCTGCAGGCGGCGGTGCCGCAGCTGGGGCGGATTGCCGAAGCCGGCCAGGCCTATGGCGCGCTGGCGCCCTTGCCGGTGGCGGCGTTGCGGCTGGACAGCGCCACCGTGGCGCAGCTGAACCGGCTGGGGCTGCGGCGGATCGGCGATCTCTTGGGCCAGCCGCGGGCCAGCCTGGCGCGCCGGTTCGGCCAGGGGCTGGTGCTGCGGCTGGACCAGGCAATGGGCAGCGCGCCGGAGCCGGTCTCGCCCGCGCGCAGCCCGGACCGTTTTGCGGTGCGGCTGACCCTGCCGGAGCCGATCGGGCTGATGGAGGATCTGCTGGCAGGCATCGACCGGATGCTGCCGCGGCTGTGTGCCCGGCTGGAGGCGCGCGGCAAGGGCGCCCGCGTGCTGCGGCTGGAGGCGCACCGCTGCGATCAGGAAATGGAGGCCGTGACCCTGGGCCTGGCCCGTGCCAGCCGCCAGCCTGCCCGCATCCGGCCGCTCTTGGAGATGAAGCTGGAGCAGATCGACGCGGGTTATGGCATCGACATGCTGCGGCTGGAGGTCTTGCAGGCCGAAGCCATTCACGCCGGCACCCCGGCGGGCCATCTGCAGGCAAGTGCCGCGGCGCGGGCGCGGCAGGAGGATGGCGCGGCGCTGGAGGATCTGATCGGCCGGCTGGGCGCGCGGCTGGGGATGGAGGCAATCACCCGCTGCCATCCGGCGGAGAGCCACATTCCGGAAAAAACCTTCACCGTGCAGGCGGCGGCCTGGTCGGAGCCTGCCTCCGGCGATTGGCCCTTGCCGCCGCGCCCGCGGCCGCTGCTGTTGTGGCGGCCCGAGCTGGTGCATGCGCCGGATGTGCCGCAGGTGCCGGAGCGCTTCCGCTGGCGCGGCCGGGACTGGGCGCTGGCAGCGGCGGAAGGCCCGGAGCGGATCGCGCCCGAGTGGTGGCTGGAAGACTCCGAGTGGCGCAGCGGGGTGCGCGATTACTGGGTGGTGGCGACAGGCTGCGGGGCGCGGCTGTGGCTGTTCTTTGCCCATGGCGGCGCGCTGTCGCCGGGCTGGTTCTGCCATGGGTCGTTTGCATAACCAGGCGCAGGGATACTTCGGCGCGGGACGAAGGGTTTTGCTTGGGTGTCCCTGCGCAAACCGCGTAGGGTAGGGGCATGATCACACCGCGCTTCGATATTCTGGGCCAGGCCATCAGCGACGCCAGCCGCACGCAGATGCTGTGCGAGCTGATGGAGGGCCGCGCCTATACCAACAAGGAGCTGGCGGCTGCTGCTGGGGTGACGCCGCAAACCGCCTCGGCGCATTTGCGGCTGCTGCAGGACGCAGGGCTGGTGGTGGCGGAAAAGCGCGGCCGCTGCGTCTATCACCGGCTGGCAGGCGCCGAGGTGGCGCACGCGCTGGAGCAGCTGGCGGCAATTGCGCCTGCCGACAGCCTGCACCGCGCCCAGCAGCGCAAGGCGGGCGGGCTGGCACAGCTGCGCAGCTGCTACGACCACCTGGCAGGCCCGCTGGCGGTGGCGATGACCCGCGCCTTTCTGGACCGCGGCATGCTGGTGGAGGAGCAAGGTGCCTTTCGCGCAGAACCCGCCGGAGAATGGCTGAAACTGGGGGTGGTTCTGCCGGAAAAGACCAGCCGCCAGCCCTTCGTTCGGCCCTGTCTGGACTGGACCGAGCGCAAGCTGCATGTGGCGGGACCAATGGGGCGGCAGATCCTGGAACATGCCTTGGACAGCGGCTGGGTCAAACGGCACCGGCACAAGCGCGGGCTGATGCTGACGGCGCCCGGACGGGTGGCGCTGGAGCAGATTCTGGGTGTGCAGTGCGGGGCACTGGCGGCGGCCTGAGAGGGTCTGAAAAAGGCTCTGATACAGCCGGAAACGCGCTACTTTCGCCTGTGCGCATCCTGCACCACACGAAAAATCGAACGTTAAAACCCTTGATTTGCCGGGGAAACGGCGCAACCTGTTATCTATGAGCTTTGATCAGGTGCAGCCTTTTCCCGGATCTCCCATACCTCAGCAAGTCGCCTTTGACCGCCGGGAACTGTCGGTCATTATGACTCTCTATGGCCGTATGGTGGCCGCCGGGGAGTGGCGCGATTACGGGATTTCTTCCTTGCGTGATCTGGCAGTTTTCTCCGTCTTCCGGCGCACGGCAGAGCATCCGCTCTACCGGATCGAAAAGCGCCCCAAGCTGCGGCTGCGGCAGGGACAGTATTCGGTGGTCGGCATGGACGGGCATATCCTGAAGCGCGGGGCGGATCTGAAGACCGTGCTGAGGGTGCTGGAGCGCAAGCTGATCCGCTCCGTGGAGTAGCCGCAAGCTTTGCGGCAGGGCGGGGACCGGAAAATTCGAATTTTCCGGCTAAAAATCTTCGCAAGATTTTTGCCGCCGGTGGCGGGCGCAGGGGCCTACGCCAGCCGTTTATGCGAGGTAAGCGGGCCGTCGCCTTGGGCCTGGATACGCTTTATTGCAGCACCGATGGGTTCGATGGCCACCGCCATGTCATGGGCATTGGCATGGATCAGCGTCTCTGCGTCCCGCACCAGGGCGACATGACCCTTCCAGAACAGGAGATCGCCGCGGCGGTAGTCTGCGTCCGGAACGGGCTCGCCCAGTTCCTCCTCCTGCATGTCGCTGTCACCAGGGCAGGGGGTGCCGCATGCCAGCAGCGCGGCCTGCACAAGGCCGGAACAGTCGATGCCAAACCGGCTGTTGCCGCCCCAAAGGTAGGGGGTGCCGAGGAACAGCTCTGCCACCATCACCGGATCATCGGCATGGGCACCCAAGGGCGACAGGTGGCGGGCGGGGATGAAGCCAAGGCTGGTTTCCACGAACCGCCCAGTGAACTGCCCGGTGCCGCCCATCACCTCCACCCGACTGCCGTGGCTGAGGGCGCTGGTTTCCGGCGATTTGAAATCATCCGCGGAATAGGCGTGGGTGGCCGGGGCGCTGACCCAGTGGGTGGCCTCGAACGGTGTGGTCAAGGCGGAACTGGGAACATAGCCCACGTAGGAATCCTTGGCGGCCTGCAGGAAGGCCCAGCCGCCACAGTCCTCGTAGACCGTGACCGGTTCGCCGTAGACCAGCTGGCGGTCGCGGGCGCCGTCCGGTGTGCGCAGCAGGTCTGCGACGGGCATGCCGATGCGGGCGGCAATGCCGTCAACACGTTCCAACCCTTCAGGCGCGTGTGTCAGATGGGCGGCGGCGATGCGGTCATTTACCGGAGTACGGCGGCGGTCTGCCATGGGATCAGAGCTCCAGCATGTCCGGCAGCGCAGCAAACAGAGCGCGGGCGCCCTGCAGGGCACCGCCCTTGGGGCGTCCGGGTGCTGCGCTGGGGGTCCAGCCGTAGATGTCGAAATGCATGTAGCGGGTCTTGCCGGCGAAGCGGCGCAGGAACAGGGCGGCGGTGATCGAGCCTGCGAACCCGCCTGAGGGTGCGTTGTCGAGATCGGCAATACCGGGTTCGATCATCGTCTCGTAGGGATCGTGGAAGGGCATCCGCCAGACCGGGTCGGCGGTGCGGGCTGCGCTGACGGCAAGCGCTGCGGCGTCGGCCTCGTGATCGGTGTAGAAAGGCGACAGGTCCGGGCCGACCGCAACGCGGGCCGCGCCGGTGAGTGTGGCCATGGAGACCAAGAGGTCCGGCGCGCCCTCTGCCGCCAGCGCCAAGGCGTCGGCCAGAACCAAACGGCCCTCTGCGTCGGTGTTGTTGTTTTCAACCGTCAGCCCCTTGCGCGACATCAGCACATCGCCGGGACGGAAGGCTGAGCCGGAGACGGCGTTTTCCACTGCCGGGATCAGCACCCTGAGCTGCAGGTTCAGCCCGGCGGCCATGATCATGCGGGCCAGCCCCAGCACGTTGGCCGCGCCGCCCATGTCCTTTTTCATCAGCGCCATGCTGTTTCCGGGCTTGAGGTTCAGCCCGCCGGTGTCGAAACAGACGCCCTTGCCCACCAGGGTGAGCTTGGGGCCGGTGCCGCCCCAGCGCACATCGATCAGCCGCGGCGCGCGGGTCGAGGCGCGGCCGACGGTGTGGATCAGCGGGAAGTTCCGAGCCAAGAGGTCCTCGCCCAGGGTGACGGAGATTTCTGCGCCGAATTCCTGCGCGAGGGATTCGGCTGCGGCTTGAAGCTCTGCCGGGCCCATGTCGGAGGCGGGTGTGTTGATCAGGTCGCGGGTCAGGCATTCCGCCGCGGCCAGCGACTCCACGGCGGCGGAATCCACGGCCTCCAGTGTCTGCAGGGCCGCAGTTTCGCCCTTGGCCTCCTTGTAGCGGTCGAAGCGATAGGCCGTGAGCAGCCAGCCCAGCGACTCGCTGGCGGCATCTTCCGCGGGCAGGCCTGAGGCGATGCGGTAGGTTCCGGCGGGCAGTTTCTGCACGGCTTCGGCCAGCACGAAGCGGCGGCGCGCGCGCTGGGCGGCGCTGCCGTAGCCCGCAAGGGCCATTTCGATCCCGCCATCGGCATCCGGCACTGTCAGCGCCTGGCCGCAGGCGCCGGTGAAGCCCTGCGCCGATGCCCAGGCCTGAACGCGCTGCGGCTGGCCTGAGAGCCAGCTGTCCAATTCATCGCTTGCAATAACATGCACAGGGCAGGCGTCAGGGCCGGGCGCGGCAAAGACTGGCGGCATCGAAAAAACTCCGGTTGCAATCACTTCTGATGCGCCAGAGTAGCCGCCGCCGCGCGGCCTGCAAGCCCTGCGGGCTGCACAATTGTCAGATCGTCATGTCCTGCTGGTCCCAGACCGCGGTCAGCGAACGCTCGCCCACCCGCATCAGCCGGAACAGGATGGCGGCGACCGCCGGCCCGTCCTCGGCATCAATCGCCTCGGTAACGTCCTTGGCAATTGTTGCCAGCGCGGTCATGCCGATCTGTTCGGCCATTGCAATCAGCGACCGGGCGCTCTTGCGCAGGTTCATCATATCGTTCTGCCGCCACAGACGCTCGCAATGCGTCAGGCGGACCGCCATTTCCTCAATCGCCCGGCACACGACGTCCTCAGCACCGGCCTCGCCGAGCTGTTCATAGAGCGCGGAAAGTTTGTCTGGATCTAATCGCACTGTCTCGGAGTGCATCACTGTCAGTATATTGGCCACCACATTCACCCAATTCTTCATGCCCCCACGGCACGCTGCCCAATGTGGAAGCCAGAAGTTTTCAAAAGGTTTCCGCGGGCGGATCAAATCCCTCGAATTTTGAGACAATGCAGGGTAATACGGCCGGCAACGTGAAATGAACCGAGGATTCGACAATGGAATTTGCCAAGCCTCTCCCGAGCTATCTGGTGACCCGTTATCACGGCTGGAAAGCCACTTCATACGAGGAAAACCAGGGCTGGTACCGCCGTCTGGCGACCGAAGGCCAGCGGCCGCGGGCGATGGTGATCTCCTGCTGCGACAGCCGGGTGCATGTGACCTCGATCTTTGGCGCTGACCAGGGCGAGTTTTTCATTCACCGCAATATCGCCAATCTGGTGCCTCCGTTTGCGCCCGATGGCGACCACCACGGCACCTCGGCGGCGGTGGAATATGCGGTCACCGCGCTGAAGGTCTCGCATCTGATCGTGCTGGGCCATTCGCAGTGCGGCGGCGTGCAGGGCTGCATCGACATGTGCAAGGGCCATGCGCCGCAGCTGGAGGAAAAGACCAGCTTTGTCGGGCGCTGGATGGACATTCTGAAGCCGAAATTCGGCGGGGTTGCGGATATTGACGACCCGGTAGAGCAGGCGCGCCAGTTCGAACGGCAGGCGGTTGTCGCCTCGCTGGAGAACCTGATGACCTTCCCGTTCATCGAATCGGCCGTGAAGGCCGGAGAGCTGAGCCTGCACGGTCTGTGGACCGACATCGGCGAGGGCGGGCTGGAATGCTATGACCCCAAGGCGGGTACCTTCGCCCCGGTCTGAGGTCAGGCCGTTTCCTTGCTGATCCCGAATGCAGCCGCCAGATTGGCGGCTGCTTGCGTATAGCCCCCTGCCGCGCCGTCGATAAAGTGGATGTGATCGTCCTCCACCGGAGAGGGCACGATGCAGGTGACCATGGCAGCGTCCTGTTCGTGCAGTCCGAACTGTACCAGACCGGCCGAGGCGGCCTGTTGCAGTTTCTGGCGAATGCGGCGGCTGATCCCGGGCGTGCAGTCCAGTGTCATCTTGAGCCCGTCGTCGAATTTGCGGAAGTCGGAATGCGCCCGCAGCATCGACAGGTAATGCAGCGTGTCAAATGCGCCCACGCGCCGTTTTCCGGTGAAAACCCAGGCGGCAAAGGCGCAATGGCCTAGCAGATAGAGCTTGCGGAGGAACAACGGAAGCCGGCCGCGGGAGGCCTTGGCCTCAAGCGTCAGACCAGCAGGCGGAAACTGCAGCCGGGGGCCTGCCTCGGGAACGGGGTGGCCGCTGTCCTCGAGCTCTGCCGCCAGATCCAGCACATCAGCGGCGAGCCGGGCAAAGTCCTGCGGGCTGGCGCCGGGGGCGGGCTGGGCCACCACAGACAGGATGATGCCGTGTCGGGCAGGGGTGTTGCTCCAGCGGCAGGAGAGGCCTGCGAGGTCGGGCGGGTCCGCCTGCGGGGCAGGGGCAACCGCAAAGGCGCCGGCCTTCATCTGCGCCTCCGCCCAGGCCAGGCCGCCGCCGCTGAACATGGCGAAATCGGCGTGGTCCGACACCGCGTAGCGGGCCACCTGCACGTCCAGCCCCTCGTCGCGGATCGCAGAGGCCGGAAGGACCGCGGCGCGCAGGGAGATGCCGTATTCATCTTCGGTCCAGCTGCGTAAGGATCCCAGAACGCGCTGTGTTGTGGCCTGATGGCGGGGCGGCACCGCGAAAGAAGCGCCGTCGCCACCGAAGACATAGGGAAACGCCTCGCCCTTAAGCGCGTTACGCATGGCGGCAATCACTGCGGCGCCGACCATGTTCACGGTCTTGTAGCGGCCTGCCTTCACCAGTCCGGTGGAATTCACGATATCGGTGCAGCAAAGCAGCCAATCGCCGGGCAGCGGCGCAAAGACCGATGGGTCGGAGAGATCGCTGAAATCGCGGACCTTGGGGAGGGTGGCATAGAAAGTGTCCGTCGTCATATGCGTCTTCCCTCTGTGGCACGGTCCCGCGGCCTGCCGTTTCTGTGTAAACAAATTGTGCGCCCGCGCCAAACATGCAAGCTGTACGGCAGTCACGAAAAACTGTGCAGGACTTGGGGGAGAGAAAATGCAGGCAGGATTGATCTTATTGTGCCTGGCCTATGTGCTGAGTCAGTTTTTTCGCGCCTTCCTGGCCGTTTTGTCCGGGGTGCTGGGGCTGGATATCGGTGCTGCGCCGGATGATTTGGCCTTTGCCTCCGGGCTTTGGTTTCTGTCCTTTGCGGCAATGCAGCTGCCGGTAGGCTGGGCGCTGGACCACGTTGGCCCCCGCAAAACGGCGTCGCTGCTGCTGCTGCTGGGCGGCGGCGGCGGTGCGGCGCTGTTTGCCGCTGCTACAGCCCCCTGGCATGTCGGTGCCGCCATGTTCCTGATCGGCATCGGCTGTTCGCCGGTGCTGATGGCGTCCTACTATATCTTCGCCCGCCAGTACCCGCCCGCGCGTTTCGCCACATTGGCGGCGCTGATGCTGGGGGTGGGGTCGGCCGGCAACCTGGTGGCGTCTTACCCGACTGCACTGGCGGTTGATCTGTTCGGCTGGCGCGGCACGCTGGCGGGGCTGGCGGTTGTTTCGGGTATCGTCGCGGCGGGGATTTTCATGACCGTCAGTGATCCGGACAAGCCTGAAGGGGAGCACACGGGATCGGTGCTGGACCTGCTGAAGATGCCGGCGATGTGGGCGATCTTCCCGCTGATGCTGGTGGCCTATGCGCCGTCGGGAGCGCTGCGGGGGCTTTGGATCGGGCCTTACTTAAGCGATGTCTACGGACTCAGCACCCAGGCTGTGGGGCTGGCGACGCTGGTGATGGGGGCAGCGATGATTGCCGGCACCTTTGCCTATGGGCCGCTGGACCGGGTGCTGGGCACCCGCAAGTGGCTGATCCTGGGCGGCAACCTGTTGGGCTGCGCGGCCCTGGGCGGGCTGATCCTGGCCACCGGCGCGCCGGTCTGGATGCCGGTGGTCATGATGGCGGCCGTTGGCTTCTTTGGCGCGTCCTTCCCTGTGATCATGGCGCACGGGCGTGCCTTTGTGCCGCCGCATCTGGCCGGGCGGGGGGTGACGCTGCTGAACCTGTTTGGCATCGGCGGGGTGGGAATCATGCAGTTTGCAACGGGCCGTCTCCACGCAAATCTGGCCGGAGCGGACCCATCCTTGCCCTACACGGGTATTTTCACCTTCTTTTTGGTGCTTCTGGGGCTCGGCTGCGCAATTTATCTGCTCAGCCGCGACAGCATGGACTGATCGGCCCCTTTAAACTTGTCCCCATAGGCAGTATCACTCCCGCGCCGGCCATGGGGCCGGGCAATACTGGAGAAACAGACAAATGGGTTACCGCATCGTCGTCGTTGGCGCCACTGGCAACGTGGGCCGCGAAATGCTGAACATCCTGGCCGAGCGCCAGTTTCCTGTGGATGAGATCGCTGCGCTGGCAAGCCGCAAATCTCTCGGCACTGAAGTCAGCTTTGGCGATAAGACACTCACTACCCAGGATCTGGACACCTTCGATTTCACCGGCTGGGACATGGCGCTGTTTGCCGTCGGCTCCGCCGCGACCAAGGATTACGCGCCCAAGGCCGCTGCGGCGGGCTGCACCGTGATCGACAACTCGTCGCTCTACCGCTACGACCCGGAGATCCCGCTGATCGTGCCGGAAGTGAACCCGCAGGCGATCCACGGCTATGCCAAGAAAAACATCATCGCCAACCCCAACTGCTCCACCGCGCAGATGGTGGTGGCGCTGAAGCCGCTGCATGACCGCGCCAAGATCAAGCGCGTTGTGGTCTCGACCTACCAGTCGGTGTCCGGCTCCGGCAAGGACGCGATTGATGAGCTGTGGAACCAGACCAAGGGCGTTTACGTCCCTGGGCAGGAAGTGCAGCCCAAGGTCTACCCCAAGCAGATCGCCTTCAACGTCATTCCGCATATCGACGTCTTCATGGAAGACGGCTCGACCAAGGAAGAATGGAAGATGGTTGCCGAGACCAAGAAGATCGTCGATCCGTCGATCAAGGTCACCGCGACCTGCGTCCGGGTGCCGGTGTTTGTCGGCCACTCCGAATCCGTGAACATCGAGTTCGAGGACTTTCTGGACGAGGACGAGGCCCGCGACATCCTGCGCGAGGCGCCCGGCATCATGGTGATCGACAAGCGTGAGGCCGGCGGCTACGTGACCCCGGTGGAATGCGTTGGCGATTTTGCCACCTTCATCAGCCGCATCCGCCAGGATTCGACCATCGAGAACGGCCTGAACCTGTGGTGTGTCAGCGACAACTTGCGTAAGGGCGCGGCGCTGAACGCGGTGCAGATTGCCGAACTGCTGGGCCGCGAGGTCCTGAAGAAGGGCTGAGGCATATATCCTTTTGGTGAGGGGGGTGCTTCGAAAGAGGCGCCCCCTTTGCTTTTGCGCCCCTG
Source organism: Leisingera sp. ANG-DT (assembly GCF_000813785.1). Classification (NCBI taxonomy): domain Bacteria; kingdom Pseudomonadati; phylum Pseudomonadota; class Alphaproteobacteria; order Rhodobacterales; family Roseobacteraceae; genus Leisingera; species Leisingera sp. ANG-DT. Next base: position 137,582 of record NZ_JWLE01000004.1, read on the forward strand.
CCGGAGGGCGGCGGCCGGGCCTAACCTGATCCTGAAATTATGAGTGAAGGAGGTGAGGCCATGCTGGCGCAAAAGGAATTTCCCGCAAATGTCATGAACCAGAACGCTGCCCCGGCGCAGACCGCCTGGGCCAGCGCACGTATCCACAAGCGGCTGGATTCGGAGATGGCGGCGCAGCTGCGGATGCTGCTGGCGGGGATCTTTCATTCCGCCCAAAGCTGGCTGGAGCTGCGCAAGGGGCTGAAGCAGCACGGGTTTTACCTGCGCCGGAAAGGGCTGCGCCTGCTGCTCTGCGATATGCACAGCCATGTGGAGATCTGCTCTTGCCGGTTTCTGGGGTTTCCTGCGGCAGTGCTGGAACAGCGTTTGGGCAGCCTTCTGCCGCGGGCCTGAGGCAGGCAACGGCCGGGCTGGCCGGACCTCCCTGACGGGGGTAGCATGGCATCAGGCGGGACCACCGCCGTGATTTTTGATTGAGAGATGCCAATGCGATTTTCTTTGATGGCTTTTGCCTTTTCTTCAATTGCCGCGGCGGCGGCTGCGGACACTATCCCCGTCAGCAGCACGGTGTCGGAGGTGACGCTGTATCCCGGGCTGGCGGAAGTCACCCGCAGCGCCGCGCTGACCCTGCCGGAGGGGCGCCACCGGCTAATCCTGCAGAACGTGCCCAGAACGGCTGCGCTGGAGACACTGCAGGTGGAGATCGCCGGCGCCCGCCGCGTCGCCACCCTGCTGCGTGAGAATTACGTGCCGCCGCGCGATGCGGATGACCCTGAGGTCGAGGCCGCCGAGGCGCGGGTGCGCGAAGTCGAGGCGCGGATTGCCGCGGTGCGGGACGAGGCAGCGCAGGCACGCGCCGGGGTGCGGGCGGCGGAGGCCTCAATCGGGTTCCTGCAGCAGCTGGGCACAAACGAAGGTTTGGCTCAGGCGGATGCGGTTGCATTGAGTGAAATTGCCCGGATGATCTCTGCGGAGGCGGCGGGCGCCAGTCAGGCAGCCGTGGCGTCAGAGGCTGAGGCGCGCCGGATCGAGCTGCAGATGCAGGACTTGGAAGAAGAGCTGGCAGAAGCGCAGGCGGCACTGGCGGCGATCACGCTCGAGGATGACGACCGTCTGTACATCGCAGTGGACATCGAGGCGGAGCAGGCGGGTGAGGGCGCCGTCAAGGTGAGCTACTATACCGCGGGCGCGGGAAATATCGGCTGGCAGCCGTCTTATGAGATGCACTTGAATACCGTGACGGAGCAGCAGGTGATCCTGAAGCGTGCGGTGATGCTGGTGCAGGATACCGGCGAGAACTGGCAGGATGTGGCGCTGACACTGTCGACAGCGGTGCCCGGTGAGCAGGGCAGCCCGTCTGCGTTGCGCCCCTGGCTGCGCCGGATTGAGGAGCCGCAGCCGCCGCGGGCGCTGAAATCCATGGGGCAGGATGTGGCGGAACTGTCCGCGCTGGCGGAGCCGGTGCTGGAGGCGCCTGCCGTCTTTGAAGAAACCCGGGGCGGCTGGGGCGCGGATCTGGGCGGTGCCGCGGCGACTTACCGGTTCGGGTTGCCGGTGTCGATTGCCTCCGGCGCCGATCTGCTGCGGTTGGAAATGGACAGCCTGACGGCGGAGGCAAAGGTGCAGGCGGTGGCAGTGCCGTCGCGGGATGAGACCGCCTATAGAGTGTCGACCTTCACCAACAGTTTCGGCGAGCAGCTGCTGGCCTCGGATGAGGTGCCGCGGTTTGTCGATGGCAAGCTGGTCACGGTGGAGGACTTCGCCGGGCTGGCGCCGGGGGCGGAGATGGACGCAGGGTTCGGCCCCATCGAAGGGCTTCAGTTGCGCCGCGACGTGCTGGGGCAGAGCGAGGGTGAGCAGGGGCTGATCTCACGCAGCAACGCGCAGGTGCAGAAGGTGGAGATCACGGTGGAGAACCTGACTGCGCAGGAGTGGGTGGTGCGGGTTCTGGACCGGGTGCCTTATTCGCAGCAGGACGATCTGGAAATTGAGTGGAGCGCCACGCCGCGGCCCACGAAGGAAAACGTCGAGAAGCAGCGCGGCATTCTGGCCTGGGATCTGGAGCTGGGTGCTGGCGAGAGTGAAACCATCCAATTGGATACCACGCTCAGCTGGCCCGAGGGCATGGTGCTGCGCTGACGCTGGTTTGGTGTCAGGCAACGGACAGGTGGCTCCCGCCCGTCGTCAGGCATTGAAAATACCTTCCTCCCGTTGGGCGTGGCACCGCGCTTGGCGCGGTGCCACGCCCAAGACAGCTGCCGCTGCGCTGGCAAAGCCGGAGCAGCGGGCAGGCGCGGGAGTGCTTCCTTTGCGATGTACGGCAGGCGGTTAGTCTGCCTTCCACTTGGCCGCTAAATCACGGGCGTTGCGGGCAAGCACCATGACGTCGATGCCGACCGCCAGGAACTGCGCGCCCATGTCCGCATAGGCCTGAGTAGCCTCATCCGTGGTGCCGAGGATGCCGGGGGCGATACCAGCCGCCTTGATGCGGGTGATGGCATCAGCAATTGCGGCGCGCACCTCCGGGTGGGCGGAGTTGCCTTGGTGGCCCATGTCGGTGGACAAATCCGCCGGGCCGATGAAGACGCCGTCGATGCCCTCGACCTGCAGAATTTCGTCCAACGCAGCCATCCCGGCGCGGTTTTCCACTTGCACCAGCAGGCAGACCTCCTGATCGGCGGTCTGGATATACTCGGAGACCGTGCCGAACATGGTGGCGCGGGCCGCCGTGGCACCGACGCCGCGCAGGCCCTTGGGCGGGTAGTGGCAGGCGCGGACCAGCTCGCGGGCCTGTTCGGCGCTTTCGACGATCGGCACCAGCACCGTCTGGGCGCCTGCATCCAGCACTTGCTTGATCATCCAAGTCTCCCCCACCGGCACCCGCACCACCGGGTGGCTGGGCGAGGCCGCCAGCGCCATCAGTTGGTCGCGGATCGAGCGGATGTCGTTGGGGGCATGCTCGCCGTCGATCACCAGCCAGTCGAAGCCGCAGGTGCCCATGATCTCGGCGAGCTGACCGTCGGCAAAGCTCATCCAGCAGCCGATCTGGCGTTTGCCCTGTGTTAGAGCCTGTTTAAAGGGGTTCTTGGGCGCGGGCATGGGGGCCTCCTGTCAGGCGAAATTGATGGATACGGAACCGAAGGGGCCGAAATCTGCGGCGGTCTCCGTGCCCGGCGGGCATTCGATGGGGCGGATGAAAGAGCCCGAGAGCACGATATCCCCGGCCTCGATCTGTTGTCCATATTCCGCCATCCGCCGCGCCAGCCACAGGACCGAAGTCACGGGATCGTTCAAAACACCCGCGCCGAGGCCGGTTTCCTCGACTGTGCCGTTGCGGGAGGCGATGGCGCCGACCCAGCGCAGGTCATGCGCGTCCACCGCGTGGCGCTCCGCCCCCAGAACCACGCCGGCATTGGCGGCGTTGTCGCTGATGGTGTCGGTGATGATGCGGGCCTGGCCGGTGGCGGGGTCGGCGCGCAGGATGCGGGTGTCGAGGATCTCCAGCGACGGGGCCACAGAACCCGTTGCGGACAGCACGTCCTCGCGGGTGCACTCGGCACCTGCGAGAGGGGATTTCATAATGAACGCAATCTCCGCCTCCACCCGCGGCTGGATGAAGCGGCCAGCAGGAACGGTGGCGCCGTTTTCAAATGCCATGTCGTCCAAGAGCACGCCGCTGTCGGGAGTGGTGATGTTCAGCGCCTGCTGCATGGCGCGGCTGGTGAGGCCGATTTTCCAGCCGATTTTCTTGCGCCCGGAGGCCAGTTTTTGCCTTATCAGAGCCTGTTGTACCGCGTAAGCATCGTCCAGCGTCATGCCAGGATAGGCCAGTGAGAGCAGGCCGCATTGCTGGCCGGATTGCTCGGCTTTGAACAGACGGTCAGCGGCTTCCTGATGCTGTTTCGGGGTCATGCCTCTCCCCCGCTGAACTCATCTTCAACGGTGTTGCGTAAGGTTCCGATGCCTTCGACCTCAACCTCGACCACGTCACCGGGTTTCAGGTACTTCGGCGGATCAAACCGCGCGCCTGCGCCTGTCGGGGTGCCGGTGATGATCACGTCGCCGGGCTGCAGGGTCGTGAAGGTGGAGATATAGGCGATTTCTTCGCGGATCGGGAACATCATCCGGTTGAGGGTGTCATCCTGGCGGGTCTCTCCGTTCACACGGGTGAGGATGCGGGCCTCGTCCAGCTGCGCGGCGTCGGTGAAAGGCACAATCCAGGGGCCGATGGCGCCGGAATTGTCCCAGTTCTTGCCTTGTGTCACGTTGAATTTGGCGTGGCGCACCCAGTCGCGGATGGTGCCCTCGTTTGCCAGCGTCAGGGCCGCGATGTGACCGTAGGCGTCTTCGGGCTTGATCCGGCGGCCCGGCTTGCCGATCACCACGGCGACCTCCCCCTCATAGTCTAGCGTGTGGTTTTCGGGCGGGCGGATCAGCGGACGCTCTGCTCCGGTGAAGGAACGCGGGAAGCGGGGAAACAGGGACATGTGCTTGGGCTGGGCAGAGCCGTCCTTGTACTCCGCGTTGCGGTCCGGGAAGTTGACGCCGACGCAGATGATCTTCTCCGGGTTGGGGATCGGGATTTCGTAGGTGAAATAGGTATGGGTGACGGGTTTGCCTTCCGCGGCCTTCGCCAGCACGGGCAGGCCGTCTGCCGCGATCACTTCGCGCAGAGTGGGCCAGTCCGGGAACTGCGGCGACAGGGCGATCATGCCGGCATCCGTCACCGCGCCATAGAAGGTTTCGCCGTCGGCGGTGTAGGTACCAAAGCGCGTCATTACAGGTTCCTTGCGATTTCGGTGATGACGTCGAAGGCCATCATCACGTCTGCTTCCGTGGTCTCGAATTGACCCGCCTGGAAGCGGATCACCAGCTGGCCGTCGAGGCGGGTCTGGGTCAGGTAGATGCGGCCATCGCCGTTGATTGCATTGACCAGTCGCAGATTCAAATCGTCCAGATCCGCCGCGCCCTCGGGCGCATAGCGGAACGACCAGAGCGACCACATGGGCGCGGAAGTGATTTGAAAATCAGGCTCTAACTTGAGCTTTTCGTGCAATTGTTTCGACCACGTGATGTGGTTGCGCAGGCGCTGGCGCAGGCCCTCCAGGCCGTAGGTGCGGATCAGGAACCAGATCTTGAGCGCGCGGAAGCGGCGGCCCAGCGGCACCGACCATTCGGAATAGTTGATGATGCCGTCATGGCCGTGGGTCTTGAGGTATTCCGGGCTGATCGCGAGGGATTGAATCAGATCATCCGGGTTTTTCAGGAAATGGGCGGAGCAGTCGAATTGCACGCCCAACCATTTGTGCGGGTTGAAGACGATGCTGTCGGCGCGTTCGACGCCGGGCCAATAGTGGCGGTATTCGGGGCAGATCATCGCGGAGCCGGCCCAGGCGGCGTCCACATGGGTGTAGAGACCGTATTTTTCAGCGACGTCCAGCACCTGGTCCACCGGGTCGGTGGCGCCAACGCCGGTGCCGCCAACGCAGAGGATCACACCTGCGGGCTGGTGGCCTGCGGCGAGGTCGGCCTGGATGGCGGCCTCCAGCGCTTCGGGGTCCATGCCGCGCCAGTCCCCCTTGATCGGCACGCGGATCAGGTTCTGCTGGCCGATGCCCGCAACCCAGATGGCCCGGTCGATGGAGGTGTGGACTTCGGAGGAGCAATAGATGCGCAGCGCCTTCTTGCCGAACAGCCCTTGTTGGTTGCCCTGCCAGTTCAGCGCCTTTTCCCGCATCGTCAGGACGGCTGCGAGGGTGGCGGAGGAGGCGGAGTCCTGGATGACGCCCTGGAACTGGTCCGGCAGGTCCAGCGCCTGGCGCAGCCAGTCCATCATCCGCGTTTCCATCTCGGTCGCCGCCGGCGAGGTCTGCCACAGCATGCATTGCGGCGCGATGGCGGAGACGAGGAATTCCGCCAGCACCGAGGGCGCGGCGGCGTTGGAGGTGAAATAGGCAAAGAAGCGCGGGTGCTGCCAATGGGTGATGCCGGGCATCACGATGTCCTCGAAATCGCGGAAAATCGCCTCCATCCCCTCGCCATCCTCAGGCGGGGTTTGGGGCAGGGCGTTCAGCACTTCACCGGGCTTGGTTTTGGCGCGCACGGGGCGGTCACCAACGGTCAGGTGGTAGTCCTGGGTCCAGTCTGCGACCCGGCGGCCCCATTCGGAGAATTTATCCCATTTCATCTCGTATTCCTTAAGTCTGTGCCATAGGCACGGACGGCGCCCGGACCGACCCGTCAAACTGAAAGTTTGCCTTCGGCAAAACGGGGAGGGCGCTTCACGCCCACCCCTCGGTCCGGGCGCCGTCCTTATGTTTTGCTAGGGTGCAATAATCGGCTGCGCGTTCAAAGCGCTGGGTTTCGGAGTGGTTCCTTCGAAGACGGAGCCTTCCTCAAACCAGCTGCGCGGCGCCGGAGCGCCCCAGAGGGTCTGGCGCTGCGGGTCGGTGAGCGACCATTTGATCGGTTCCAGATCCGGGTCGACGGTCTGGTAGTCCGAGCAGTAGATCTCAATCCGGTGGCCGTCGGGGTCGCGCACATAGAGGAAGAAGGCGTTGGAGATGCCGTGGCGGCCGGGGCCGCGCTCGATGTTATCGACATAGCCAGTCGTCGACATCAGGTCCAAGAGGTCAATGATATTCAAGGGGTTCGGCACCCAGAAGGCGGTGTGGTGCAGGCGCGGGCCAAGCCCGTTGGTGAAGGCCACATCGTGCACGCCGCCCTTGCGGTGCATCCAGGCGGCCCAGACCTTGCCGCTCTCGTCATCTTCAGTGAACTCAGTGGTTCGGAAGCCCATCTCGTTATAGAAGGCAACTGCGCCGTCCACATCCGCGCTGAACATGTTGAAATGGTCGATGCGCAGCGGTTTTACCCCATTATAGAGCCTGTATTTCTGGTGGATCGGCTCCAGCCGGTCCATTTTGACGTAGAACTCCAGCGGGATGCCCCAGGGGTCGCGGGTGCGCAGGGTTTTGCCCATGTGCGGGCGCTCGACCCATTCCACCGGCAGGTCCTTGGAGATGAAGAACTCCGCCGCCTTGTCTAGGTCCGGCGCGTCATAAAGCTTGAAGCCCAGCACCCCGACCGAGGCCGTGTTCGCCTGTACCAGCACGATGCAGTGGTGGCCGCGTTCCTCCATCGCACGCAGATAGATGCGCTCGCTGTCCTCATGCGTCACCTGCAGGCCGAGCGTATCCACATAGAAGGCGCGGGAGGCGGCGAGGTCGGTCACGGCGTATTCAACGTGGCTGAGCCGCACGATGTTGAAGGGCGGATAGAGGTTCGGGGCGGGGACGGGCATTCGGGGTCTCCTTTTACTGAACCGGGAAGATCACGTTGGTCTGGCCGGTGCCGGAACTGGGGAAATACTCGGTGATCACTTCGCAGGGGGCAGTGTAGCTGTCCCAGCCAAGCGCGCCATACAGCATGGCGGTGTCGTGCATGGAACCTTCGCCGCAGCAGAAGTCGGCGTATTCGCCCAGCATTTTGAGGAAGGTGGCGTGGTCGCCCTTCTGCCACAGTTCCAGCACCCGCAGGTCCATCTGGCGGTTGAACTCGGAGCTGATGGTGAAGGTGCCGTTGTTGGCGGCATAGTCCTTGTTTGCCCAGATCTTGTGGCTGAGCGAGCCGGAGGCGACCAGCAGCACCTTGCTGTCCGAGGCTTCGACTGCTTCGCGGATGGCCTCGCCGATCACCCGGCTTTCGTCGTGATCGTGGACGGTGCACCAGGCGGCGACGGAGACCACCTTGAAATCGCCTTCGCGGCTCATGAAACGCATCGGGACCAGGGTGCCGTATTCCAGTTCCAGCGAGTCGAGCTGGTGCGACAGGGTGTAGACGCCCTTGTCCGACGCCGCTGCCGCGATGGCATCGCCCAGGGCCGGGTTGCCCTCGTACTCATAGGGCAGGTTCTGGATGAACTGCGGGAATTCGTTGGAGGTGAACAGCCCCTTGAAACGGCTGTTGGCGTTGATGTGGTAGCCCGCGTTGATCACCCAGTGGGTGTCGCAGATCACGATGGTGTCGGCGCCGAGCGCCTTGGCGCGGCGGGCGATTTCCCGGTGGCCGTCGATGGCGGGCTTTCGGGTGCCCTCCAGCCGGCCGGGCTGTTCCGACATCAGCATGGTGGGCACGTGGGTGCATTTGGCGGCGAGAACGATTTCTCCCATGGTCTTCTCCTCAAAGACGGGTTGCGCGTTTCCTTGAGGTCAGGCGCCGAGGCGCGGGATCTTGTGGTGGCCCAGGGCAAAGCCGATGTGTTTCTGTTCCATGTAGAACTCGAAGCTCCAGTCGCCGCCATCGCGGCCGATGCCGCTGGCCTTGACCCCGCCAAAGGGGGTGGGCAGGTGGCGGACGTTTTCTGAGTTCACCCAGATCATCCCGGCCTCCAGCGCGTTTGTGAAGCGCAGGGCGCGGGTGAGGTCGTTGGTCCAGACATAGCCGGTGAGGCCGTACTGGGTGTCATTGGCCAATGACAGAGCCTCATCCTCGTCCTTGAAGCGGATCGCGGTGAGGACGGGCCCAAAGATTTCCTCCTGCGCGATGGTCATATCATTGGTGGCATTTGTGAACAGGGTCGGGCGGACAAACCAGCCCTGATCACCTGCGCGGGTGCCGCCGGCGGCGATGGTGGCGCCGTCCTGTTTGGCGGTCTCGAAGTAGGAGGTGACCTTGTCGAAATGCACCTTGTGGATCAGCGGGCCGACCTCTGTGGCGGGGTCCAGCGGGTGGCCGACGCGGATGTTGTTCACGCGTTCGATCAGCTTGGCCTCGAACTCCTCCGCGATGCTCTCCTGCACCAAGAGGCGCGAGGAGGAGGTGCAGCGCTCGCCGTTCAGCGAGTAGATCATGAAGATCGCGGCATCGAGCGCACGGTCGAGATCGGCGTCGTCGAAGACAACCACCGGGTTCTTGCCGCCCAGTTCGAAATGCACGCGCTTAAGGGTGTCGGCGCCTTGTTTCATGATCATCGAGCCGGTCTTGCTCTCGCCGACAAAGGCGATGGCCTTGATGTCTGGGTGTTCGGTGAGGGCCTTGCCGGCATCCTCGCCAAAGCCGTTCACCAGGTTCCAGACACCGGCGGGCAGACCTGCCTCGTGGGCGATTTCGGCCAGGATGCGGGCGGTGAGCGGCGAGAATTCAGCCGGTTTGTGGACCACGGTACAGCCTGCGGCCAGGGCAGGTGCGATCTTCCAGGTCGACAGCATGAAAGGCGTGTTCCACGGGGTGATGACGCCGACCGGGCCGATTGGCACCCGGGTGGTCACGTTCATCAGTGTCGGGGATTGCAGCTGCTGGCCGTCGCGGGCGGAGGTGGCCTTGTCGGCAAAGAAACGGAAGTTCTCTGCACCGCGCAGGGCCGCCTTGGACATGAAGCGCAGGGCCTGGCCGGTGTCCCAGCATTCGCACAGCGCGATTTCCTCGGCGCGTTCGACGATTAGGTCGGCGATGCGGTGCAGGATTTTCTTACGCTCCAGCGCCGGCATGTCGCGCCAGGCGGGGAAGGCCGCCTTGGCGGCCGCTGCCGCGGCGTCGATGTCCTCAGCGCCGCCTTTGGCAACAGAGCAGATCACGCTTTCATCGACGGGTGACGATGTTTCGAAGGTGTTGCTGGAGGCGGCGGGGCGGCTCTCGCCGCCGATCAGGCTCAGGATGCCGGTCTCGCGGAAGCGGGCCAGGTGGCTTTTCAGCGTTTCGATGTTGGTGGTCAGATCGCTCATCACTGGTCCGCCTTTTGCATGTGGTCGCGGATGGTGCCGCATTTCGGGGAAAGCTCCGGGTCGATGTTGCGCATCTCCAGCGACAGCGCGATGGAGTGCTGTCGCATGGCCGGCTCAAGGAAGGATTGCGCTGCCTCGAACACCGCCTGGGCTGCGCGTTTGCGGGTGTCCAGGTCACGGCCCGCGCGCAGCCGGATGGAGATGTCGAGATAGCCGTGCCGGTCATCGCCGTCGGCAATGGAGGTGTGATTGGCCGCAAAGGCACGCACCCGGATGCCCGCAAGGGGGAACACGCCGGTGGCTGCCGCTGCCTGCCGCAGATGGCAGCACAGGGCGGCGATGTCGGTGCGCGCCTCCATATTGGCTGAGTAGTCCAGCGTGATGTGCGGCATCTGCGTTACCTCTCCTGAATTACTTAACATGTTTAGCAATTGTGCGGCGATGAGTCAAGCGGAAGAAACCCAAGCGGCAATTGCGTTTAGCCGGAAGCGGGGTGATAATCGCGTATGACCAGGATGATGCCCTCCACCGACCGTTCGCTGCCCATTGCCCTTTTGAGGGCGCGGGAGCGTGTGATGGGTCCGATCCGTGCCCTGCTGAGCGGCGCGGGGCTTACCGAGCAGCAGTGGCGCGTTTTGCGGGTGGTGCAGGAGAGCGGGCCGATTGATCCAACCCAGATCGCCGACAAGGCCTGCCTGCTGCTGCCCAGCCTGACGCGGATCCTGCAGAAGCTGGAGGAAAAGCAGCTGATCAGCCGGGAGCGCGACAAAGAAGACCGCCGCCGTCAGGTGGTGCGGATTGCGCCTGCAGGGGAGAAGATCATCACCGACAACCTGGAGGCCAGCCTGGAGCTGATGGAGCAGACCCGCCGGAAGATGGGGGTGGAGCGCTATGAGGCTCTGCTGGATCTGCTGAACGAGCTGGATCAGATCGATTTGTCCGAGTGAGTCGGATTTGCCGCATTTGGCGCGGATGCCGGGGTGCGTGACGCAAATGGACCAGATTATTCAGTTTTGTGGCGGGTCAATGACTTTCATACTATTGTCAAATAAAATCAATTGTCTAGATGTGGTTTGAGACTGCATTGCTGCAACCTGTGATGCTGCATCTGCACAGGTGATTTCCCGCCTGTGACGCAAATGGCGCTGCCGATGTCCGAAATCCCTCTGTGATGTGACGCATTTCTCACTCATCCTGCCGGGGACAGTTGATGAGGACATCATGCGGTACTCTGGCCTGAAAGTGATCAAGGAGGCCCTGACGGGCCACAAGGGATGGCGCCCGACCTGGCGTGATCCGGAACCCAAGAAAAGCTACGATGTGGTGATCATCGGCGGCGGCGGGCACGGGCTGGCGACGGCCTATTACCTGGCCAAAAACCACAACATCACCAATGTCGCGGTGATCGAGAAGGGCTGGATCGGCGGCGGCAACGTGGGCCGCAACACCACCATCATCCGCTCCAACTACCTGCTGGACGGCAACGAGCCGTTTTACGAGCTGTCGCTGAAGCTGTGGGAAGGGCTGGAGCAGGACTTCAACTATAACGCCATGGTCAGCCAGCGCGGCATTCTGAACCTGGTGCATACCGATGCGCAGCGTGATGCGGCGCGGCGGCGGGGCAATGCGATGATCCTGAACGGGTCCGACGCGGAGCTGCTGGATACCGATGGCGTGCGGGCGATGTACCCGTTCCTGAATTTCAATGATGCGCGTTTCCCGATCAAGGGCGGCCTCCTGCACCGCCGCGGCGGCACCGTGCGCCACGATGCGGTGGCCTGGGGCTATGCCCGCGGGGCAGACCTGCGCGGCGTGGACATCATCCAGAACTGCGAAGTCACAGGTTTCAAGATCGAAAACGGCAAGTGTCTGGGCGTGGAGACCACCAAGGGTTTCATCGGCGCCAACAAGGTCGCGAGCTGTGTGGCTGGATCTTCCAGCCGGGTGATGGAGAAGGCGGGCATGCGCCTGCCGATCGAGAGCCACGTGCTGCAGGCGTTTGTCTCTGAGGGGCTGAAGCCGGTGCTGGACGGGGTCATCACCTTTGGCGCTGGTCACTTCTATTGCAGCCAGTCGGACAAGGGCGGCCTGGTCTTTGGCGGCGATCTGGACATGTACAACTCCTATGCGCAGCGCGGCAACCTGCCGGTGGTCGAGGACGTGATGGAGGGTGGCATGGCGCTGATCCCGGCGCTGGGCCGGGTGCGGATGCTGCGCAGCTGGGGCGGTATTATGGACATGTCGATGGACGGCTCCCCCTTCATCGACAAGACGCATATCGACGGTCTCTATTTCAACGGCGGCTGGTGCTACGGCGGATTCAAGGCAACCCCGGCCTCGGGCTGGTGCTATGCGCATCTGCTGGCGACCGATACCCCGCACAAGGTGGCAACGGCCTACCGGCTCGACCGGTTCCGCCGCGGCTGCATGATCGACGAAAAGGGCCAGGGCGCCCAGCCGAACCTGCACTGAGGAAAGGAAGACAGCGATGATTATCAACCATCCGATCCTCGGGCCGCGGGATTTCCAGGAGTTCACTTACCTGGGTGATGCGTCCCTGATCGACCGGCCGGACTGGCAGGCTGACAATGCAGCGGATCAGTTCCACGACTACCTGTATCTGCGCGATAACCCGGCGGGCGAGCACCGCGAGCTGTGGTTTCACGAGCAAGGCGACCGGTCCTGGCTGGTGGTGACCCGCAACACCGTGACCCATGAAATCCTGAATGTCGAACTGGCCCGTGATGTGGCCCGGGCAAGGGGACGCAGCAAATGACTGACGCAGTGATGAATGCCGGCCGCGTGGCCTTTCAGGCCGACGGCAGCACCGGTGCCCGCAAGGGGGTGCAGGTGAACCGCTTGGACGGGGGGCTGATCAAGGGCGGCAAGCCGCTGAGCTTCACCTTCGATGGCAAGCGTTTCAAGGGATTTGAGGGCGACACATTGGCCTCGGCCCTCTTGGCGAATGGCGTGCGGCTGATGGGCCGGTCGTTCAAATACCACCGTCCGCGGGGCGTGCTGACCTCCGGCTCCGAAGAGCCGAACGCGCTTGTCGAGCTGCGCAGCGGCGGGCGGCAGGAGCCGAACACCCGCGCCACCGTGGCGGAGCTGTATGACGGGCTGGAAGCGAACTCGCAGAACCGCTGGCCGTCGCTGCAGCATGACTTCATGGCGATCAATGACCGGTTCTCGAATTTCCTGACCGCGGGTTTCTACTACAAGACGTTCATGTGGCCTGCAGCGTTCTGGGAAAAACTGTACGAGCCGATCATCCGCAAGGCGGCGGGTCTGGGCAGTATCAGCTTTGAGGCCGATCCGGATGCTTATGACAAGGGTTTCCTGCATTGCGACCTCTTGGTGATCGGGGCCGGCCCCACCGGCCTGATGGCGGCGTTGACCGCGGGCCGGGCGGGCGCGCAGGTGATTATTGCCGACGAGGACTTTCTGCTAGGCGGGCGTCTGAATGCGGAAACCTTCGGTGTTGGCGACCTGACCGGTGCTGCCTGGGTCGAGCAGGCGCAAGCGGAGCTGGCGGCTATGCCGAACGTGCGGGTGATGCCGCGCACCACCATTATCGGCGCCTTTGATCACGGTATCTATGGCGCGGTGGAGCGGACTGCCGACCACGTGCTGGCGCCGGAGGCGGGCAAACCGCGGCAGATCCTGTGGCGGATCTACTCCAAGCGGGCGATGCTGGCGGCGGGCGCCACTGAACGCCCCATTGCGTTTGAGAACAACGACCGTCCCGGCGTGATGCTGGCCGGTGCCGTGCGCGCCTATGCCAACCGCTGGGCGGTGACGCCGGACCAAACCGTTGCGGTTTTCACCAACAACGACGACGGCCACCGCACTGCCGCCGACCTGATCGCCAAGGGCGTCAAGGTGACCGCGGTGATCGACACCCGCGCCGATGCGCCCGCGGTCGAGGGGGCTGAGCTTTTTGCCGGTGCGCAGGTGATCGACACCAAGGGCCGGCTGGGCCTGGAATCCGTCCGCCTTCGTCTCGCCAGCGGCATCACCCGCGACGTGCCTTGCGGGGCACTGGCGGTGTCCGGCGGCTGGAACCCGAACGTGCATCTGACCTGCCACCAGCGCGGCCGCCCGGCCTGGCGCGAGGATATTGCGGCCTTTGTGCCGGCAGGCGAGCTGCCGCAGAACATGGTCGTCGCCGGTGCCGCCAATGGCGATTTCTCCACCGCCGCCGCGCTGCGCGCCGGTGCCGAGGGCGCCGTGGCCGCATTGTCGGAGCTGGGTATCGAGGCAAAAGCTGCCGATCTGCCTGAGGCTGAGGATGCGCCGGTCAACGTGACCCCCTTCTGGTATGTGAAGGAAGGCAAGGGCCGCGCCTGGCTGGATCAGCAGAACGACGTCACCGTCAAGGACGTAAAGCTGGCGCACCAGGAGAACTTCCGCTCTGTCGAGCACCTGAAGCGTTACACCACCCTTGGCATGGCAACCGATCAGGGCAAGACCTCCAACATGGGCGGCCTGGCGATCATGGCTGAGCTGGCGGGCAAGCAGATCCCCGAGGTCGGCACCACCATGTTCCGCCCGCCGTATACGCCGGTCTCCTTTGGTGTGATGGCAGGCCGGTCCGTCGGTGAGGAATTCCGCCCGACCCGCAAGACCCCCAGTCACAAATGGGCCGAGGAGCAGGGTGCGGTGTTTGTCGAGGTCGGCCAGTGGCTGCGCGCGCAGTGGTTCCCCAAGGCGGGCGAAACCCATTGGCGCCAGTCGGTGGACCGCGAGGTGCTGCAGACCCGCAATTCGGTCGGCATCTGCGACGTGACTACGCTGGGCAAGATCGATGTGCAGGGCAAGGATGCTGCCGAGTTCCTGAACAAGATGTATGCCAATGCCTTTGCCAAGCTGCCGGTGGGCAAGGTCCGCTATGGGCTGATGCTGCGCGAGGACGGCATTGCCTATGACGACGGCACCGCGGCGCGGTTCGCCGAGGATCATTTCGTGGTGACCACCACCACCGCCAACGCAGTTCTGGTCTACCGCAACATGGAATTTGCGCGCCAGTGCCTGTTCCCGGACATGGATGTGCAGCTGATCTCGACCACCGAGGCCTGGGCGCAGTTCGCGGTGGCGGGTCCGAATGCCCGCAAGCTGCTGCAAAAGGTCGTGGATCCGGAGTTCGACATCTCGAACGAGGCGTTCCCCTTCATGGGCTGCGGTGAGATCACCGTGGCGGGCGGCTGCCGGGCGCGGCTGTTCCGGATCTCCTTCTCGGGCGAGCTGGCCTATGAGATCGCGGTACCGACCCGCTATGGCGATGCGATGATCCGCAAGCTGATGGAAGCAGGCGAAGAGTTCGGCGCTGTGCCTTACGGCACCGAGGCGCTGGGCGTCATGCGGATCGAGAAGGGCCATGCCGCCGGCAATGAGCTGAACGGCACCACCTCGGCGCTGAACCTCGGCATGGGCAAGATGGTCAGCAAGAAGAAGGACTGCATCGGCAATACCCTGAGCGAACGCGAGGGGATGAACCAGGAGGATGCTCTGAAGCTGGTTGGTTTCAAGCCGGTGAATGCCGCCGATCCGGTGCAGGCCGGGGCGCATCTGATGAATGCCGATGGCGAGGTCAGTGCTGCCACCGACCAGGGCTATATCACCTCGGCGGCCTATTCGCCGGTGCTGGGCTGTTCGATCGGGATCGGTTTCCTGAAGCGCGGCGACAGCCGCAAAGGCGAGGTGATCCGAGCGGTCAACCCGCTGGAGGGCAAGGAAATCCAGGTCGAAGTTGTCAGCGCGCATTTTGTGGATCCGGAAGGGGAGCGTCTCCGTGGGTAAGTTTGATAATCATGGGCTCAAAGCCATCTCTCCGCTGGGCGGGTATGAGCCGCGGGTGGATGTCTTCACGGGTCTCCAGATCCGGGAAGTCACTGACCGGGCGCTGGCCTCCTTGGCGGCGCGTCAAGGCAGCGAAAATGCGGTGAAATCTGCGGCCGCGTCTTATCTGGGCGGTGCCCTTCCTGAACCTGCCGGCTGGGGTGAGCACGGTGTGTTTTCTGCCTGGTGGATGGGGCCGGACCTGTGGATGGTCTCTGCGCCGCATGACAGCCACGAACTGATGGCGGCGGATCTGAAGCGGGCCGTGGGCGAGGCTGGCTCCGTGGTGGAACAGACCGACGGCTGGTGCCGCTTCGATATGGAAGGCCCGCGCTGCTTTGACGTGCTGGAGCGGCTGTGCAATGCCAATGTCCGCGCGGGCAAGGCGGGCGATGCCACCCGCACCTCGATGGAGCATCTGGGCGTGTTCCTGCTGTGCCAGACGCCGGGGCAGGGATATTCGATCATCGGCCCGCGGTCCTCGGCAGCATCGCTGCATCACGCGCTGGTGGCGGCTGCGAAGTCTATGATCTGAAAAAAGAAAAAGGCCGGTGGTTTCCAAAGAAAGCCACCGGCCTTTTTGTGTCTGGTCTTTGCTGCCTGGGAGGGTCAGGCCGAAGGGATGGGCCTGTTGTCCTGGACCCTGAACAGGTTCACCTTGCGGCGTTCCTCCTGTGGGGTGACGCCGAAGCTTTCGCGGTAGTGCTGCGACAGGGTGGAGGAGGTGGCATAGCCCACCGCATTGGCGATCGAGGTGATCGAGTCGCGGGAATACATCACCAGCTGCCGTGCCGCGTTCATCCGCAGGGTGCGGTAATAGATGGCCGGGCTCTGGCCGGTGGCGGCCTTGAAGCTGCGCTCCAGCTGGCGCGGCGAAACGCCGATTTCGCTGGCGGCATCACGGATTGAGACCGGGTGCTCCAGATTGTCGGCAAACAGCTCAACCGCCTTGGCAACCGGCGGCGGCAGGCTGTCGGCGGTGCTGTCGGTCTTGAAGGCGGGGATTTTCTGACGCACGCCCTCGGCGCGGACCATCGGGTGCTGGAACCAGCAGGCGACCTCTGTCATCACGGCGTCGCCCATGGCGCGCTCGATCAGTTTCAGCGACAGGTCGAACATCGCCGCGGCGCCGCTGGCAGTGAAGCGGCGGCGGTCCAGCACGATCACGTCGTCGACGGTGGCAAGGGACGGGAACTCGGCTGTGAAGGCTGCCTTATAGCACCAGTGGACCGAGCAGCTGTGGCCGTCGAGCAGGCCGGAGCGGGCCAGCGGAAACACCCCGCCGGAGACCGCGCCCATGGTGGTGCCGTGCCGGGCCAGGTGGCGCAGCTTGCCGTTGGAGGCCTTGGGGTCCTCAAATTTGCCTTGCGGGCTGGACAAGAGGAACAGGGTGTCGACGCCGTCGGCCTCATCCAGGGCGCAGTCGGGCTGGAAGGCCACATTGGCGGAGGCGTTCACGCTGCTGCCGGTTTCGGACACCAGTTTCCATCGGAAGGTTTCAGAGCCGGCAATTTCATTTGCCGCGCGCAGGGGTTCGATGGCCGAGGTCAGGCAGGCCATTGGAAAGCCGGGAAAAATCAGAAAGCCGAGTGTCATGGTGTTATCGCGCTGCATGAGGTGAATAATAGCTTGCGAAGAGAGATTCGCACAGCGGCGAAGGGATGCCTGCGCCGTACAGGAAGGGGAAAACGGCGCAGGCGTATCTGCCGGGGACGAGTCCCTAGTTCTGCAGATATGCTTCCAGCGAGTCGTCCAGGGCGTCCTTCCACGGGGTGTGGTGCACGGGTGCCATGGTGCCGGTGATCACTGATTTGTAGGAGTTGTTGCGGAAGGCCATGATGTCCTGGGCCTTGTGGCCTTTCCACTCATAGAAGGCCTGGCAGGCGCCCGCCACGTCGAAGGTCGGGTAGTCGGTCTCCTCGATCAGTTCCAGCACGTAGTCGCCCTGGTACTTGATCGCGTATTTGACGTCGTCTGAGGCTTCCTCGCGCTCTTCGCGCTCCTTGACGTCGGCCAGAAGGGTTTCCTTGTCCGCCGGAATCTGGATCTTGCCCATGATCGCGTCGCGGACCCACCAGGCCTGGGCGTCGAACATGTTGAAGGTGAACCACTGATCCTGCATGCCCAGATAGAACATCTTGGGGTTATGGGCAAAGACCACGCCTTTGTAGAGGTCGGCGGTGGCCAGGCGATTGGCGGTTTTCAGGCGCAGGTCGTCCGGCAGGAAGTTGAAGAAGTGCTTGTAGCCGGTGCAGAGGATGATCGCATCGACTTCCTTCTGGGTGCCGTCAACGAAGGTGGCAGTGTTGCCGGACACCGATTCCAGCGCCGGAACCTCGTCCCAGTTGTCCGGCCATTTGAAGCCCATCGGTGCTGAGCGGTAGGAGGTGGTGATCGACTTGGCGCCGTATTTCCAGCACTGGGAGCCGATGTCTTCGGCAGAATAGGATGAGCCCAAAAGCAGGATGTCCTTGCCTGCAAATTCGCGGGCATCACGGAAGTCGTGGGCGTGCAGGACGCGGCCGTTGAAGGTGTCGAAACCAGGGTAGAACGGCACATTCGGGGTTGAGAAGTGGCCCGAGGCGCAGATCACGTGATCGAAGTCTTCCTTGTAGGTGCTGTCCTTGGCGTGGTCATGCACGGTGACGGTGAAATTGCCCTTGTCCTCGTTGTATTCGACCCAGCGGATCGGGGAGTTGAAGCGGATCCACTTGCGCACATCCGCCTTTTTCACCCGGCCTTCGATGTAGTCGAACAGCACGGCGCGCGGCGGGTAGGAGGCGATCTGTTTGCCGAAATGCTCTTCGAATGAATAGTCGGCAAACTCCAGGCCTTCCTTGGGGCCGTTGGACCACAGGTAGCGGTACATCGAGCAGTGCACCGGCTCGCCGTTTTCGTCCAGACCGGTGCGCCAAGTGTAGTTCCACAGGCCGCCCCAGTCGTCCTGCTTTTCAAAACAGACGATTTCCGGGATCTCCTCGCCCTTGTTGGCCGCGGACTGGAAGGCGCGCAGCTGGGCCAGGCCTGAAGGGCCGGCGCCGATAATGGCAATACGTTTCTTGGTCATCTGGTTCTCCCGTTGGTTCGGACCAATATCTTAATTTGGCTCATTTGGTCTGGTCCAATTAGGTCCAAACTTGCACCAATAAGTCAACATTTTTTCACATGCGGAATGTTTTTGGGCGCAATTGGACTGGAAACGCATTGTTTTATTGGTAGGATTTCAAACATGAAGACGACCAGTTTTGTGCACCAGCTAACCGCCCGCGCGGCGTTGCCGCGGCTGTCCGTGGGGATGGCAGAATCAGTGAATATCGGGTTCCTCGGCCCGCTTTCGGGTCCTGTGGAGAGCTGGGGGCTGCCTGGATTGAACGGCTGCCGGATCTGGGAGGACGGGCTGAACAAGGCCGGCGGAGTGCTGATCGGCGGCCGCCGCTACCCGATCCGGATCCACTCATACGATTGCGGCTATGATCCAGAACGCGCGCTGGAAGGTGCGGTTGAACTGGTTCAGCAGCACAACGTGAAGCTGATGCTGATGCTGGGCGGTGATACCTTTGCGCCGGTGCGCGACTTCCTGATGCGCAACAAAGTGCTGACCTCCACGCTGCTGCCCAGCGACCTGTCGCCGGACACGCCCTATTTGATTGCGCCAAGCGAGGCGCACCCGATTCAGAATGTGACCGGGGTGTCCTGGCTGGCGGAAAACCGGCCGGAGCTGAAAACGGTGGCCCTGTGCAGCCAGTTCGATCTTCTGGGGCTGCCTTCGCAAGCTGTATACCGGGCGGCGTTCAAGGCGGCGGACAAGGAGATCTTGCACGAGGTGCAGTATGATCCCGGTGCCAGTGATCCGGCGCCGGTGGTGGATCCGATGCTGGAAAGCGGCGCCGATATCCTGTGCTGGTGCTCGTCTTATGCGCCGATGGTGCACGCAATGACCGAATATGCCCATTCCAAAGGCTTCAAAGGGCAGATCATCAGTTGCACCATGGACGGTTATGACCGGCTGGTGGAGCGGACCTCGCCGGACTTCATGGAGGGGGTGGTGTTCCAGTTTCCGGATTTTGATGATCCGATGCTTCGGGAAAAGGCGTTTTTCTTCAACCGGCCGCATGTGTTCTATGAGGAGTACAACCGGCGTTTCCCGGGCAGCTGGTCTGCGGTGAGCTGGGAATATGTGGCGATCCTGGATATCTGGCACAGCGCGGTGGAGAAGGCGGGATCGGTCGCGCCGCCCTCGGTGCTGGCAGCAATGAAACAGCTGGGCCATGTCACCCACGCCTTTGGCCACGCGGAATGGTGGGGTGAAGAAATATTCGGTATTTCCAATGCCTTGGTGGGCGATTGGCCGGTGGTGACGATCCAGGACGGCAAGGCGCGGATTGCGGATTTCAAGTCGATCCCCGCCTGGCTGGCGCAGCATTCAGGTCTGCTGAAATCAGAGATGGAAGCGCTGGGGCAGCTATGGCACCAGCGGCTGGAAAGCGATGCGCCGGGCAGCGAGGTCAGCTCGCGTGCGGTGGAGGGCTGAGCGGGATCAGACCTCCTGCAGCAGCAGCTTCTGCTCGTCGATAAGGTGCAGCTTGATGAATTCCACCGCCGATTCCACATCGCGCGAGGCGATGGCGTTGAACAGCGTGTTGTAGCGCTTTTGGTAGTCCTGAATCCGCTGCGGCGTCAGGTGGCGGCGGCGCAGCGCAGTGCGGTAGGACAGGCGGCAGGCCTCGATCGTCAGCTCGTAGCAGGAGTGCAGCAGCGGGTTGCCGGTGCCTTCGGCGATTTTGCGGTAGAGATCCTCCTCCGCATCGATGAATTCACCTGGGTCAGTGCGCACGGCTTCGACACGGGACAGGATCTGATCCAGCTCCTCGATCTGGCGCGGGGTCATGTTGATCACTGCCAGCCGCACCAGTTCCGGCTCCAGAATGCCGCGCACCACAAGATGGTCGAGCGGTGAAACCTCGTTGGCCAGCGAGCTATAGGAGGTGGCTTCCGGCTTGGGGTCGGAGCGGTATTTCACAAAGCTGCCGGAGCCGGCCCGGCGGTGGATCACGTTCTGGGTGGCCAGAACATCCAGCGCCTCCCGCACGGTGTTGCGGGCGACGCCCAGTTCGGACGCCAGTGTGCGTTCCGAGGGCAGCCGGGTGTCCACCGGGTAGGTGCCGGATTTGATCCGGGCAAACAGCGTGTCGATCACCACCTGCACAGTGGCGCCGACGGAATGGGTGGTCAGAATTTGCGAAGTGGTTTCTTCCGCTGAGCTCATGGTCTGTCTTTTCCGGGCCGTGTGAGCGGGAAACCCTGCTCCTGAGTGCTGTGCGCTCGCTGCTTGTGCCAGTGTGGGTGGCGGCGTTGCAGGTGTTTTCACAGCGGTGATTGGGTCTCAGATTAGCGGTTCCGCTGCTAGTCAGCAAGGACAGCTCTGCGAATTGGTTCTGTGTTGTGGTGTTTTCACAGGTTTAGACGGACGGCGTTATCTCTCTGTTTTTCTGCCATTTTTAGGTCGCAGAGCGAAGTCGCTGTCTGGAGGGCCGCAAAATTGGTGCCTTTTTGGTCTGGAGGCCGCAAGCGCGAACCGGGCCTGTCTTCTGGCGGCGGTGGCCCTGTGTCCCTGCCGGCCTAATTTTCAGGTCACGCCGGATGCCGCCCTTCGGTAGGCGGGCGCAGCGCCGCGGCAACAAATTTCTTTCCTGTGGCGGTAAGGGGTTGGGAAAAATGAGTAATGGCAGTAAAATAATTTTCGCAGCATTCCTTGCGTTTGGGAAAGTTTTTACATATCGGCTGCTGCGCGCTTGTCAGAGGCCATCCATAAGGAAGATAACACAGTGGCTAAACTCAAAGATGATAGTGACGCAGTGGCAAATAACCTTTCCCAAGACCCGCACCGGGTCCGTGATGGTGCAGAAAAAGTTCTGGAAGTGGCGATTGGCCGCGAGGTGCGGTCGTTCCGGCGGCAGCAAGGGATCACAGTGGCGGATCTGGCCAATCTGACCGGGCTGTCAATCGGGATGCTGTCGAAGATCGAGAACGGCAACACCTCGCCGTCGCTTACCACTTTGCAGCTTCTGGCCAATGCGCTAAGCGTGCCGATCACGTCGTTTTTCCGGCGGTTTGAGGAAAGCCGCGAGGCGGTGCACACCAAGTCTGGTGAAGGCGCGGAGACGGAGCGTGCGGGCACGCGGGCGGGCCACCAGTACCAGCTGCTCGGGCATCTGGGAGCCAATGCGTCTGGCGTGATGGTGGAGCCTTACATGATCACCCTGACCGAGGAGTCGGATGTGTTCCCGACCTTCCAGCATGACGGGGTGGAGATGCTTTATATGCTGGAGGGCGAGGTGGACTACCGCCATGGCGACAAGGTGTTTCCGCTGAAGCCGGGCGATACGCTGTTCTTTGACGCGGATGCGCCGCACGGCCCGGAAAGCCTGGTCAAACTGCCGGCACGTTATCTGTCGATCATTTCCTACCCGCAATCGAGCTGACCCGCAGTGGCGGAGGCTCCCGCCGGCTGCGCGGCATCAGGAGCTGCCCCTGCACTGTTGGGCGTGGTTGCGTTCTGCTGCGGCCTTGCCGGTTGCCGCCTGCAGCGCGCATCGCGCGCTGCCCGGCCCAACGCCGCGCGGGGCGCAGGCGCAGGCTGCGGCCTGATGCGGGGGCGGGAGGCGCTGCTTTCATTGGGAAAAAGAAACTGCCGGAGCCAGAGGCAACGGCAGTCAGTGAAGCGGGCCTAAGTGACAGGGGTAGGGATGGCCCGCAAGTCCGCTCGGGATCAGTCGTCGTCGGGCCAGATGCCGTCTGAGGTTGGTGTGCCGTCGTCAAACTGCGACAGGTATTCCACCATCAGCGGGCGGTTGTCGATGAAGCCCTTGTAGGTCGCCAGCTCCTCCGGCAGGTCGCGGATCACCCGGTGCAGGCGGCGTGCCCATTTCGGGACCGTCACCAGATCCTCGAAGCGGATCAGGTAGCAGCGGATCGGGAATACCAGCGCGTTGGAGCGGGGCAGGCGGAAGAAGGTCTGCAGCTCGACCCGCAGGTGCTGCTTCTCGCCGATGTTTTCCATCGTCAGCCCCTGCTTCATCACGCCCCATTTGTGGTAGTTCTCGGGGCTGGTGTCCAACAGCGGGTTGACTGTCATTGTCCAGTTCAGGCGGCGGGCGGGCTGGCCCTGCTGGATGTTCAGCAGGAACTTGAGCGCGCGCACGAAGATGCCCATCTCATGCGCTTTCGGCACCGGCGCGTGCCATTCGAAGAAGTTCATGCCGATGTCGAAATCCAGTGACCAGTCGGCCTGGGTGGTGACCATGCCGGCATCCATCCACAGGTTGTCGTCACGCTGGTCCAGCACTGCAAAGTCGCCCTGGGTCTGGCGGGTGATGTATTCCATCGGGCCGTAGGGCAGGGTGCTTTCATCAAGGAAGGTGAAGGTGTCGTCGATGCCCAGCGGCTTGTTGATCCAGCGCCAGCGGTTGCCTTCTTTATGCAGTTCGAACAGGTCCGGGTATTCGGCTGCCTTGGCTTCCATGATCAGCTCGACCAGATCCCAGCCTGCCAGCGTCATATGCGGCAGCGACTGGCAGCGCAGCGGGTCGTTTGCCAGCACCCGGGCGCGGTCCTTCATTTCCGAGACATAATGCTCGTCCACGTCGAAGGTGCGCTCGAATACCGAGCCGGGCCGATAGGATTTATGCGGCTCCATGTTCACGGAGTACATGTAGCTGTCTTCGTGGAACGGGAAGGGGAACCGCTTAATTGCCCACTCCGAGTTCTTGAAGGTGAAGTCGCCGTGGAAGGTTTCGTCGTTGAATTGGATAGTCATCTTTCTCTCCCTCAGCGGTCCAGAACCAGTGTCTTGCCTTCAAAGCGCGACACGCAGGGCATGATGTGTTTGCCGCAGGCTTTTTGCTCATCGGTCAGCCAGTGGTCGTAGTGCAGGAACTTGCCGTCGTAGCCGATGACATTGGTTTCGCACTGGCCGCAGGCGCCACCGCGGCAGAGGTAGGGCGCGTCGATGCCGGCCGCTTCCAGCGCCTCCAGCAAGGACTGGTGTTCGCCGACCTGAACGATCTTGTTCGACACCGCGCATTTCACCTCAAAAGGTTTGCCCGATGCAGGCGCCAGGAATTCCTCGGAATGCACCGCCTCACGCGGCCAGCCCATGTCCTCTGCGGTGGAATGCACCCAGTTGATCATGCCCTTGGGGCCGCAGACGTAGACATGGGTGCCGAGCGGCTGGTTGGCGAGCAGGGTCTTGAGGTCGATCGCCTCTTTCTGGTCGTCATGGTAGATGTGCACCTTGCCCGGGTAGCGCTCGGACAGTTCGTTGGCATAGGTGCCGAGCGAGGCTGTGCGGACCGAATAGTGCAGTTCGAAATTGCCGCCCATCATCGACAGCTGATGCATCTGCGCCATGAAGGGGGTGATGCCGATGCCGCCGGCCAGCATCAGGTGCTTCTTGGCCCGCAGGTCCAGCGAGAACAGGTTGACGGGGTTGGAGATCACCATCTCCATACCCTCTTTCACCTTGCTGTGCATAAATTTTGAGCCGCCGCGGCCCTGATCGTCGCGCCGCACCGAGATGGTGTAGGCGCCGCGGTCGGCCGGGTTGGACATCAGCGAGTAGGCGTTCAGGCGGGTGATATCGCCGTCCTGCATCTCGACCACGGTATGCGCGCCGCCCGAGAAGGTGGGCAGGTCGCCGCCGCCGGTGCGGACGAATTTGAAACGGGTGACCAGGTCGTTGATCGGTTTGACCTCGGCCACGGTGACATTCAGTTTTGCGGTGCCAGCACTCATTTGAACAGCTCCACTTTCTCGGGGATGTTGCCCGGATCCTCGGCATCCACCCGCACACCCTGAAAGGCGGCGAGGCGGCGCGAATAGTGATCGCGCACGAACAGGCTGAGGCCGCAGTGACTGCATTCGAACGGGTCGGTGGTGACGTCCTCGGTGATGCCCTTGCAGTGCACGCATTGCATGCGCCGCGCGGTGGAGCCGCGGTGTTCAGTCTGGATGGCGGTGTGCGGAATGCCAGCGGCTGTGGCCTCGGCCATGGCCTGGCCCATCAGGCTTTCGGTGCCTGAGAGGTAGACCTGCGTGCCCATGTGGCAGTCCTGCAAGGCGCGGCGGATGCGGCTCTGTGCGGCTTCGTAAGACGGGCCTGCGTAATATTTGCCGGCCCCCAGTGCCTCCAGCTGGCTGCTGTATTTGGTGCCGGTCTTCTTGGGGATGTAGATGATATGGGCCTTGGCCCAGAAGTCCGCGTCTGCGGAATTGGCCAGATCCAGGATCGCCTCGGCGCCTTCGGCGTCGGCGATCATCAGGTGGCCGCTGCCGGAGCGGGCCTCAAGCTCGCCGTAAACCGGGCGGCTGGTGATGGAAGGGGAGAATTCGGTCTTAGACATGTGGGTCGCTTTTCCTGCAGTCCGGGTGAACGAAAGCGGGCGCCCCCGAACGGGGACGCCCGGGATCCGGATCAGCCCTTTGCGGTGCGGATCGATTTGTCCTTGTCGTAGAAGGGCATCTCTTCGGCGGTGGCGGCAATCTCTGTGCCGTCGCCGTTGCGGACAGTCAGCTTGGTGCCCGGCTTGGCGCAGGCGACCGGCATCCGGGCGATGCCCACGTTGTGGTTGTTCACCTCGGAGTACATGCCGTAGGTGACCACGCCGACCTTCTCGCCGTTCTGCAAGAGATCCGCGCCTTCGTCCGCGGGGGTCTTGCCCTCCAGCATGACGCCATAGATCTTGAAGCGTTCCTTGCCTTCGGCGGCATAATGGTTCTCGGCGCCGATGAAGCCGGTCTTGCCCGGGGAGACGGTAAACTCGAGGCCCAGTTCCCACAGAGTGTCGCCGCAGGGCTCATCGTCGAACGGGTAGGTCTCGGAGTTGTCGCCCGGATAGAACAGAAGGTAGCTTTCGGTGCGCAGCAGGTCGAGGGTGGAGAATTGCACGGGAACGATGCCCATCCCCTTGCCCTTGTCCAGGATGCTGTCCCAGAGATGCACCGCGTCCTTGGCCTGGCAGAAGATTTCATAACCGCGCTCGCCGGTGTAGCCGGTACGCGAGATCATCACCGGGCAGCCGAACAGCTTGGTCTGGATGATGCCGAAATAGGCCAGATCGCGGATGCCGGGCACATATTCGGCTAGGAAGTCCACGGCGACGGGGCCTTGCAGCGACATGTCGTGCAGGTTGTCGTCGAACACAACCGAGCAATTCTTGCCGGCGGCAACGCTGCTGAGCTGTTCCATTCCGGTGCCGGTGCCGTGGACCACCATCCAGCTGTTCACTGACAGGCGGTAGATGATGCAGTCATCCACGAACTTGCCCTGTTCATTCAGGATCGAGGCATAAGTAGAGCGGCCCGGCATGATCTTTTCGACGTTGCGGGTGGTGACCCGGTCGATGACCTGGGCGGCGTGCTCGCCCACGACGTGGACTTTCTTGAGGCCGGACACGTCCATGAGGCCCGCCTTGGTGCGGACCGCCTCATAGTCGGCCTTGGCGCGTTCAGGTGTCTGGTCATAGAACCAGGCGGTTCCCATGCCGTTCCAATCTTCCAGCTCGCCGCCGATTTCCTTGTGGCGCTGCGCCAGTGCTGAAGTCCGCCAGATGATGGCCATTGTTTGCGTCTCCCTATTGGTGCGGACCAAAACTCTTGATTTGGTTCCTTTGGTCCGGTCCAGTTAGCCAAGGGAGGAGGGTTCATGTCAACGATTATTCCTAACAGGAAAAAGATTTCTCTTAAAAGGCGGTTTTTGAACGTGTTTGCGGCATGAATTGGCCTGAAACGGTCTTTTTGGTCTTCGGCTTGGGGTTGCGGCGGGCCTTTGGCGGCCCGCTGAGAGTGAGAATCGCTGTGCGGCTGTGCCGGAGATTCGCGTGATTCCGTCGCAAATTGACGATGCGCCCTTGGATTGGATGGCCCTTCCTTCCGCGGTCTCCTGCCTGAAACTGTTGCGCTGCGGCAGATGTTTAGCCCTTGAAAGTCCAAGGCTTAGGGGTCGCATCGGGAGTGGTAAGTGCCGTTTCTTGGTTGCAATGATTTCCCCAAAGGTAACAATTTTTCACATGATTATTGACAGCTCGCCCCCCTGAGACCCAATAATATAGGAAAATAATTTTCCCAAGAGGCAAAAAGCCCGGGATACTGCCAACAGGAGGGCAAAACATTGGATGGAAATCTGAACGCGTTAACGACGGTGTTCACCGAGTTCTATTACTGGGTGACCGTTGTCTTCATGTTCCTCATTCACGTGGGGTTCTGCATGTATGAGGTCGGCGCCAGCCGTCACCGCAACCACATGCATACACTGATGAAGAACATCATGATCATTCCGCTGGTCACGGTGACCTTCTTTTTCTTCGGCTGGTGGATCTACTGGTCCTTCCCGAACTTCCCGTTCTTCGGCGGGCTGAATCATGATGCGGGGGCTGCGAACCTGCCGTGGTCGGAAAACATGGGCACCAACCTGTCGGACCGGATCACCGGTGTGTTCTGGGCAGCGTTCCTGCTGTTCTCCTGGACCGCGGCCTCGATCGTGTCCGGTGCGGTCATTGAGCGGATCCGCTCTTCCGCTCTGTGGGTGCATGCCGTCATGATCGGTTCGGTGTTCTGGATCATCGACGCGGCCTGGGGCTGGCACGCCGAGGGCTGGATGGTGAAGTACCTGGGCTACCATGATGCCTATGCCTCCGGCGTGATCCACGCGATTGCCGGCGGTTATGCGCTGGGTGTCATTATGGTGCTTGGCCCGCGTCTGGGCAAGTTTGCCGCCGATGGCACTCCGCGGGACATCCCGCCGCATAACCCCTGGATGCTGACCATCGGGATCTTCCTGATCTATTCGGGTTTCTGGGGTTTTTACGCAGCCTGCAACATCCCGGCGATCTCGCCTGAGGGCATTGGCGGCCTGCTGACTGGCGAGACCTGGACAGCCACCAATATCTACCTGGCGCCGACCTCGCTGTCCGCAATCACCTTCAACTTCCTGATGTCGCTGTCCGGCGGCCTGATGGCAGCCTATGTGGTGTCCAAGGGCGATGCATTCTGGACCTTCTCTGGCGGTCTGGCGGGCATCATCACCGCCTCTGCGGGCAACGACCTGTACCACCCGATCCAGGCGATGCTGGTCGGCGCGGTTGGTGTCGTCATTGTTTACAAGCTGCACTACTGGGTCGAGCGTACTTTCAAAATCGACGATGCGGTCGGTGCGGTTGCGGTGCACGGTTATTCCGGCATCGTGGGCCTGATCATCGCAGGCTTCCTGCTGTGGGGCGCGCCGAGCTCGCCGTATGAAGGCTATGCCACCGTCAACCCGGTTGGTCAGACCATCGGCGCGGTGATCATGTTCTTCGTGCTCGGTTTCCTGCCTGCCTTTGTGATCTCCAAGATGCAGGCCGCGGCCGGCGTGCTGCGGATCCCGCTGGAGGTCGAACTGCAAGGTCTCGATTACGCTGAACACCATGCCTACGAAGATGCCAAAGCCGAAATCATCGCTGCTGACAAGGCTGCGCTGAATGGCGGCACTGTCCCAGCTGAATAAGGAGAACTGGAATGTCTACGATCGGTTATGACAGCTGGGCGGTGGACCTGGCAGAGGTTGGAGCGGTCTATCCGTTCCAGGGATCAGAAGGCCTGATGGTTGTTCTGGGGGTAATCTTCTGGATCGGCTGGCACAGGATCCAGTTTGTCCGCGAAGGCGCCCATCTCGATAAGGCTAAAGAGATGGGAGACAAGGAGAAAATAAGCGCTCTGCTCGAAAAATACTGATGTGGAGACCTGCAAAGGCGCGCCAGGACGGCGCGCCTTTCTTCCTTCTAAGGAAAATAAGTTTCATAAGAGTTGAATGAGTGAACGCAAACTGCTAGCGTTGATTCGAGATGAAAAGCAGGAGGCGCACCCATGTGCGGGATTGTCGGTCTTTTTCTGAAAGACAAATCACTAGAGCCAAAACTGGGCGATATGCTCACCGATATGCTCATCACCATGACGGACCGCGGTCCCGACAGTGCGGGCATTGCAATCTACGGATCCGAGGCGGGCGGGCGTACCAAGCTGACCGTTCAGTCGGACGCACCTGACGAGGCCTTTGACGGGCTGGACGGGGCGCTGGCCGAGGCGCTGAGCACCGATGTGTCGATCCGGGTCATCGATACCCACGCGGTGCTGGATGTGCCCGCGGGCAAGAGCGAGGAGGCCCGCGCTGCGCTGGCTGAGCTGCGCCCCGGCATGCGTGTCATGAGCGCGGGCGACACCATCGAGATCTACAAGGAAGTGGGTCTGCCCGAGAAGGTTGCCGAGCGTTTCAACGTGCGCGGCATGAGCGGTACCCACGGTATCGGCCACACTCGTATGGCCACCGAATCCGCCGTGACCACTGAGGGCGCACACCCGTTCTCCACCGGCTCGGACCAGTGCCTGGTGCACAACGGCTCACTGTCGAACCACAACTCCCTGCGCCGCAAGCTGCAGCGCGACGGTGTGCGGATCGAAAGCCAGAACGACACCGAAGTGGGTGCGGCTTACCTGACCTGGAAGATGCAGCACGGCGCCACCCTTGGCGAAGCGCTGGAGGGCACGCTGGAGGACCTGGACGGTTTCTTCAACTTTGTCGTCGGCACCAAGGACGGTTTTGGCGTGGTCCGCGACCCGATCGCCTGCAAGCCGGCCGTGATGGCAGAGACCGACCAGTATGTGGCCTTCGGTTCCGAATACCGCGCGCTGGTGAACCTGCCGGGCATCGAAGACGCCCGCGTCTGGGAGCCTGAACCCGCAACCGTTTACTTCTGGAACCACTAAGATGCAGACATATGATCTTGAAGCAAATGGCCTGCGTGGTCTGAACTCCGCCCTGCAGGAACTGAACGGCAGCTCCAACAAGACTGCCTGGGAAATCGTCAACCCCAAGGGCAGCCATGCGATTGCCGTTGGTCTGAACTCGCCTGTCGAGGTGACCGTCAAGGGCTCCACCGGGTACTACTGCGCCGGCATGAACCAGCAGGCGACGGTCCGGGTCGAGGGCTCGGTCGGGCCCGGTGTGGCGGAAAACATGATGTCCGGCACCGTGATCGTCGAGGGTGACGCCAGCCAGTATGCCGGGGCCACCGGCCACGGCGGCCTCCTGGTGATCAAGGGCAATGCCTCGTCACGCTGCGGTATCTCAATGAAGGGCATCGACATCGTTGTGCACGGCAACATCGGTCATATGTGCGCCTTCATGGGGCAGGCCGGCAACTTGGTGGTGCTGGGCGATGCCGGCGATGCGCTGGGCGACAGCTGCTACGAGGCGCGTTTCTTTGTGCGCGGCTCGGTCAAGAGCCTGGGTGCGGACTGCATCGAAAAGGAAATGCGCCCCGAGCACATCGAGATCCTGAAGGATCTGCTGGCCCGTGCAGGCGCCGACGCCAAGCCGGAAGAGTTCAAGCGCTACGGCTCCGCCCGCAAGCTCTACAACTTCGACGTCGACAACGCGCAAGCGTACTAAGGACAGGGATCAAAAGACATGGATAGCAATAACATCCCCCGTACGGTCCCGATCCAGTCGGCGACCTTCTCCAACCCCATCAACGCGGAAATACGCCGCGCCTCGGCCACCGGGATCTATGACATCCGCGGCGGCGGCGCCAAGCGGAAGGTGCCGCATTTCGACGACCTGCTGTTCCTTGGCGCCTCGATCTCGCGCTACCCGCTGGAGGGCTACCGCGAGAAATGCGAGACCAAGGTGACGCTGGGCACCCGCTTCGCCAAGAAGCCGATTGAGCTGGATATCCCGATCACCATCGCCGGCATGAGCTTTGGCGCGCTGTCGGGTCCGGCGAAGGAGGCCCTGGGCCGCGGCGCATCGGCTGCGGGCACCTCGACCACCACAGGCGACGGCGGCATGACCCCGGAAGAGCGCGGTCATTCGACCAAGCTGGTCTACCAGTATCTGCCGTCCCGCTACGGCATGAACCCGGACGACCTGCGCAAGGCCGACGCGATTGAAGTTGTGGTCGGCCAAGGCGCCAAGCCGGGCGGCGGCGGTATGCTGCTGGGGCAGAAGATCTCTGACCGGGTTGCGGAAATGCGCACTCTGCCGAAAGGCATCGACCAGCGTTCTGCCTGCCGCCACCCGGATTGGACCGGCCCCGATGATCTGGAAATCAAGATCCTGGAGCTGCGCGAGATCACCGACTGGCAGGTGCCGATCTACATCAAGGTCGGCGGCACACGGCCTTATTATGACACCGCGCTGGCGGTGAAGGCCGGAGCGGACGTGGTGGTGCTGGACGGCATGCAGGGCGGCACCGCTGCCACTCAGGACGTGTTCATCGAACATGTCGGCCTGCCGACGCTTGCCTGTATCCGCCCTGCCGTTCAGGCATTGCAGGATTTAGGTGTGCACCGCGAGGTGCAGCTGGTGGTTTCCGGCGGCATCCGCACCGGGGCTGACGTTGCCAAGGCGCTGGCGCTGGGCGCAGATGCAGTTGCGATCGGCACTGCAGCGCTGGTGGCACTGGGCGACAACGACCCGAAATGGGAAAGCGAGTACCAGAAGCTGGGCACCACCACTGGCGCCTATGACGACTGGCACGAGGGCAAGGACCCGGCCGGCATCACCACCCAGGACGCGGAACTGATGAAGCGCCTGGACCCGGTTGATGCGGGCCGCCGCCTGCGCAACTACCTCAAGGTGATGACGCTGGAGGCCCAGACCATTGCCCGCGCCTGCGGCCACAACCACCTGCATAACCTCGAGCCCGAGGATCTGTGCGCCCTGACCATGGAGGCCGCCGCGATGGCGCGGGTGCCGCTGGCCGGCACCGACTGGTACCCGGGCAAAGCAGGGTTCTGACGATTGGCGGGGCGCGGCCGGCAACGGTTCGCGCCCCATTTCCGAAATACGTTCAACAGGGAAAGGAAGTAGGACCATGACCACAGATCTGGCTGCTTTCGCAAAAGAAAAAGGCGTCAAATACTTCATGATCTCCTTCACCGACTTGTTCGGTGGCCAGCGCGCCAAACTGGTGCCGGCGCAGGCGATTGCGGATATGCAGGAAGACGGGGCCGGCTTTGCCGGTTTTGCCACCTGGCTTGACCTCACTCCGGCGCACCCGGACATGCTGGCGGTGCCGGATCCGTCCTCGGTGATCCAGCTGCCGTGGAAGCCGGAGGTCGCCTGGGTGGCGGCGGACTGCGTCATGGAGGGCGAAGACGTGGCCCAGGCGCCGCGCAACGTGCTGCGCCGCCTGATCAAGGAAGCTGCGGACGAAGGGCTGCATGTGAAGACCGGCATCGAGGCCGAGTTCTTCCTGCTGTCGCCGGACGGGGAGCAGATTTCCGACCCGTTCGATACGGCTGAAAAACCCTGCTACGACCAGCAGGCGGTGATGCGCCGCTATGATGTGGTGCGCGAGATCTGCGACTACATGCTGGAGCTGGGCTGGGGCCCGTACCAGAACGACCATGAGGACGCCAACGGCCAGTTCGAGATGAACTGGGAGTTCGACGACGCGCTGTCGACCGCCGACAAGCACAGCTTCTTCAAGTTCATGACCAAGTCGGTGGCGGAAAAGCACGGTTACCGGGCAACCTTCATGCCGAAACCGGTCGAGGGTCTCACCGGCAACGGCTGCCACGCCCATATCTCGGTCTGGGACGCGCCGGGCAAGGATTCCCGGGTCAACGTCTTTGCCGGTGAAAAAGGCACGGGCCAGATTGCCGAGCTGGGCCTGTCGGAGCAGGGCGGCTGGTTCCTGGGCGGCATCATGAAGCACGCATCAGCCCTGGCGGCGATCACCAACCCGACGGTGAACTCCTACAAGCGCATCAACGCGCCGCGCACGATGTCCGGGGCCACCTGGGCGCCGAACACCGTGACCTGGACCGGCAACAACCGCACCCACATGGTGCGCGTCCCCGGCCCCGGCCGGTTTGAGCTGCGCCTGCCGGACGGGGCGGTGAACCCCTACCTGCTGCAGGCGGTGATCATTGCGGCGGGCCTTTCCGGCGTCCGCTCCAAGGCCGATCCCGGCCCGCGCCACGACATCGACATGTATGCCGAGGGCCACAAGATCACCGATGCGCCGAAACTGCCGCTGAACATGCTGGATGCTCTGCGCTTCTACGACAAGGACGACGGTTTGAAGGCGATGATGGGTGAGGAGTTCTCTGCGGCCTACCTGAAGATGAAGCAGCAGGAGTGGAACTCCTTCGTCAATCACTTCTCCCGCTGGGAGAAGGACAACACGCTGGACATCTAGGCACTGATTCCCCTGTCCGGCTTTCGGGCCGGACTTTGCACGGCCCGGGTTCTGCCCGGGCCCTTTTTGTTTGCGGCAGCGCCTGCCGCATATGCGCCGTTTTCACCCCGGGTGAAAAACCGCCTGTTTCCTATCGGCGGCGGAAATGCGGAAAATGCCCGCTTTTGCACTGAAAACCTGGCAGGAGGGTGTTGACGGTCAGGAAAATAAATTGAGTAATAGGAATATATCTTGCCTCGCACTCAACAAGTGCCGCGGGGAGTGAACCGGAACGGATGGCAGCAGGGAGATGGCCATGAGCTACAAGAGTGA
>NZ_JWLE01000040.1:0-55068 GCF_000813785.1 Leisingera sp. ANG-DT
CCCCGGCCTCAATCGCGCACTCATACCCCAGCTTCTGCAGCTGAACCGCAGACTCCGGCGTCATCGCAACACGGTTCTCGCCTGGGAATGTTTCTTTTGGTGTACCTAGTTTCACCTTCTTGGTCCCCCTCGTCTCGCCCGTGCCAGCAACGCCCGGGTTCAGATCAGAATAATTCTCTCTACATTGCGCAATTTTGTTGCGCAAGGATTTTGCCGCAATGCCGCGAAGTCATGCCGCATTGCCGCATTGACGTCACACCCAACGGCGCACCTTTTGCTCGTACCGGGCCCAGTCCGCCCGGAATTCGCGCCGCATCCGGTTTTCCTCCGGAATGACAAACCGCTTTTCCAGCAGCCACAGGAAGACCGGGATCAGTGGCAGCGACAGCACCGCATCGAACCACAGGATGAGCCCCGCCAGGATCAGCACATCGCCCAGGTAGATCGGGTTGCGGCTGCGGCTGAAGATGCCCGATTGCACCAGCCGGCTGGGTGTCTGGTGCGGGATCACGGTGGTTTTCTGGCGCCGCATTTCGGTGATCGCCAGCAGCGCCAGCAGGATGCCGCCGCCGGTCAGGATGCCCGCCAGAAATTCCGCCCAGGCGCCGCCAAAGGAAAGACCCAGAGCAAAATGGTCCGCTTGCAGCCAAGCCGCGGCAACAAAGACAGCCAGCCAGACCGGCGGCACATCCAGCCACCGCATCACGCTCTGCCCTCTTGCAGACATCTGTTTGAAACACCACGCATCGCGGGCAACCTTCCTTTAACCGGCCTGCTCGTCCAGCCCGCTTTGGCCGGGATTGAAAGAAAAGGACAATTTGCCCCACATGCCGCGAAAACGGCGAATCCGTTCCCGCTTGCGGCATGATCCTGCATAGTTTCGTCCGGATGCCTATGTATTTCTTCGTGTACTGTTTGGCATCCGCAGCCCGGTTGCCTGCGCGGCCGCCTCAGAAACACGTATTTCGTCCCCCAAAGCGGCCGTGACGGCACGACGGTCTTGCCAGATGGCCGCCCCACGATAGGCTGACCGGAAAACAGGGAGGCCGGATATCATGACTTTGCAAGGCAAACACGCGCTGGTGACCGGCGGCGGCACCGGGATCGGGCTGGCAATTGCCAGGGCCTTGGCGTCGGAGGGGGCGCAGGTCACCATTACCGGACGCAGGCAGGAAGTGCTGGAGGATGCTGCAACAGAAGGGCTGCATCCGCTGGTAATGGACGTGCGCGACGAAGAGGATGTGGCGGCCAAAGTGAACGTGGCGGTGGAGGCCCGCGGCCCGGTCCAGATCTGCGTCGCCAATGCCGGCGTTGCCGAAGGCGCGGCGCTGCACAAGACCTCGATGGCGTTCTGGCGCAACATGATGGCAACCAACCTGGACGGTGCCTTCCTGACCATCCGCGAGTGCTTCACGTCAATGCGGCAGACCGATTGGGGGCGGGTTATTACCGTCTCATCTGTCGCGGGCCTGCGCGGGCTGAAGGGCGGCGCCTGCTACACCGCCAGCAAACACGGGCTGGTCGGGCTGACCCGCGCCCTCAGCGAGGATTACCTGGGCACTCCCTTCACTTTCAACGCGCTGTGCCCCGGCTACGTGGACACCCCGATTGTGGAGCGCAACATCACCTCCATCGCCCAGCGCGCCGGTATGAGCGCGGTGGAGGCACTGGACGTGATGGTCAATGCCAACCGCCACAAGCGGCTGATCGAGCCGGAGGAAGTGGCCGCCGCCGCCCTGTGGCTCTGCGGGCCCGGGTCCGGATCGGTCAACGGCCAGTGCATCGAAATCTCGGGCGGGCAGATGTGATGGACCGCAAGGATTTCAATGAGTTCTGCGCCACCTTTCCTGCAGCCGAACATGTGGTTCAATGGGGCAACGCAGACGTCTGGAAGGCGGGCGGCAAGCTGTTCGCCGTCTGCGGCTGGGCCGATGGCAGGGATGCCTTCACCTTCAAGGCCGGCGACATCGCCTATGAGGTGCTGCAAGAGCGCCCCGGGGTCCGACCGGCGCCCTATCTGGCGTCGCGGGGCATGAAATGGCTGCAGCAGTTTGATGAAAACGGGCTGACGGATGCGGAACTGAAAGATCAAATCACACTGTCCTATCAGATGGTCACTGCAAAGCTGTCAAAGAAGAAACGCGCCGAGTTCGGAATACCGGATCCGCAGCCCGCCAGCGGCTAGGTACTGGACAGAGCGGCCCGGATAGGATAGCAAACCGGAAAAGCTTCAAGCTTAAAATACCCATCAGACGCGAGGCCCTCCATGACCGATTTTGCCGCAACCAAGGCGATGTTCGACCTGCCCGAAGGTGTGATCTATCTGGATGGCAACTCGCTCGGCCCCCTGCCCCGCGCTGCCAAAGACCGCGTCGGGGCGATGATGCAGGACGAATGGGGCCAGATGCTGATCACCGGCTGGAACAAGGCTGGATGGATGGACAAGCCCAAGGCGCTGGGAGACCGGATCGGGCGGCTGATCGGGGCGGAGCCGGGCCATGTGGTGATGGGCGACACGCTGTCGATCAAGGTCTACCAGGCGGTTGCCTCGGCGCTGGAGCTGAACCCGGGCCGCAAGGTGGTGCTGTCGGACAACGGCAACTTCCCAACCGACCTCTATATGGCCAGCGGGCTGCTGAAGTCGCTGGGGCCGGACTATGAGCTGCGGGTGGTGGACCCGGAAGCGGTTGAAGATGCCATTACCGATGAGATCGCGGTGCTGATGATCACCGAGGTGGATTACCGCACCGGCCGCAAGCACGACATGAAGGCGCTGACTGAAAAGGCCCATGCCCATGGCGTTCTGACGGTCTGGGATCTGGCCCATTCTGCCGGTGCCGTTCCGGTGGATCTGGCCGGGTGCCAGGCGGATTTTGCGGTTGGCTGCACCTACAAGTACCTTAATGGCGGCCCTGGCGCGCCGGCCTTCATCTATGTCTCGCCGCGCCACGCGGAGACCGCCCGCCCGGCGCTGTCGGGCTGGCTGGGGCATGAGGCACCCTTTGCTTTCGACCTCGACTACCGCCCGGGCCAAGGCATCGACCGGATGCGCGTCGGCACCCCGCCGATCCTGCAGTTGACCGCGCTGGAGGCGGCGATGGATATCTGGGACATGGCGGAGATGGACGCGGTGCGCGCCAAGTCCATTGAGTTGTGCGACCTGTTCATTGCCCTGGTTGAGGAAAGCTGCCCGCAGCTGGAGCTGGCCTCACCCCGTGACCCTGCGTTCCGCGGCAGCCAGGTGTCGTTCAAGTTCGACGAGGGCTATGCCGCGATGCAGGCGCTGATCGCCCGCGGCGTGATCGGCGATTTCCGGGCGCCGGATATCATGCGGTTCGGCTTCACCCCGCTGTATATCGACGAGGGTGACGTGCGCACGGCGGCTGAGATCATCACGGATGTCATGACCAACGCCCTGTGGGACCGGCCGGAATACATGGTCCGCCACGCGGTCACCTGATGCGCCTGCGCCGCGCATACCATCTGCCGCTCTGCCGCCCGGCGGGCTGGGTCGCGCTGTGGCGCCGCCTGGCTCAATGCGGCACCCTGAACCGGAGGACGCATTCCTTTCCCTGACATATACTGCATTTAGGAAAAGGAATGATCCGATGACACAACCCTATGATCCCGCCGAAGACGGCGCCCAGATGTCCTTTGACGGGCGCATGTCCTATGGCGATTACCTGTCGCTCGACATGCTGCTGAACGCGCAGAAGACATGGACCAATACCCATGACGAAATGCTGTTCATCATTCAGCACCAGACGTCAGAACTGTGGATGCGGCTGGCCATTCACGAGCTGAGCGCCGCCCGCGAGCGGCTGCTGGGCGGTCAGGCGCGGCAGGCGTTCAAGATGCTGGCGCGGGTGGCGCGCATCTTTGAGCAGCTCAATTCCGCTTGGGATGTTCTGCGCACCATGACACCCTCGGACTATACTGCGTTCCGGGATGAGCTGGGCCAAAGCTCCGGCTTTCAGTCCCATCAATACCGGCAGATCGAATTCATGCTCGGCAACCGCAACAAGGCGATGCTGCGCCCGCACGCCCACCGCCCGGACATTCTGGCGCTGCTGGAGGCGGAACTGAAGCAGCCGTCGCTTTATGATGTGGCGCTGAAGGCGCTGGGGCAGAGCTTTGCACTGCCGGACGAGGTGGTGAACCGGGATGTGTCGGAGGCCTATCACCCGCATGAAGCGGTGCAGGCCGCCTGGACCGAGGTCTACCGCGACACGGAAACCCATTGGGAGCTCTATGAGCTGGCCGAAAAACTGGTGGATTTCGAGGACTACTTCCGCCGTTGGCGTTTCAACCATGTGACCACGGTGGAGCGCGTCATCGGCTTCAAGCGCGGCACCGGCGGCACTGGCGGCGTCAGCTATCTGAAACGGATGCTGGAGGTGGAGCTGTTCCCCGAGCTGTGGCACCTGCGCACCGAGCTTTGAAACTTCGGCGGGTCGGATACTCCGGCCCGCCTCACCGCGGCGTCAGCCCCGCCCCGGCAAGGGCCGCCAGCTGGCGCACCCCGTCCTGGTAAGCCTCGTAATCCGCGGCAGTTTGCTTGATCCCCTTCAATGAGGCGCAGAGGGTCCGGGCAATCACCGACGCCTCGCCGCTCAGCACCGCCCGCCCGGCCGCAGCCTCCTGCTTCAGCCAATCCGCATAGATCCCGCTGAGGGCAGCCTCGCCCTCGGCGATCACTTCGCCCGCAACGCTTTTGGTGATCTCGAACAGCTCCATCCCGTGCGGTGAGGACATCATCATTTGCACGCCCTCCCCGGCCTGGCCCTGGAAGGCCGCCAGCAGCCGCTCCGGCAGCGGCCCCGGTTCCGCCAGCGCCGCCCGCACCCCGGCAGCCGCGTTGCCGTAATAGGCGGCCACCAGCGCCCGGAAAATCGCGTCCTTGTTCTTGAAATGCAGATACAGCGCAGGCCGAGACATGCCCGCGCCCTTGGCGATGTCATCCATCGAGGTCTTGCGGAATCCGTAAGTTGAGAACGCCATCCAGGCGGCCTCGAGGATTGCCTGCTGTTTCGGATCAATGCCTGCCATGTTCATGTTTCCGCTTCTGACATTGTTTGTTAAAAATGTCAATTGACACCCTGACAAAACTCGTTATTTTTGTCAGAAGCACAGCAACGGAGTCCCGCCATGCCAACAGACCTGCGCATCAATGGAAAAACCCATCAGGTGAATCTGCCTGATGATGTGCCCCTCCTCTGGGTTCTGCGGGATGAGGTCGGCCTCACCGGCACCAAGTTCGGCTGCGGCGTGGCTGCCTGCGGCGCCTGCACCGTGCATATTGACGGCGAGGCAGTACGCTCCTGCCAGGTGGCGCTTTCGGACGTGTGGGGAGAGGTGACCACGATCGAGGGCCTTGGCACGCCGGACGCGATGGCGGCAATCCAGCAGGCCTGGGTGGAGCATCAGGTAGCCCAGTGCGGCTATTGCCAGTCCGGCCAGATCATGCAGGCGGCGAGCCTGCTGGCAGAGAACCCGGCCCCCTCGGACGCGGAGATTGACGAGGCGATGCAGGGCAACCTGTGCCGCTGCGGCACCTACCCGCGCATCCGCGCAGCCATCCATTCTGCCGCCCAGAAGATGCAGGAGGCGTAACCTATGGCCAGTTTCAAGAAAATTGCCCGCCGCAGCTTCCTGATCGGCTCTGCCGCTATTGTCGGCGGCGTTGCTTTCGGCGCCTACTATGTCAGCCGCCCTGCCCCGAACCCGTTGAAACCGGCGGAAGGCGAAGCGGCCTTCAACCCGTTTGTGATGATCTCAAACGAAAAGATCACCCTGATTGCCCCACGCGCCGAGATGGGCCAGGGCGTGCACACCACCTGGGCCGCATTGATCGCCGAAGAGCTGGACGTGACGCTGGATCAGGTGGAGGTCATCCACGGCCCTGCCGCCACCGCCTATTACAACTCCGCCTTGCTGGGGGAAGTGATCCCATCCAAAGGCTACGACAAGTCGCGGTTCATACATTCGCTGGGCGAGGCGCTTGGCCATGCGGGCAAGCTGATGGATATGCAGGTCACTGGCGGTTCGTCCTCCATGAAGGACGGATATGAGCGGATGCGGGCCGCGGGCGCCTCTGCCCGGGAAACGCTGAAGCTTGCCGCCGCCAACCGGCTGGGCATTGCCAGCAGCCAGCTGTCGACCAGGGACGGCAAAGTGATTGCCCCCGCCAACATCGAGATTGCCTATACCGATCTGGCTGCTGAGGCCGCCGGGCTGGAACCGGTCGAAGCCCAGCTGCGCCACCGCAGCGAATGGAAGTTGCTGGGCAAGGCGCAGCCGCGTGTGGACATGCCCGGCAAGGCCACCGGCACCGCTAAGTTCGGCATCGACGTCCGCCTGCCGGGGATGAAGTTCGCGGCCCTCAAGGCGAACCCCCACCTTGGCGGCACAATGAACGGCTTTGATGCCAGCGAAGCGCTGCAGATGCCGGGCGTCGAACAAGTTGTGGACCTGGGCAATGCCTTTGCCGTGGTTGCAAACAACACATGGCTCGCCATCCAGGCCGCCGAGGCGGTCGCCGCAGACTGGGGGCCTGCCCCCATTCCGGACACGCAAGCGGAAATTCAGGACGCCATCCGCGCGGCCTTTGACGCTGAGCCGAACTCCACCCTGCGCGACGATGGCGATGTCTCCGCACTTCCCCAAGGGGCGCAGGAAGTCTCCGCCGAATACGAGGTGCCCTTCCTGGCCCACGCGACGATGGAGCCGCTGAACGCCACCGCACTCTACGACGGCAGCAAACTGCAGCTCTGGAGCGGCAACCAGGGGCCGCTTCTCACCCGCAACCACTGCGCCGATGCGTTGGGGATCGACCCTGAACAGGTCGAAGTGAACACCTCTCTGATGGGCGGCGGCTTCGGGCGGCGCGGCGAGATGGACTTCTCGGTCTATGCCGCCAAGCTGGCGCGGCAGATGCCGGGCACCCCGGTACAGCTCACCTGGAGCCGGGAAGAAGACATGACCCATGATTTCTACCGCCCCGGTGCCATGGCCCGGATGCGGGGCGCGGTGAAGGACGGCAGCGCGGTCCTGCTGGACGGTCAGATCGCCAGCCAAGCGCTGACCCCGCAGCTGATGAGCCGCTGGTTCGGCATGACACCTGCGGGTCCCGACACAACACTTGTCGACGGCGCCTTCAACCAGCCCTACGGCATCCCCAACTACCGCATCCGCGGCCACGCCGCGGACCTGCAGGTCCCGATCGGCGCCTGGCGGTCTGTCGGGGCGTCCTTCAACGGCTTCTTCATGGAAAGCTTCATGGACGAGATGGCCCATGCGGCCGGAGCCGATCCGCTGGAATTCCGGCTGGCCCTCACACGCCAGGAATGGGCACCTGCAGCCAAGGTGCTGGAAGCGGTCAAGGAGATGTCCGGCTGGACCGGCAAGACGCCTGACGGCGTGGGCCGGGGCGTTGCCATGACCTATAGCTTCGGCACGCCCGTGGCACAGGTGATCGAGGTGACGGCGGAAGGCGGTCTGATCCGCCTCAGGAAGGCCTGGATCGCCGCCGACCTGGGCATTGCGCTGGATCCGCAGAACCTGGAAGCACAGATGTTCGGCGGCATGGCCTATGGGCTGTCAGCTGCCATGTTCGGCGAGATCACCTTTGCCGAAGGTGCGGCGGAGCAAGGGAATTTCCCCGACTACGACGCCATCCGCATGCACACGATGCCTGAAGTGGAGGTGCGCATTCTGGAAGAGCAATCGCATATCAGCGGCGCAGGCGAGCCCGGCACCCCGCCAGCGGCTCCGGCGCTGGCCAATGCGCTCTTTGACCTCACCGGCAAACGCGCCCGGCGGCTGCCGCTGATGCATGACTTCGATCTGCTGATCTGACACCTGCGCGGCCTGCCCTGCCGGGGCGGGCCGCAAATTCTCAGGCGAGCGGTTTCACCATGCGGTAGTTGTGGAGCGTCACACCGCGGCGCTCCACCTCACGCCGCCGTTCAACGGCAAACCCCTGCCGCTCAAAGAACCCGCGCGCGGCCTCGCTGGCATTCACGTATAACTGCACCAGCCTTTGCCTTTGCGCTGCGGCCTCCAACTGCCCGTACAAGGCTGCTGCAACGCCCTGCCCCGCAGCCCGCGGATGGCAGAACAGCATGTCGATATGGCCGTCTGCCTCCAGGTCGATGAAGGCCGCAGCAACATCCGCCTTGTCCGCGGCCACCCACAGCTTGCGGCCATCGCAAACCCGCTGCCGGAACAGCTCCACCGGCGGAACCTCCGGACACCAGGCGGCAATCTGCTCCGGAGTATAATGGCGGCTGGCAAGGCCATGCACCGCTGAATGGAATACATCCGCCAGTGCGGCTGCATCTTCAGCCCTGCCGCGCCTGACAGTGAACGCCCGCTGCCCCGAGGCCGCGCCGCCTGCACCATCTTGTGTCATGAAAGAACCCTATGCCGTCTTCTGAAGACCAGCCTGCGGGCCGCCTGCGGCCCAGGCTTGCACTGCAGCGCCAAAGGCTTCGAACAGCGGCCGCGAAACCGGGTCCGCCGCCGCCTCCCACTCCGGATGCCATTGCACCGACAGGGTGAACCCCGGCGCGTCCTTGATATAGACCGCTTCCGGCGTGCCATCAGGCGCGTGGCCGTCGATGACAACCCGCGCGCCGGGACGCTTGATGCCCTGGCCGTGCAGGGTGTTGGTCATCACTTCCTCAGCACCGAACAGGCGGTGAAACACCCCGCCGGAGCTGAATTTGACTGTGTGGCGCAGGGCGAATTTTTCTTCCAGCGTGCCGTCCGGCGGCATCCGGTGGTTCATCCGCCCCGGCAAGTCGCGGATTTCCGGGTGCAATGTGCCACCCATCGCCACGTTCACCTCCTGGAAACCTCGGCAGATACCCAAGAACGGCTGGCCGCGCTCCACGCAGGCACGCACCAGCGGCAGGGTGATCGCGTCGCGTGCCCGGTCAAAGGCGCCATGCGCCTCTGTCTCGGCCTCGCCGTATTCGTTGGGATGCACGTTGGGCCGCCCGCCGGTCAGCAGAAAACCGTCGAACGTATCCAGCAGTTCCGCCACCGTAACGAACCGCGGGTCCGAGGGGATCATCAGCGGCATGCAGCCCGCCACCTCGGCGATTGCCTCGGAATTCATCGTCCCGCCCGCATGCACGGGGTACTGATCGTTCAGCAGATATGAATTGCCGATGATGCCTACTTTGGGTCGCGCCATGATCTGCCTGTAAATCCTTGTCCTAGAGAAAAACCTAGCTCTGCCACTGCCCGGGTTCAACAGTTCCTGCGGCGCAACAGATTGTTCACATGCGCACACGCCTCCGCCTCAGCTGCCCTCCTGGCCTGCCGCATTGCCGCCGGACACGACGGTGATCACCTTGCATCTCTGGCCGTCTGCAGCCCGGTAGCTGTGTTCGAAACCCGCATCGAAATAGACCGAGTCGCCCTTCTGCAGAACTTCAGTTTTGCCATGAATGGACAGTTGCAGGCTGCCCTCGATGACATAAAGCATCTCCGCGCCTTCATGGCTGTGCGGCTTGCTTTGCATCGCCGTTGCCGGAAACTCCGCCAGATAGGCCTGAAACCGGCTTTTTGAGACCGGGAAGTCCAGGCTTTCAAACAGGTAGGACACCGGCCCGTCGGTCTTGTCCCCCAGTTTCAGGCGGTCGCGCGCCCGCACCACCTCAAACACCGGCTCTTCCTCT
This sequence comes from Leisingera sp. ANG-DT, assembly GCF_000813785.1. Lineage (NCBI taxonomy): Bacteria > Pseudomonadati > Pseudomonadota > Alphaproteobacteria > Rhodobacterales > Roseobacteraceae > Leisingera > Leisingera sp. ANG-DT. The sequence continues at coordinate 9,690 of NZ_JWLE01000040.1, forward strand.
CCGGGTCCAAAGAAATGATCCAGTCCGACGCCAAACACCAAGGCGATGCGCAGCAGCGTTGCCAGTGTCGGGAACACCTGCCCGCGCTCGATCCGCGAGAGCATGGCTGCCGAAAGGCCGGTATGCTCGCCCAGCTGCGCCAGCCCCATGTCCTTGGCCAGGCGCAGGGCCCGTACTTTCGGACCGATTCGGTAGGCCTCCAGCCCGTCCTGCAGGGTGTCTGACAGCGCTGTCCGGTTCACGGTTTCACCTCCAGAGCAAACTTGCGCTCTTGATTTTAACATCATGCAAAAATCATGCACATCACACAAATGTGCACTGTATGCAAAATTCTTGCATGAAATGCTGCATTCACCAAGGGGCTTTCCGCTCCTGCCAGTGACAGAAAGGATCATCCAAGATGTTTAACCGCCCTTCCCTGACAGCTCTCGCAATCGCCATCGGCCTGGCCCTGCCTGCCGCCGCGCCTGCCGCATCCAAGGACATTGTCGACACTGCAGTTGAAGCCGGCAGTTTTGAAACCCTGGCCGCCGCGCTGACCGCCGCAGACCTGGTGGGCACGCTCAAGGGCGACGGGCCGTTCACGGTGTTCGCGCCCACCGATGAAGCCTTTGCCGCCCTGCCCGAAGGCACGGTCGAAAACCTGCTCAAGCCGGAGAACCGCGAGCAGCTGACCCAGATCCTCACCTACCACGTGGTGCCGGGCAAAGTGATGTCGTCGGATCTGAGCGATGGAATGAAAGCGGAAACCGTGATGGGCAAGGAAATCACGGTGTCCCTGAACGGCGGCGTCAAGATCAATGACGCCTCGGTCACCACCGCAGATATCGAAACCGCAAACGGCGTCATCCATGTGATCGACACCGTAATCCTGCCCTAATAGCGGCCTTCCCCTCCTGCCCTTAGTTTAGGGCAGTAAGACCGCTTGCAGAGCAGCCCCTCCCGTCCCTGCGGGAGGGGCACTTTTTCAGATTTCGCCCTTGAGGCCCGCAGCTTCGATGCCCGCCACAGCCGCAATGGCGTCGTTGTCCGAGGTATCGCCGGTCACGCCGACCGCTCCGATCACTGCACCATCGGCACCGCGCACCAGCACACCGCCGGGCACCGGCACCACCTGGCCGCCGTAAACGCCGTTCACCGCTGCCATAAAATAGGACTGCGCCTCTGCCCGCGCCATCTGGGCGCTGCCGGCCATTCCCAGCATCACCGAGCCATAGGCCTTACCGTGCGCAATCGGAAAGCGGCCCGGCGCGGCGCCGTCTTCACGCTCAAATGCCTGCACATGGCCGCCAGCGTCCAGCACCACTACCGACAGCGGTTTCAGGTTCAGCTCATGCCCCTTCTCCAGCGCCACGCGGATGATGGTGCGCGCCTGCTCCAGTGAAATCCCAGCCATCAGTTCAGCCTCCTCTCCTGACGTTACGGAACAGAAAAGGAGGCCAAAAGGCCCCTTTTGACTACCCCTTTTTGCGGGGAAACTGTTTCATCCGGTCAGTTTGCCGCGGTCAGGCCGCGGCTTCCTGGGCCTTCAACTCCAGCCGCCGGGCGTGCAGCACCGGCTCGGTATAGCCGGAGGGCTGCACCCGCCCCTTGAAGACCAAATCGCAGGCCGCGTTGAAGGCGATGGTGTCATACCCCGGTGCCATCGCGCGGTAGGTATTGTCGCCGCGGTTCTGCTCATCCACCACCTTGGCCATCTTGCGCAAAGAGCCCATCACCTCCTCTTCCGAGACGACGCCATGGTGCAGCCAATTGGCGATGTGCTGCGCCGAAATCCGGCAGGTGGCGCGGTCCTCCATCAGGCCGACATCATTGATGTCCGGCACCTTGGAGCAGCCGACGCCCTGATCCACCCAGCGCACCACATAGCCCAGGATGCCTTGCGCGTTGTTGTCCACTTCGCGGGCAATCTGGCGCGGGGTCCATTTGCGGTAGGTGGCCAGCGGGATTTCCAGGATACCGTCCACATGGGCGCGGCGGCCGCCCTCTTTCAGCTTGGCCTGCACCGCCAGCACATCCACCTTGTGGTAATGCAGCGCGTGAAGTGTGGCGGCAGTCGGGCTCGGCACCCAGGCGCAATTGGCGCCGGATTTCGGATGCTCGATCTTCTGCTCCAGCATCGCCGCCATCATGTCGGGCATCGCCCACATGCCCTTGCCGATCTGCGCCTTGCCGGACAACCCGCATTCCAGGCCAATGTCGACGTTCAGGTTCTCATAGGCGCCGATCCAGCCCTTGCGCTTGATGAAATCCTTGCGGCTGAACGGCCCCGCCTCCATCGAGGTGTGGATCTCGTCACCGGTGCGGTCGAGGAAGCCGGTGTTGATGAAGGCCACCCGGTGCTTGGCGGCACGGATGCATTCCTTGAGGTTCACCGAGGTGCGGCGCTCCTCATCCATGATGCCGATTTTCACGGTGTGGCGCGGCAGGCCCAGGATATCCTCGACCTTGCCGAAGATGCGGTCAGTGAACGCCACTTCCTCCGGCCCGTGCATCTTGGGTTTCACCACGTAGACAGAGCCATGGGCAGAGTTGCCGCCCTCGCGCTTCAGGTCGTGTTTGGCGATCATCACGGTGATCAGCGCGTCCAGCAGGCCCTCGTATGCCTCGTTTCCGTCCTGATCCAGCACCGCCGGGTTGGTCATCAGGTGGCCGACATTACGCACCCACAACAGGGCGCGGCCTTTCACCGACATGGCAGAGCCGTCCGGTGCGGTATAGCCGAAGTCCGGGTTCAGGCGGCGGGTGATAGTCTTGCCGCCCTTCTCCAGTTCCGCCTCCAGATCGCCCTTCATCAGGCCCAGCCAATTTGAATAGGCCTGCACCTTGTCCGCGGCATCGACGCAGGCGACCGAATCCTCGCAGTCCATGATCGCCGACATCGCGCTTTCCAGCCGCACATCGGCCAGACCGGCCTGATCGCGGGCGCCGATGGCGTGGGCGCGGTCAAACACCAGTTCCACATGCAGGCCATTGTTGCGCAGCAGCACGGCTTCGGGCGCCTTGGGGTTGCCGCGGTAGCCTGCAAATTTCTCCGGCTGCGCCAGCGGCAGGTCGTCGATCAGCAGTTGGCCATCCTGCACGTGATAGCGGCGCACGTCGGCGTGGCTGGCGCCATTGATCGGAAATGCCTCATCCAGGAACACCCGCGCCCGCGCCACAACCCGCGCGCCGCGGCCCTTGTCATAGCCGCCCTTGGGGGCCGGAGTGCCCATCGCGTCAGTGCCATAGAACCCGTCATAAAGGCTGCCCCAGCGCGCATTGGCCGCGTTCAGCGCGTATCGGGCATTGGTGATCGGCACCACCAGCTGCGGCCCCGGCACCTTGGCAATCTCCGGGTCCACGTTCTGGGTTTCGATCTCAAAATCGCCACCCTCCGGCAGCAGGTAGCCGATCTCTGTCAGAAACGCCTTGTAGGCGTCGTGGTCATGCGGCTTGTCGCGGTTGGCGATATGCCAGGCGTCGATTTTGGCCTGGATCTCTTCCCGCTTGGCCAGCAGCGCCCGGTTTTCCGGTCCAAAGGTGTTCACAAGTTCCGCCAGGCCTTTCCAGAAAGCATCCACCTCGATCCCGCTGCCTGGAAGCGCCTGTTTCTCGATGAACTCCGCCAGCTCCGGCGCAACCTGAATTCCCTGTTTTTCGACCCGGTTCATGCTCTGCTCCTTCCGGCGGTACACCACTGTATGCTGACACCTGTCTAGGATAGAGGTTTCCGATCGGCAACAAAACAGGCGCCTTGTGAAACCGAACTCAATTTCTTGATTTTCAAGAAAGTGCTGCGGATTTTCCGGAAGCCGCATCTCAACCGCCAATCCGCTTGCAGTCCCGCCCCTATCCTCTACACCTGAAAAGAAGCAGTGCAGAGGAGAACGAGAATGGCCAAAGACACGCCCCAGACCTTCTACCTGAAAGACTACACGCCCTTTGGGTTTGACGTCGAAAGCGTTCACCTGACCTTCCGCCTGGCACCGGAAACCACCCGCGTCCTGAGCAAAATACGCTTTGCCCCGAAACCGGACGCGGCAAATAAGACCTTCTTCCTGCACGGCGAGGATTTGCAGCTGATCTCGGCCAAAATCGACGGCCAGGCGGTGACCCCGGAACTGGTCGAGGGTGGCCTGAAATGCGATGTGCCCAGCGCCCCCTTCACCTGGGAAGCCGAGGTGGAGATCAACCCAGCCGGCAATACCGCGCTGGAAGGCCTCTACATGTCCAACCGCATGTACTGCACCCAATGCGAGGCCGAGGGCTTCCGCAAGATCACCTATTACCCCGACCGCCCCGACGTGATGTCCACCTTCACCGTGCGGATTGAGGGCGACGAGCCGGTGATGCTGTCAAACGGCAATCCCATGGGCCAGGGCGAAGGCTGGGCCGAATGGCACGACCCCTGGCCGAAACCGGCTTATCTGTTTGCGCTGGTGGCCGGCGATCTGGTGAACCATCCCGGCAGCTTCACTACCAAATCCGGCAAGGAGGTGGAGCTGAACATCTGGGTCCGCCCCGGCGACGAAGGCAAATGCGCCTTTGGCATGGAGGCGCTGAAGAAGTCGATGAAATGGGACGAGGACGTCTACGGCCTGGAATATGACCTGGAGCTGTTCAACATCGTCGCCGTCGACGACTTCAACATGGGCGCGATGGAGAACAAAGGGCTGAACATCTTCAACTCCTCCTGCGTTCTGGCCTCGCCCGAAACCTCCACGGATGCCAATTTCGAACGCATCGAGGCGATCATCGCCCATGAGTATTTCCACAACTGGACCGGCAACCGCATCACCTGCCGCGACTGGTTCCAGCTGTGCCTGAAAGAAGGGCTGACCGTTTTCCGCGACGCGCAGTTCACTGCCGACATGCGCTCTGAGCCGGTGAAACGGATCGACGACGTGATTACGCTCCGCGCCCGCCAGTTCCCCGAGGACAACGGCCCCCTCGCCCATCCGCCGCGCCCGGAAGCCTTCCAGGAGATCAACAACTTCTACACCGCGACCGTCTATGAAAAAGGCGCCGAGGTGATTGGCATGCTGAAGCGGCTGGTGGGCGATGACAACTACTACAAGGCTCTGAAGCTCTATTTCGAGCGCCACGACGGCCAAGCCTGCACCATCGAGGACTGGCTGAAAGTGTTCGAGGATGCCACCGGTCGCGACCTCAGCCAGTTCAAACTGTGGTACAGCCAGGCGGGCACTCCGCGGGTCAAGGTCACGGAAGACTACGCCGACGGCACCTATACCCTGACGTTTGAGCAATCGGCGCCGCCGACGCCGGGCCAGCCGGACAAGGCGCCGCGGGTCATTCCGATGGCTGTGGGCCTGTTGTCCCCCAACGGCGACGAGGTGCGCGCAACTGAGGTGCTGGAACTGACCGAAGCCAAGCAGAGCTTCACCTTCGGCGGCCTCGCCTCCAAGCCGGTTCCTTCTATCCTGCGTGAATTCTCCGCCCCGGTGATCCTGGAGCGCGAGACCACCAACGCCGAACGCGCCTTTTTGCTGGCCCACGACACCGACCCGTTCAACCGCTGGGAGGCCGGCAATGCGCTGGCCAAAGAAACCCGCGTGGCGATGGTGCTGGACGGGGCCGCGCCCGAAGCCGCCTATCTCGACGCGCTGGAAAAACTGGTGCGCGACGACGATCAGGATCCGGCGTTCCGCGCCCTGGTGCTGTCGCCGCCCAGCCAGTCGGACATTGCCCAAACCCTGCATGAGCGCGGCTATACCCCCGATCCGCAGAAGATCTACGACGCGGCGGAGACCTTCGCCCAGACCCTGGCGCAGCAACTGGAAACCAGCCTGCCCCGGCTCTATGCAGCCACCACCGTCGAAGGCCCCTATTCCCCGGATGCCGAAAGCGCCGGCAAACGCGCCCTGAATGGCCGCATCCTGTCGCTGCTGACCCGGCTCGACGGCGGCGAACGGGCCGCGCGCCAGTATGCCTCTGCCGACAACATGACCCAGCAGTCTGCCGCGCTGGCTGCCCTGATGAAGGCGGAGAACGGCGAAACGCAAAGCCAGGCGTTCTTTGATCAATGGCAGGACGACCGGCTGGTGATGGACAAGTGGTTTGCCCTGCAGATCGCCTGCGCCGCGCCGGAGAAGACAGCTGCAACCGCTGCGGCGCTTACCAAACACCCGCTGTTCGACATGAAGAACCCAAACCGCTTCCGTGCGGTGATGGGGGCGCTGGCCGGCAATCACGCGGGCTTCCACCATTCCAGCGGCGAGGGTTATCAGTTGCTGGCCGACAACCTGATCGCGCTGGACAGGCTGAACCCGCAGACCACTGCCCGCATGTGCGCAGCGTTCCAGACCTGGAAGCGCTATGATGCAGGGCGCCAGTCGATGATCCGCGCCCAGCTGACACGTATTGCGGATACAGAAGGCCTCAGCCGTGACACCAATGAAATGGTGACCCGGATCCTGGATGCCTGAAACGCCTGTCACACCAGTCCCGGCGGAGGACTATAGCTTCTCCCGCCGGGGCCGCTCCCGGGCGGCCATTATTGCAACGGGCGGCTGGCTGGCTGCCCTTCTGGTGCTGTGGCTGGTGCTGGACGCCGCCCTGTGGCTGGTGATCCTTCTGGCACTTCCCGTTCTGCCTGCCATTGCGGACCTGATCCGCAACCCGCTGTCCGGGCTGAATATTTCCCAAGACCGGATTGAGTGGTTCACCGGCAAGCTGACCGGACAGGCGCAGCTGGATGAGATAGACCACGTGCGGTTCGACACCCGCTGGGACTTCTCGGTGCGCGCGACGCTGGTCCTGCGCAACGGAAAGCGAATCCGCCTGCCGCAGGAGGCCACCCCGCCGCACGCCGAGGCCGATGCAGAATTTCAGAAGCGCGGCATCCGCACGGAACGCCACCATTTCACGGCGTTCTGAAAGCCCTCCGTCAATCGCGCGGCAAAACCATTTTGGATTTTAAACAGCCTTGCGCGGTTAACCGCCCAAGCGCGTTAACTTCCTCAGTGCCGCCATCTTTGCGCCCCATTGCCTGACGAAACTGTGAACAACGATAAGCTGCCACGTATCAGGAAGCACAAATGCTCACACAGTCTCGACAGGCACGGGATCTTCTGTCCCGCATATCAGGCCTGGTATCCAGCCGGTCCCGGCCTGCTGCGCGCCAGGTCCCAGCCCCTTCACCAGCCCCTGCCGCTGCCGGTCAGAATCCGGCACGGCGGCTCGAAGACAGCCTGTCCATCCCGGTCCGCAGCGAACACGGCGACCCCGAGTGCATCGCGGCCCAGGACCGCGGCCAATTCCTGGCCCGCCAGGAGCTGTGGGAAGATCTGTCGCAGCAGATCCGCGACGCTGACGAGACCCGCGCCGCCGCCCGATGCGGCCTGCCGCTGGCCGATCTCATCGCCTATGGCGCCCGCGCCGATGTGGTGACCGCAACCGAACATGCCCTGGCCGAAAGCCAAAACGCCGGCAGCCGCGCCCTGATCCGTGGCCTGATGGCGTTTGAGGCGCTGCGGGCAGAGAACCGCCACGATCCGTATCTGACAGCCCTGGTGGCGCTGGCCCATATCGATATCGGCTGGGCCTGGCGCGGTACCGGCGGGCAGGATACGCCCCCCCCGAACCAGCGCCGCTGCGCCGCTCACTTCGACCGTGCCGCGGCCCTGCTGGACCCGATTGCGCAGGCCAGCCAGAACAGCCCGTTCCTGCTGGCGGCGCAATGCGCGCTCTATGCCGGCCGCCGCAGCGGCACCATGCAGGTGGCAGACGCCTACAGCGCGCTGATTGATCTGGCCCCCGGCAACCACCGCCACATGCGCGCGCTTGGCACACAGATGCTGCCCGGCGCTTCAGGCTCCTATGCCGCGCTGGAGCTGGAAGCCCGCCGCACCGCTGCCCGCACCGAACAGACCTGGGGCGCAGGCGGCTACGCTTGGGTCTATTTTGACGCCATCTCCATCGACGATCAGGCTTGCGCCCGCGTCGACACCCAGTTCTTTCTGGACGGGCTGCGCGACATCGTGCGGGCCAACCCCTCGCAGGAGATGATCAACCTGCTGACCGCCTATTGCACCGTTGCCCTGCCCAAGGGGCCGGACCGGGACCCGCAGGGTGACAGGCAGAGGCTGAAGATCGCTGAGGCCGCAAACTGGCTGATCCGCGATCACCTGAGCGAATTGCACCCGCTGGTCTGGGCCCACGCAGAGGAAGGCTTCGACAACAGCACCCGCATCCGCTCGGTCAGCCGCTTCGCCGCCCGCGGTCACGCCGGCGCGCTGCAAGCAATTGCCGCCCAGTTCCGTGAGGAAATCGAAAACGGCCAGCAGGTTGCCTTTACAGAACAAGGCCTGCAGCTCACTTCAGCTTGAAGCTTTTGTTTTAAATAGAAAAACGGGGCCGCGGCCCCGTTCCATCATTTCTTCTTGAAGGCATCCATCAATGCCGCGCCCAGCGCCCCTGTGCCTTGGCCGGAACCCTGATCACGGCTCTGGCCGCCCTTGGGTGCGGCAGGCGTCCTGCCCTTGCCGCCTCCCTGATGCCCGCCCGGCTTGCCGCCACGGCGCGGTCCCGCGCCCTTGGCCGGGCCGCGGGCGTTCCGCTCCTCCTTGGCTGAGGCGCCCCCGTCCTTCTTCATCGTCAGCCCGATCCGCTTGCGCGGCACATCCACCTCGGTGACCGTGACCTTGACCACCTGGCCGGTCTTCACCACCTCATGCGGGTCCTTCACAAACCGGTCGGCCAGCTGGCTCACATGCACCAGACCATCCTGATGCACGCCAATGTCGACGAATGCGCCAAAGGCCGCGACATTGGTCACTGTGCCCTCCAGCACCATGCCAGGCTTCAGGTCGGTAATCTCCTCCACCCCGTCCTTGAAAGAGGCCGTGACGAAAGACGGGCGCGGGTCGCGGCCCGGTTTTTCCAGTTCCTGGAAAATGTCGCGCACGGTGGGCAGGCCGACGTCCCCGCCGGTAAAATCCTCCGCCCGCAGGGACTTGAGCGATGCGCCGTCGCCCATGATCTGGCGGATATCGCGCCCGCAGGCAGCGACGATCTTGCGCGCCACACCGTAACTTTCGGGGTGGACCGAGGACGCATCCAGCGGCTCCTTGCCGTCGCGGATGCGCAGGAAGCCCGCGCATTGCTCAAACGCCTTGGGGCCAAGCCGCGCCACCTTCAGCAGTTCCTTGCGCGAGCTGAATGCGCCGTTCATGTCGCGGTGCGCCACAATCGCCTCCGCCAGGCCGGGGCCAAGGCCCGAGACATGAGAGAGCAGCGGCGCCGACGCCATGTTGAGGTCGACGCCAACTGCGTTCACCACGTCCTCGATCACTGCCTCCAGCGACTTCGACAGTTTGTGCTGGTCCACATCGTGCTGGTACTGGCCGACACCGATGCTCTTGGGTTCGATCTTCACCAGTTCCGCCAGCGGGTCCTGCAGGCGCCGGGCAATCGACACCGCGCCGCGCAAGCTCACATCCAGACCGGGAAACTCCCGCGCTGCCAGTTCGGAGGCGGAATAGACCGAAGCGCCGGCCTCGCTCACCACAACCTTGGTCGGCGCCTTGATCTTGGCAGGCAGATGTTTCAGCACTTCGGCCACCATCCGCTCGGTCTCGCGGCTGGCGGTGCCATTGCCGATGGCGATCAGCTCCACGCCATGTTCGGCGATCAGTTTCACAATCGACACCTGCGCCCCGCGCAGATCGTTCTTCGGCTGGAACGGGTACAAGGTCTCTGTCGCCACCAGCTTGCCGGTTGCATCAACCACCGCCGCCTTGACGCCGGTGCGGATACCCGGGTCCAGCCCGAGGGTCGGCCGCGCACCGGCCGGAGCTGCAAACAGCAGGTCCTTGAGGTTGCGGGCAAAAACCTGAATGGCGTCTTCCTGCGCGCGGCCGCGCAGATCGCCCATCAGCTCCAGCATCATCGAGAGGCTCAGTTTCACCCGCCAGGTCCAGCCCGCGACCTTGCGCAGCCACTTGTCGCCTGGGCCATTACCGCCCGCGCCCAGCTCCGCCGCGACCATTCCTTCCGCCCGGGCCACGCCCTCTTCCGGCTCCGGTCCCACGTCCAGCGTCAGCACGCCTTCGTTTGAGCCGCGCAGCATCGCCAGCGCCCGGTGCGAGGGCACATCCGCCCAGCGCTCGGAATGCGCAAAATAGTCAGAGAACTTGGCGCCCTCCTGCTCCTTGCCCTCAATCACCTTAGCGGTCAGCACCGCCTCCCGCTGCAGGAACTCCCGCAGCCGCCCCAGCAGGGAAGCGTTTTCCGTCAGCCGCTCGGTCAGGATATCCCGCGCGCCGTTCAGCGCGTCCTTCACCGTGGCCACGGCCTCGGTGATATACCCTTCCGCCAGCTTCTCCGGATCGGCACTGCGGTCGCCCAGGATGGCATCTGCCAGCGGCTCCAGCCCGTTTTCCTTGGCGATCATCGCTTTGGTGCGCCGCTTGGGCTTGTAAGGCAGATAGATATCTTCCAGCTGCGCCTTGGTCTCCGCTTTGGCGATCGAGGCCGCCAGATCATCGGTCAGCTTGTCCTGCCCCTTGATCGACTCAAGGATGGCGGCCCGGCGCGCTTCCAACTCCCGCAAGTACGCCAGCCGTTCCGCCAGGGTGCGCAACTGGGTGTCATCCAGCCCGCCGGTTGCCTCCTTCCGGTAGCGTGCGACAAAGGGGACCGTGGCGCCTTCATCCAGCAGCGCAACCGCGGCGCTCACCTGCTTGGCGGCGGCGCCGATTTCCGTGGCAATGGTCTGGCTGATGCGGGCGGATGTGTCCAAGGCGGCCTCCTGTTGAACTGCTCGGGCTGCCAGTTCTAGCCCTCCTGATGCACCCCGCCAAGAGGCTGAATCTGCCCCAAGCGAACCATTGCGAAGGGCAGCGACCGTCCGAGGGTGGACGCGAAGCGCCCGCCCGTGGGGGCGGACGGGCGCTGCCCGGGCTTGCAGCCCGTGCAAAATAAGGGCTATCCGCACCGCGCAGAATTTTCTCCGTCACCTGCCCTCTTGCCCCTGCGCGCCGCCGGGCCTAGAACGCTGTGCAACTGAAAATGACATTGTGCCGGTGAAACATCGCACCATGCCACTGCAACTGACATTCGGATACGGCGGAAAACCATGCTCGACCTGACATATGAACTCCCCAAGCCCAAGGTGATCGCGGGCGCCAAGCATGACTGGGAACTGGTCATCGGCATGGAGGTGCACGCCCAGGTCAGCTCCAATGCCAAGCTGTTCTCCGGTGCCTCCACCAAGTTCGGCGCCGAGCCGAACTCCAACGTGGCCTTTGTGGACGCGGCGATGCCCGGCATGCTGCCGGTGATCAACGAATACTGCGTCGAACAGGCCGTGCGCACCGGGCTGGGGCTGAAGGCCGATATCAACCTGTGGTCCGCCTTTGACCGCAAGAACTACTTCTACCCCGACCTGCCGCAGGGCTACCAGATTTCCCAGCTTTATCATCCCATTGTAGGCGAAGGCGAAGTGCTGGTGGAACTGGGTGACGGCACCGCGCGCAACGTGCGGGTGGAGCGTATCCACATGGAGCAGGACGCGGGCAAGTCGATCCACGACATGGACCCCAACATGTCCTTTGTCGACCTCAACCGCACCGGCGTCTGCCTGATGGAGATCGTCTCCCGCCCCGACATCCGGGGACCGGAGGAAGCGGCGGCCTATATCGCCAAGCTGCGCCAGATCATGCAGTACTTGGGCACCTGCGACGGCAACATGCAGAACGGCAACCTGCGCGCCGACGTGAACGTCTCGGTCTGCCTGCCGGGCCAGTATGAGAAGTACCAGGAAACCCAGGACTTCAGCCACCTCGGCACCCGCTGCGAGATCAAGAACATGAACTCCATGCGCTTTATCCAGCAGGCAATCGAAGTCGAGGCGCGCCGCCAGATCGCCATCATCGAGGGTGGCGGCAAGGTCGAGCAGGAAACCCGCCTGTATGATCCGGACAAGGGCGAAACCCGCTCCATGCGCTCCAAGGAAGAAGCGCATGACTACCGCTATTTCCCCGATCCCGACCTGCTGCCGCTGGAAATCGAGCAGGCCTGGGTTGATGATATCGCCGCCAACCTGCCGGAGCTGCCGGACGAGAAAAAGGCGCGGTTCATCAACGACTTCGGCCTCTCAGACTATGACGCATCGGTACTGACCGCAGACGTGGAATCGGCGGCCTTCTTTGAGGAAACCGCCAAGGGCCGCAGCGGCAAGCTGGCTGCAAACTGGGTCATCAACGAGCTGTTCGGCCGCCTGAAGAAAGAAGACCACGCGATCACCGAATCCCCGGTCTCTCCGGCCCAGCTGGGCGGCATCATCGACCTGATCGCCTCTGACGCCATCTCCGGCAAGATCGCCAAGGACCTCTTTGAGATCGTCTATACCGAAGGCGGCGACCCGGCGCAGATCGTCGAGGAACGCGGCATGAAGCAGGTGACGGATACCGGCGCCATCGAGACTGCTTTGGACGAAATCATCGCCGCCAACCCGGCGCAGGTGGAGAAGGCCAAGGTGAACCCGAAGCTGGCGGGATGGTTTGTCGGCCAGGTGATGAAGGCCACCGGCGGCAAGGCCAACCCCAAGGCGGTGAACGAGCTGGTCGCCAAGAAACTGGGCGGCTGATCCGCCGCACATCCGATACCGGAAGGGCGCCCCAAGCGGCGCCCTTTTTCGTGCCGGAAACGGGGGTGTCCTGCGTGCACCCCCTGTACACCCCCTGTGCACCGGGCGGTGCCTTTCCCCGCCACTGCAGCGGAATTCCCCGACTTGACCTTCGCCGCGCCAAGGGCTTTCCTCCCGCCAAAATCCCGGAGGTTTCATGCAGCCCAATTTCGATCAGGAACTTGAGGACCGTCTGGTCCGCTACGCCGCCATAGACAGCCAGAGCGACGAGACATCCGCCGCCACTCCCAGCACTGAAATCCAGTTCGGCATGCTGAACCTGCTGGTGGCGGAGCTGCAGGAGATGGGAGCCGCAGACGTGACGCTGACGGATTACGGCGTGGTGCTGGCGACCATTCCCGCCACAGCGCCGGGGCCGGCCATCGGACTGCTCGCCCATGTGGATACCGCGCCCCAGTTCAATGCCACCGGCGTCAAGCCGCGGGTGATCAAAGGGTATGACGGCGGTGATATCACCTTCCCCGACAATCCGGACCTGGTGTTGTCGCCGCAGAAATCCCCTTATCTGGCCTCCAAACAGGGCGATGATCTGATCACCGCCTCCGGCCTCACCTTGCTGGGCGCAGACGACAAGGCGGGCGTTGCCATTGTGATGACCTTGGCCCGGCATTTGCTGGCAAACCCGGAGATCCAGCATCCGAAGATCCGCCTCGCCTTCACCCCGGACGAGGAAATCGGCCGCGGCGTCGGCGAGCAGCTGCCCAAGGACCTGGGCGTGGAATTTGCCTATACGCTGGATGGCGGCGACGCAGGCGAGATCGTCTATGAGAGCTTCTCTGCCGACCGAGCGGTGGTGACGGTGAAGGGCGTGTCGATCCACCCCGGCTGGGCCAAGGAAAAGATGGTCAACGCCGCGCATCTGGCGGCGAAGATCGTGCAGACCCTGCCGCAGGCCACCATGACCCCGGAAACCACCGCGGGCCGCGAAGGGTTCATCCACATCACCGACATGAACGGCGGGTCTTCGGAGATGGAGATCAAGCTGATCCTGCGTGACTTTGAACTGGACGGGCTGGCCGCCAAGGGCACCCTGCTGCGCAGTGTCTGCGAGGCGGTGCAAGCCACTGAGCCGCGGGCGGAAATCACCTGTGAGTTTTTCCCGCAATACCGCAACATGCGCTATTGGCTGGAAAATGACATGACGCCGGTGGAGCTGGCGCTGGCGGCCTGCCGCGCGCATGGGATCGAACCGATCTCTGCCCCGATCCGCGGCGGCACAGATGGATCGCGCCTGACTGAATTCGGGGTGCCGACACCCAATATCTTCACCGGCATGCAGAATGTGCACGGGCCGCTGGAGTGGATTTCGGTGCAGGACATGGCCAAAGCCACGGAGGTCTGTCTGACCCTGGTGCAGATGGCGACGTCAGAGGGCTGAAACAGCCCAGAAACCGGAATTCTGCGAAAATTCCGGCTCGGAAAACACGTGTTTTCCGGGCCGTTTTCCGCGCCGGAAAACGGCGAAGGACCGCGCATTGCCCAAACGCCCTGCCCCTTGACCGCTCCCCCCATTCCGCTAAACCTGCGGCCTGAGACAGGAGACTTTCATGCAAGCATTTGAATACAAGGTTGTCCCCGCCCCGGCCAAGGGCACCAAGGCCAAGGGCGTGAAGACACCGGAGGCGCGCTTTGCCAATTCGATCGAGATCCTGCTCAATGAGATGGCCGCCGAGGGCTGGGAGTTCCAGCGCGCCGAGCTGCTGCCGAGCGAGGAGCGCTCCGGCATGATGGGCTCTGCCACCAACTGGCGCAACGTGATGGTGTTCCGCCGCGCGCTGGCGACGGACAAGCCTGCTGAGAAGGCCGCGAGCACCCGCAAGGAGCCTGCCGCACCGTCGGTGGAATTCCGTCACAGCGAACCGGAAACACCTCGACTGACGGCGGCTGCAGGCGACCCTGAGGCACCGCCGGAAGCGGAACAGGTGCCTGGCCCCGGTGCCGCAAAGATGCAGGCTGATGACGGCGTTGAGGAGCTGAGCCCAGTCTCCGGCATGACCGCGGCATTGAAGGCGCGGGCCGGCCTTAAAGACGGCAACGACAAGTAAAGCATTGGAATGGCGGGCAGATTGCCCACCCGTTTGGCGCCTTGCTTCACAGGGCGGGCAGATTGCCCGCCGCTCTTTGGTCTCAGGCGCCGATATCCAGCGCCAGCGCGTGGATGCGCGGCACGATGTCCCCCAGCGCCTTATGCACCGCGCGGTGCTGCTGCACCCGGTTCATGCCCTGAAAGGCCCCGGCACGGATTCGCACCGCAAAATGGCTCTCGCCGGAGCCGTCATCGCCCGCGTGGCCCGCGTGTTTGTGGCTTTCGTTGACCACTTCCAGTGCGGTTGGCGCAAAGGCCGCCTGCAGCGCCGCTTCCATTTCCTGCTGAACGCTCATTTTCCGCTCATCCCCATCTTTTTTGCCTGCGCCCCCTTCAATCTGGCGCCCCTTAGACTAAACTGCTGCCTCCGAGTCGAACAGATGCGTCTAGAAGGTGCGCCCCATGAGCAAATCCGATCCCTTTGGCTTCGATATGTCCGTCCGCTCCGCCAAGAAGAAGAACCCGCGCGGGCGGCGCGCTGCCAGCGGAGCGTCCGAGACGTCCCAGCGCGTGTGCGACAAGGACGGCTGCGAGGAGGCCGGCAAGTTCCGCGCGCCCAAAGCACCGGATGTGCTGGATGACTTCTTCTGGTTCTGCCAGGAGCATGTGCGCGAGTACAACAACCAGTGGAACTTCTTTGAAGGCACCACCGAGGCAGAGATGAATGCGCAGCGCTCCAAGGACAAGGTCTGGGAGCGCGAGACCAAGCCGCTGGGCGACCCGGAGGCGCGCGCCTGGGCACGGCTGGGCATCGAGGACCCGCATCAGGTGCTGGGCGCCAATGCGACCCAGAACCCGGGCCGCGCGGCCAAGGCAGGCCGCCGCCTGCCACCCACCGAGCGCCGCGCCATCGAGATCCTGGAGGCCAAGGACGACTGGTCCAAGGCCGACATCCGCAAGGCCTACAAGAAGCTGATCAAGGTGCTGCACCCGGACATGAACGGCGGCGACCGCAGCCAGGAAGAACAGCTGCAGGAGGTCCGCTGGGCCTGGGACCAGATCAAGGACAGCCGCAGCTTCAAGTGAGCCGGGGGTGGATTTCCGGAAACCGGGGCGGCAGCAGCCGCCCTTTTTTCATTGCCGCGCCATAGGTTGCGATGGGCGGTCTTTTGCCGAAAGTTTATGATAGAAATTTTATTTCTTTGACGCATACCGCCCTGACCGGTTACGCAGGGGCATGCCGGGCGCAGCTGTCCCCCCAAAAGCGCGACATAACCGGCAAAACGCGCCCCCTGCTGCCCGGCTGGGGGCGCTTTGAATTTCCCCTGCAGCGCTGAACTGCCTGGCCGGCCCGCTCTGGCCCGTCCAGTTGCGGATCAATCGCACGTTCAGCTGGCTTCCGGCGCGACTTTCCCTTGCCCTTGGCGGCCAGATCAGGCACCAATCCCGCGAATTGGCCCCTGACAGCAGGGAAGAGGGATAAGGACCGACTGCGATGACCGACGGATTTGTGGATATGGATGCGAAACCGACCGAAACGATTTCGGTGCGCGATGTGTTCGGGATCGACACTGACATGACGGTCAAGGGCTTTGCCGACAGCTCAGAGCGCGTTCCGGCGATGGACCACACCTACAAGTTCGACCCGGAAACCACGCTGGCGATTCTGGCGGGCTTCAGCCACAACCGCCGGGTGATGATCCAGGGCTACCACGGCACCGGTAAATCGACCCATATCGAACAGGTTGCGGCGCGGCTGAACTGGCCCTCTGTCCGTGTGAACCTGGACAGCCACATCTCCCGGATCGACCTCATTGGCAAGGACGCGATCAAACTGCGCGACGGCAAGCAGGTCACTGAGTTCCACGAGGGCATCCTGCCCTGGGCGCTGCGCAACCCGGTTGCGATCGTGTTCGACGAATACGACGCGGGCCGCGCCGACGTGATGTTTGTGATCCAGCGGGTGCTGGAGCATGACGGCAAGCTGACCCTCTTGGACCAGAACGAGATCATCACTCCGAACCCGTTCTTCCGCCTGTTTGCCACCGCAAACACCGTCGGCCTCGGCGATACCACCGGGCTTTATCATGGCACCCAGCAGATCAACCAGGCACAGATGGACCGCTGGTCGCTGGTCTCGACCCTGAACTACCTGAGCCATGACGCCGAGAGCGCCATCGTCCTGTCCAAGGCGCCGCATTACAACACCGCCGAGGGCCGCAAGAAGATCTCCCAGATGGTGACCGTTGCCGACCTCACCCGCACCGCCTTCATGAACGGCGACCTGTCGACCGTGATGTCGCCGCGGACGGTGATCAACTGGGCCCAGAACGCCGAGATCTTCCGCAATGTGGGTTATGCTTTCCGCCTGTCGTTCCTGAACAAATGCGACGAGCTGGAGCGCCAGACCGTGGCCGAGTTCTACCAGCGCTGCTTTGACGAGGAGCTGCCGGAGAGCGCCGCGAGCGTTTCGCTGGGCTAACTGGTAAAATGCCGCCCGGCCGCAGGCCGGGCAGCGCCCGACCCGCCCCCCACGGGGCGGGCGCTTCTCGCCCACCCCGCCGGGCCGGCCGCTGCCCTTTCCGCAGCACACTCGCTGGACTTTCAATCAGGCAAGGGCGATGCTGACTGGCGGAAAAGGTGCGACCATGAAAAAGCCGAACGACAACCCAGCCGATCCGTTCAAGAAGGCGCTGGCCGAAGCCACCAAGGTGATGGCCGACGACCCGGAACTGTCGGTCAGCTATACCGTCGACCCCTCGGGGCTGTCGGGCGACTCGATGCGGCTGCCGCAGGTCTCCCGCCGGATGACCCGCGAGGAGGTGCTGCTGGCCCGTGGCACCGCGGATGCGCTGGCGCTGCGCCACAAGTTCCACGACGACGCTACCCACGCCAAATATGTGCCGCAGGGCGAAATGGCCCGCGACCTCTATGAGGCGATGGAAACCGCCCGCTGCGAGGCGATGGGCGCGCGGCATATGCCCGGCACCGCGTCGAACATCGACGTCAAGATCCGCAACGAGTCGATCCGCCGCGGCTATGACCAGATGAAGTCCTCCTCCGAGGCGCCGCTGGCCGCCGCCGCGGGCTATCTGGTGCGCCATCTGGCGACCGGCCGCGAGTTGCCCGAAGGCGCGGGCAACATCATGGAGCTGTGGCGCGGGTTCATCGAATCCCAGGCCGGCGGCACGCTGGAGAACCTGGACGAAACCATTGCCGACCAGGCCGCCTTTGCCAAGCTGGCACGGCAGGTAATCTCTGATCTGGGCTATGGCGACCAGTTGGGCGACGACCCGGATGAGCTGGACGACGAGGCCAATGACGAGGCCGAGGACAACGCCGAAGAGCAGCAGGACCCGGACAGCACCGGCCAGGACGATAGCGAGGAGGAGCAGGCCGACGCCTCTCCTGAGCAGAGCCAGGAGCAGCAGCAGGACGAGAGCCAAGCCCAGGTCTCGATGGACGAAATGGCCGACGATGATCTGGCCGAGGACACCGAGATGCCCGATGGCGAGGCGCCGCTGGAGCCGCCTGCCCCGCCGCCGGTCTCTGACGCCGACCCGGACTACAAGGTGTTCCTGGATGCCCATGATGAGGAAATCAACGCCGAGGAACTGGCCGAGCCTGCCGAGCTGGAGCGCCTGCGCGCCTATCTCGACCAGCAGCTGGAGCCGCTGAAGGGCGCCGTCAGCCGTTTGGCGAACAAGCTGCAGCGCCGCCTGCAGGCGCAGCAGAACCGCTCCTGGGAGTTTGACCGCGAGGAAGGCATCCTGGATGCCGGCCGCCTGGCGCGGGTGGTTGCCAACCCGACCACGCCGCTCAGCTTCAAGGTCGAAAAGGACACCGAGTTCCGCGACACTGTGGTGACGCTGCTGCTCGACAACTCCGGCTCGATGCGCGGCCGCCCGATTTCCATCGCGGCGATCTGCGCCGACGTGCTGGCCCGCACGCTGGAGCGCTGCAACGTGAAGGTTGAAGTCCTCGGCTTCACCACCCGCGCCTGGAAAGGCGGCATGGCGCGCGAGGCCTGGCTGAACGACGGCCGCCCGCAGCAGCCCGGCCGCCTGAACGACCTGCGCCACATCATCTACAAGGGCGCCGACGCCCCGATGCGCCGCACCCGCGCCAATCTGGGCCTGATGATGAAAGAGGGCCTCTTGAAGGAAAACATCGACGGCGAGGCGCTGGAATGGGCGCACCGGCGGATGGTGGCGCGGCGCGAGGCCCGCAAGATCCTGATGGTGATCTCCGACGGCGCGCCGGTGGATGATTCGACGCTGTCAGTGAACCCGGCGAACTATCTGGAGAAGCACCTGCGCGATGTGATTGCGATGGTGGAGAAGCGCAAGCAGGTGGAGCTGCTGGCGATTGGCATCGGCCATGACGTGACCCGCTATTATGAGCGTGCGGTGACGATCACCGATGTTGAGCAGCTGGCCGGCGCCATGACCGAACAGCTGGCCGCCCTGTTCGACAGCGACCCGCGCGCCCGCGCCCGGGTAATGGGCATCAAACGGGCCAGCTGATCCTGTAGCGGACAAAGGCAAGGGCGCGCTCCCGCGCCTTTGGCCTGCATCTGCAGATGCCGTCCTCAGCCTTGGGCATGGCCGCGCGCTGACGCGCGCGGCGGCGCCGGATGCCCTGCATCCGGCGCGTGGCCCAACGGGCCGCAGCGCATCTTGGATGCGCCAAGGCCGGGCGGGAGCCTCCCCCGATTCAAGCCTTCCCGCTTGTTCCGTCAGGTCCCGGCAAATCTCTCTGCCGCCGCCCTTGCCAGCCGCAGGGGTATTTGGGACAAGAAGGGGCGCGCGGCTGCTCAGCCCCGCGCCTTTTCTTTGCTGCGGCACTCAGGGTTTCCCCTGCTGCCGCCCCGCCCCATTAGCAGGAGAGACGCCGATGTATCAGACCTTCGATGTGACCGCCCGCCCGGACCAAGGCCCGCCCCGTCTGGCTGCCCTGCGCAAGGAACTGGCGGCGGAAGGTCTCGATGGATTCCTGGTGCCGCGCGCCGATGCCCATCAGGGCGAATACGTGGCGCCGCATGATGAGCGCCTTTCCTGGCTCACCGGCTTCACCGGCTCCGCAGGCTTTTGCGCGGTGCTGCGGGAGATTGCCGGCGTCTTCATCGACGGCCGCTACCGCACCCAGGTGAAACGGCAGGTCGCCACGGACTATACCCCCGTGCCCTGGCCCGATGTGCAGCTGGCGGACTGGCTGAAAGAACAGCTGCCCAGCGGCGGCAAGGTGGGCTTTGATCCCTGGCTGCATGCTGCGGGACAAATCACCTCGCTGGAAAAGGAGCTGAAGGGCAGCGGCATCACCCTGGTTCAATGCGATAACCTGGTGGACCGGATCTGGGCGGACCAGCCCGCGCCGCCGATGAACCCGGTGGCCGCGCACCCGCTGGACTACGCAGGCGAAAGTGCGGCGGACAAATGCGCGCGGCTGGCCAAGGGACTGCGCGAGGCAGGCCAGGCGGCGGCGGTCATCACCCTGCCCGACAGCATCATGTGGCTGTTGAACATCCGCGGCAGCGACGTGGCCCGCAACCCGGTGGCGCATGGCTTTGCCATCCTGCACGATGACGCGCGGGTGGACCTGTTCATGGCTGCGGAGAAGCTGGACGGGCTTGAGGGCCACTTTGACAGCTCCGTCACCGTGCATGCGCCGGAAGACTTCCTCAAAGCCACTGCAGCACTCAACGGGTCAGTCGCTGCCGACTCCGGCACCGTGCCGCAGATCGTGGCGGACAAGCTGGGCGAACGGCTGGTGCCCGCAGGCGACCCCTGCGCTCTGCCCAAGGCACGCAAAAACGCCGCCGAGATCGCGGGCAGCGCCGCCGCCCACCTGCGCGACGGTGCCGCCATCGTGGAGATGCTGGCCTGGCTGGATGCGCAGGCACCCGGCACCATCACCGAAATCGACGTGGTGAAGAAGCTGGAGAGCCTCCGCAGTGCCGACCCTGCCCTGCGCGACATCAGCTTTGAAACCATCGCAGGCACCGGCGAGAACGGCGCCGTCATGCATTACCGCGTGACTGAGGAGACCGACACACGGCTGGAGGACGGCCACCTGCTGGTGATGGACAGCGGCGGCCAGTATCTGGACGGCACCACCGACATCACCCGCACCATCGCCATCGGCACGCCGGGCGAGGAGGAGCGCGCGGCCTTTACCCGCGTGCTGCAGGGCATGATCGCCATGTCCCGCCTGCGCTGGCCCAAGGGGCTGGCGGGCCGCGACATCGAATGCATCGGGCGGATGCCGCTGTGGCTGGCAGGGCAGGATTTCAACCACGGGCTTGGCCACGGCGTCGGAGCTTACCTGAGTGTGCATGAAGGCCCGCAGCGGCTGGCGCGCACCAGCCATGTGCCGTTTGAGCCCGGCATGATCCTGTCCAATGAGCCGGGATACTACCGCGAGGGTGCCTTTGGCATCCGGATCGAGAACCTTCTGGTTGTTGAAACCGCCCCGGCCCTTGACACCAGCGACGCAGAGCGCGACATGCTGTGCTGGCGCACGCTCACCTTTGCCCCGGTTGACCGGCGGCTGGTGAATGCCTCCATGCTGACAGCAGACGAGAAAGACTGGCTCGACAGCTACCACCAGGAGGTTCTGGCAAAAATCGGCCCGCAGCTCAGCCCCGCCGCAAAGGCGTGGCTTGATGCCGCAACCGCCCCCTTGTGACACGGCAGTGTTACATAGGCTGAACACAAGACGACAAGACCGAAGAGAATGGGAAAACACGCATGACCACTATCCGTATCCGCAAGGCCGAAGGCACCTGGACTGTCCGCTCAGGCGGCGCCGTATTGGGGGAAACCTCCAATGCACTGGAGCTGTCGGAGGGCGATCTGGATCCGGTCATCTATTTCCCGCGCGAAGACATTGCGATGGCGTTCCTGGACCGCACCAGCAAGACCACCCACTGCCCGCACAAGGGTGACGCCAGCTATTTCTCGATCGCCAACAAGTCCTCGGTGACCGAAAACGCCGCTTGGAGCTATGAGGACCCCAAGGATGAAGTTGCAGAGATCAAGGGCCACCTGGCCTTTGTGCTGAGCGACTCCGTCAAGGTGGAACAGGTCTGAACCGCCCGCCCGGCTTCACTGCGGGAGTTTCGCGCAGCTGCGGCCGTCCTGCCAGACGGCAATAAGTTAAAAAAACAAGCACCGGTGCCTTGGCGCCGGTGTTTTCACTTGGGGGTTCTTAGGCCGGCAAAGCCCTGCCGCTGTCCAAAACAGCGGCTGTCTGCCGTCCGGCACAATCTAAGGGGATCAGGTCAGGACGGCCCGGCTGAGGTTCAGCCTGGCTTGCTCCAAAGAGTCGCCTGCACCGAGAATATCCGTTTCGCGCGCACATTGGATTGCGTAGTTGATTGCCGCTTCCAGTGCTGCCCGTTCGTTTTCCCGCTCGTCCGCCTTGTGTTTCGCACCAGCCTCTTGCGGGCCAGTTTCGAAGTTTCGCATTTTGGTTGCCTGCCGATGTGAGTGTTTTTGCGACTTATTCACGTATTGTTGAGTCAGACTTTGATGCAGAGCAATGCGCAGATTAATTAATCCTTAACCTGTATCCAAAATCTCACATATCCGGGGAGCAACGCGGAAAGTTTCCCCTAAACCGGCACGGGTTTGCACTGGCGCCGCTGCAACTGCTCTGCCTGCGCTACCTGTGCTCCTCGGCGGCGGTGGCGGCCAGGGCGCGGTTGTAGGCCTTCAGCGCGTCCACATGATAGAGCGCACCGATGACCTGCTCCTTGCCGTCCTCTTCCATCACCACAGGCAGATAGGGCACATCGGCCCGGTCGAAAACCGGCATCGCCGCCTCCAGCGAGGCAGCCGCGCGGATGCACAGCCCCTCCTCCACCAGCGCCTGGCAGTCCTCCGGGCTGGCGCAGCGGCTATCGCCCATCGGCCGCATCACCGCGCCTGCGCGGATCAGCGCCAGCAGATAGGCCTGCGGCCCGGCGGCGCAGTGAATGTCGCGGCGCTCCAGCTGGGTCAGGAAGAAGGACCGGTCCACCAGCCGCGAGGCCAGCGCGGTGGACATGGAAACCGACACCATCACCGCCAGGCCAATCTGCCAGTCGCCGGTGAGTTCAAACACAATGAGGGTGGTTGAAATCGGCGCGCCCAGCACCGCGGCCGCCACTGCCCCCATGCCGGCAAAGGCGTAGAGCGTGTGGGTGCCAGACACATCCGGCAGCACCGAGGTGGCAATCAGCCCGAAGGCCAGCCCGGTCAGGGCACCGATCATCAGCGAGGGCGAGAACACCCCGCCGCCCATGCGCCCGCCCATGGTGATCGCCACAGCGGCGGTTTTGACCACGGTGAAGATCACTGCCTGTCCCAGCAGCAGCCCGCCAGTCAGCGCCAGAACCGTGGTTTCATAGCCGACACCGATGATATGCGGGAACCAGACGGCGATGACGCCCAGCATGGCACCAGACACCGCCGGGCGCAGCCAGCGCGGCAGCGACAGGCGCTGCTGCACCGTGTTGCCCACCTTCTCGGCAAAGAAGATCGCCCGCATCTGCGCCACCGCCACCAGGCCGCAGATCAGGCCAAGGATCAGAAAAGCGGGCAGTTCCACATAGAACTGCAGCGCGCCGGGCGTGTTGAGGGTAAACTCGGTCACGTCGCCGTATTCCAGCCGGTTGATCACGGTGCCCGCGACCGAGGCCACCACGATCGGCGCAAAGGCGTTGACGGAGAAATGCCGCAGCACCACCTCCATCGCAAACAGCGCGCCCGCAATCGGCGCGTTGAAGCTGGCAGAGACACCCGCGGCCACCGCACAGCCCAACAGGTCGCGCCCGGTGATGCCGTCGGCGTTGATCCGGTTGCTGACCCAGGTGGAAATCACCCCGGCCAGATGCACCACCGGCCCTTCCCGGCCCGTGGACCCGCCTGTGGAGAGCGTGATGAAGGACGCCAGCGCCGAGGCCAGACCCTCCTTGTGCTCCACCCGGCCGTCATGCAGCGCAGCACCTTCGATCACATCGGCAACCGAGCGCACCCGGGCATCCGGAGTGAAGCGGTCGAGGATCAGCCCCACCACCAGCCCGCCGCCTGCAGCAATGCTGACCAGCACATACCAGGGCAGATCCTGCGCGTAGGAATGCAAGTAGTCGACATCCGGCGCGCCATAGACCCAGGCCTGCAGCGCCGCGATCCCCTTGCGGAAGAACAGCGCGGCAAAACCGGCGGCGATGCCGATCAGGAGCGCGATCAGCCAGAACTGGAACTGGCTGGGGCCGCGGTGGCGCAGCACCCGCCAGATGTCCTTGAGGCCGGCCAGCCATTGCAGGAGAATTGCGGAAAGGGACGAACGGATTTCTTGCACCATAACCTGTCAGCGGGTCTTTTTGTTTTCTGTGGCCCCTAGCTGCCACAGTCCGGTTAAAGAACCCTCACCCAGGCTATGGCGCCGGCGGGTCATCCCGCCAGCAGCGCGCGGGCCGCGGCACGGGCCTCCTCGGTGATGGTATCACCGGACACCATCCGGGCAAGCTCATCCACCCGCTCGGACTCGGCCAGCGGCACTACCTGCGACAGGGTCATGCCGTCGACCACCTGCTTGCGCACCTGCCAGTGATGGCCGCCAAGCGCTGCAACCTGCGGCGAGTGGGTGACCACCAGCACCTGTCCGCCGCCGGCAAGGCTGCGCAGGCGCCGGCCCACGGCATCGGCCGTCGCACCGCCGACGCCGCGATCGATCTCGTCGAAAATCAACGTCTTGCTGGAATCCTCGCCGCGCAGGCAAACCTTCAGCGCCAGCAGGAACCGGCTCAGCTCACCGCCGGAGGCGATCTTGTTCAGCGGGCCTGCCGGCGCGCCGGGGTTGGTGGCAACGGTAAAGGCCACTGCGTCCATGCCCTCCGGCCCCGGCTCTGCCGTGGTGATGCGGGTCTCGAACACCGCGCGTTCCATCTTGAGCGGTGCCAGTTCTGCCATCACGGCCTTATCCAGCGCCGCAGCGCTTTGGCGGCGCACTGCGCCCAGCTGCTTGGCGGCCTCGGTATAGGCCGCCTCCGCGGCCTTCAATGCTGCCTCCTGGTCGGCCAGATCCTGATCGCCCGCGTCCAATGCCGCCAGCTTGCTGCGCAGGGTTTCTGCGTAGCCTGCCAGCTCATCCGGCTGCACGTCGTGCTTGCGCGCCAGGCCACGGATCGCGAACAGGCGCTCCTCACAATCTTCCAGCTCCCCGGGATTGAAATCAAGGCTGTCCAGCACCCGCTCAACCCCGTCCTGGGCATCGCCGAGTTCAATCATCGCGCGGCTGAGCGCCGCCAGCGGCTCATCCAGCCCGCCCTCGGCCTCCTGCCCCGCGACGCCTTCCAGCCAGCGCTGCGCCTCGCCCATTGCCGCCTCAGCACCCTCGCTCAGCAGCGCGTGGGCGCGGGCAATGTCGCCGCGGATACGCTCTGCCGCCTGCATCTGGCGGCGGCGGGTATCCAGCGCCTCATCCTCGCCCGGCTGCGGGTCCAATTTGTCCAGCTCCCCCACCGCGTGGCGCAGGAACTCTTCCTCGGCACGTACCGCTTCCAGCGCGGCGCGTGTGGCCGCCACCGTCTTGCGCGCCTTGGCAGCATCGCCCCAGGCGCTGCGCACAGAGGCCAGCAGCGCCTGCACCCCGGCGTATTGGTCCAGCAGCGCCATATGGCCGCGCGGATTCAGCAAACCGCGGTCGTCATGCTGGCCGTGCAGTTCCACCAATGTCTCCGACAACGCCCGCAGCACCTCGCCCGAGCAGCGGCGGTCGTTGACCCAGGCAGTCTTGCGCCCCTCGGCGGTGTTCACCCGGCGCAGGATCAGCTCATTGCCGCCCGGCAGCCCGGCCTCTTCCAGAATGGCATGTGCGGGATGGCCTTCGCCCAGCTCGAACTCCGCCAGAACCTCGCCCTGGCTTGCCCCCTGGCGCACCAGTTCGGCACGGCCGCGCCAGCCCAGAACAAAGCCGAGACTGTCGAGCAGGATCGATTTTCCTGCCCCGGTCTCGCCGGTCAGCACATTCAATCCGGGCTGAAAGTTCAGCTCCAGATGATCAATGATCAGGATATCCCGGATATCAAGCGCGCGCAGCATTGCCCCGCCCCATTGCCGCGGCGGCCGTTACAGCCACCGCCCCTTGATCGTCTGGCGGTAAATCTGGCTCAGCCAGTTGTTGCCGCGGTCCTTGGGCTTGAGCCCATTTGCGGACAGCAGTTTGTAGCTGTCCTCGTACCAATCGGTGGACTGGAAGTTATGGCCCAGAATGGCCGCCGCAGTCTGCGCCTCGGCGGTCAGGCCCAGCGACAGGTAGGACTCGACCAGACGGTGCAGCGCTTCCGGCGTGTGGCTGGTGGTCTGGAAGTCCTCCACCACCACCCGGAAGCGGTTGATCGCAGAGGAGTAATGGCCGCGGCGCAGGTAATAGCGGCCGATCTCCATCTCCTTGCCCGCCAGGTGGTCAAAGGCCAGGTCGAATTTCAGGATCGCCGAATTGGCATATTCACTGTCAGGGTAGACCTCGATCACGGTGCGCAGCGCCTGCAGCGCCTGGAAGGTCAGCCCCTGGTCACGGCCCACTTCATCGATCTGGTCATAATAGCTGAGCGCCAGCAGATACTGGGCATAGGCCGCGTCTTCATCCGCCGGGTAGAAGTCGATGAACCGCTGCGCGGCGGCGCGGCTGTTCTCGTAATCCTTGACCTGATGATAGGAGAAGGCCTGCATGATCACTGATTGCTTGGCCCATTCGGAATAGGGGTACAGGCGCTCGATCTCGGAAAAGTAATAAACCGCATCCTTGGGACGGCGGTTGGCCAGTTCGAACTCGGCCCGCTCATAAATCTGATCCGGCGGGAAGGCTTCGACCGACTCGCCGCGCTTCACCGCGCCGCCGTCGCCGCCGCAGCCTGCAAGGGCCGCCATCAAAAGGACTGCGCCGAGGGTCTTGGCTCCTGCCCTGATGCCGTTCATTGTGCCTCACCTCACCGTCATTGCCTTACGGGTGTATGCCCCGGTTATGCCGTCTCTAGCATATTCAAATGGCGCGCAAAACGCCTTTCGACACTTCCGCACTCACATGGCAGAGAAAGCCGTCCATGGTCAAGGCTGCCCTGCCGTTCCCGCCCCGTACCGCGCCGCCGCACAGGAAAAGACCCGGGACACTCACGTCCCGGGCCAGTCTGTCCGCTCGTAGTTTGGTCTTCTGCCTTATGCCACGCGGCGCTGCTCGGCCGGGATTTCCGACCAGATCAGCCCCTGCCCCGGCAGCCGTGCGGTCATCGCTGCATCGCAGGCGACGGCCCGGACCGCATCCGGCTGCGCGAACAAGGCCCGCAGCAAAGTGTTGGTCAGCGCGTGCCCCGCGCGCTCGCCAACGTAGCGCCCCAAGATCGGCCCCCCAGCCAGTGCCAGATCCCCCAGTGCATCCAGCATCTTGTGGCGTACAGGCTCGTCCGAGTGGCGCAGACCTGCGCCGCTCTCGACACGTTCCCCATCAAACACAACGGCGTTTTCGCCCGGCTTGCCGCCGAGAGCGAGGCCGTTGGCCTGCATTGTTTCGACATCTGCCTGGCGGCAGAAGGTGCGGCTGTCGCACAGCTCACGCGCAAAGCTGCCATTGCGCATGTCCAGAACCTTGCTCTGGCGGCCGATGGCGGCCTCGGCAAAGTCGATGTGGAATTCGATGGTCAGCCGGTCGCTGGGCAGCAGGGTGGCGCGGGCGCCATCCTTCTCCACCGTTACCGGCTTCAGAATTTCATAAGCCATGATCGGTGCGCCCAGGCGCTGCACGCCGTGCTGCATGATGCCGCGCACAAACGGGGCCGAGGAGCCGTCCACGATCGGCACTTCCGGGCCGTCGATTTCGATCAGTGCGTTGTGCACGCCGCAGCCGGCGAGCGCGGCCATGATGTGCTCAACAGTGGAAACGCTGACGCCGGAGCCATTGACAAGCCGGGTGCAGAGCGGGCTGCGCTCCACCAGATCCCAGCGGGCCGGCACCACGGTGTTGCCCAATGCAATGTCGGTGCGCTTGAACACGATGCCGTGCCCCGCCGGAGCCGGGATCAGGACCATGCGTGCGGGTTTGCCGGAGTGCAGGCCGACCCCTTCGAATGCCACCGATGCTTTGAGCGTATTCTGCACGTTGCGCCTCATTCCACTGTTTCCGGCCTCGGGGGCCGTGTTGCGGATGAGAGTTAAGGTTTTGCTTAAAAACGCACAACTCAATCTTTGTAACGGATTGAAACATGGATGTAACAGGTCGGCAAAACACCGCTCAGATCACCGCAAGAGCTTGAAATACAAAAATAAAAAGCCGCCCGAAGGCGGCTTTTCAAGCGCGATATGTGATGCTTCAGTTTGCCTGGCGGCGCAGGAAAGCGGGGATTTCGATGCGTTCCTGATCCGGATCCGCCTGCTGCTGTGCCTGCTGCGGCTGGGCTGCCGGTGCGTGCGCGTGCATTGCGGGTTGCTGGCGGACCGCCTGCGGCTGCTGTTTCGCGGCCGGGGCGTCATTGCTGCCGGTCATCCGGTGGATCAGCGAATTCAGGCCAAAGCGGCGCTGCCCTTCCGGCTGCTGCTGCTGCGTTTGCTGCTGTTGCTGCGGCGCCTGGGCTGCAGGGGCTGCAGGACGCACGGCCTGCGGAGCCTGTTGCTGCTGCGGCTGCTGCACCCGCTGGGCGGCGGCCTGCAGACGCTCCAGCGCTTGCGGCGACGGGGTGCCCGGCGCGGGCGCCTTGGGGGCGACAAAGGCAGCTTGCGGAGCCTCTGCAACATCTGCCTGCGGACGGAACTCCGGCACCTGCGGCTGGTAGGCGGGGGGCGGCAGGCCGTCGTCGTCCAGCTGCTCAACTTCTTCAAACACGTCTTCTGCCTGCTCCTGAGCGGCAGCCTGCTGCACGTTCAGCTCTTCGAACAGCGACGGCTCTTCCAGAGCGGCGGCGGCAGGCGCTTCCTGCACTGGTTCAGGCGCGGTCTCAGCGGCGGTGGGCTGCTGAACCGGAGTTTCCAGCTCCAGCGGCGCGGCGCGGTTTTCCTCGACGCTGACGGTCTGGCGCAGCGGCGCCGACATCGGGCGGCGCGGTACCGGCATGTCGGTGTTGACGTCGGTTGCGTCGATGCCGGTGGCGACGACGGAGACCCGCATCTTGCCTTCCATGCCGGTATCAAGGGTCGAGCCGACGATGATGTTGGCATCCGGGTCCACTTCCTCACGGATGCGGTTGGCGGCCTCGTCCAGTTCAAACAGGGTCAGGTCGTGCGAACCGGTGATGTTGATCAGCACGCCCTTGGCGCCTTTGAGGCTGATTTCGTCCAGCAGCGGGTTGGCGATCGCCTTCTCGGCGGCCTGGACCGCGCGGTCCTCGCCCTCGCCCTCGCCGGTGCCCATCATCGCCTTGCCCATCTCGTCCATCACGGCGCGGACGTCGGCAAAGTCGAGGTTGATCAGGCCCGGGCGGACCATCAGGTCGGTCACGCCTTTGACGCCCTGGTACAGCACGTCATCCGCCATCGAGAACGCCTCGGTGAAGGTGGTCTTCTCGTTGGCAAGGCGGAACAGGTTCTGGTTCGGGATGATGATCAGCGTGTCGACCACCTTCTGCAGGCTTTCGACACCGGCCTCGGCCTGGCGCATCCGCTTCAGGCCCTCGAACTGGAACGGCTTGGTGACAACACCAACGGTCAGCACACCCAGTTCACGGGCGGCCTGCGCGATGATCGGCGCGGCGCCGGTGCCGGTGCCGCCGCCCATGCCCGCGGTGATGAAGCACATATGCGCACCCGCCAGGTGGTCGACGATCTGTTCGATGCTTTCCTCAGCTGCGGCAGAGCCGACCTGCGGACGGGCGCCTGCGCCCAGACCTTCGGTGACCTTGATGCCCAACTGCACGCGGCTTTTGGCAGCGCTCTGCTGCAGCGCCTGCGCATCGGTATTGGCCACGACGAATTCGACGCCATCCAATTCCTTGGCGATCATGTTGTTGACGGCATTGCCGCCAGCGCCGCCGACACCGAACACGGTGATCTTCGGCTTCAACTCTTCATTCCCGGGCATCGAAAGGTTCAACGTCATGCTCATACCGCCTGTGTTACCTGCCCTTCCCGCAAAGGGCTTATTCCTGTCCTATTCACCATAATCTACCGCGGAGAGGGTGTTTCGTCATCCTAAAAAGCACGACGAACCACAAAATAAGGCCTCATTCTAAGGCAAAAACCGCGGTATTTCGCCGTCCCTAGCAGATATTGCGGATTGAGCACAAGCCACACACAACAAAACCTCTCCAGCCGCAAAATCGCTTTGCAGAGGAGGTCGGTTCCGAAACTTGGCTGGCCACTGCCCGGCCTGCTGAATCGCCGCGTTTGCCGCGGACGTTAAGCACAACTTAACGGGTGACCGGGGCGCTGTCACGCCCTCTTTGCCCGTTCCGGCTGAATTGATTTGCGGCTTTCGTCCCGGCTTTACCAGTTGTCGCGGAACCAGCGCACGGCACGGCCCAGGGTGCCTGCCGGATGGCGGCCTGCGGGCATCTCGAAATCCCACCATTCATCCTGCGGATGGGCGGCAAACAGGCACAGGCCGACGGCAGAGGCAAAGCCCGGCCCGGTTGCCGATTGCGGCAGGCCATGGACGCGCAGCGGGCGGCCCAGGCGGACCTGCTGGCCCAGGATGCGGCTTGCCAGCCCGTCCAGCCCCATGATCTGGCTGGAGCCGCCGGTCAGCACGATCTGCTGGCTCGGCAGGTATTCGAACCCGGCTGCATCCAGCCGCGCCCGCACCTCTTCCAGAATTTCCTCGACGCGGGGGCGCATGATGCCGATCAGCTCTGCCCGGCTGACGGTGCGGCGGTCGTGCTCCCAGTCGCCGGTGTCGCCGCCGATGTCGATGATTTCGCGGTCGTCGGCGCCGGTGGCATGCACCCCGCCGTTGAAGGTCTTGATCCGCTCCGCATTGGCCAGCGGCACCCCCAGCCCCATCGAGATGTCACTGGTGATGTGATCGCCACCCAGACGCACCGCGTCGGCATAGATCATATGCTTCTTCATGAAAATCGAGATCGAGGTGGAGCCGCCGCCCATGTCGATACAGGCCGCGCCGAGCTCCTGCTCATCCTCGACCAGCGCCGAGAAGCCGGAGGCATAAGCCGAGGAGGCGATCCCCGCCAGCTCCAGGTCGCAGCGCTGGATGCAGCGCACCAGGTTCTGCACCGCTATGGCGTCCACCGTCAGCATGTGCATGTCGACCGCCAGCGTCTGCCCCATCTGGCCGCGCGGATCGCCCAGGCCGGAGCGGTTGTCGAGCGCGAAGTTCACGGGCTGCGCATGCAGCACCTCGCGCCCCGCCCCGTATTCCGGCACCTCGCAGGAGGCCAGCACCTGCGCCACCTCATGCTCGGAGACCACCTGCCCCTCAAGATCCAGCCTGGCATCCAGCCCGTAAGAGCGCGGATTGGCGCCGGAGAAACAGGCGATCACGTGATCAACCCGCACCTCTGCCATCTTCTGCGCCGCCTGCACCGCAGTGCGGATCGCACGCTCGGTCTCCTGCATGGCGTTGATCTCGCCGAACTGCACGCCGCGCGACCGCGTTGTTGCAGCGCCGATCACCCGGAACCCCGACTGCCCGGCCAGGGCGCCGATGGAGCCGTCCTCGCTCAGCCGCCCGGTGCCGTCGAAGCGCAGCACCAGGCAGGCGATTTTGGAACTGCCCACGTCCAGAATGGCCACCACGCCGCGCTGCATCGCCTGACGGCGCATCTGCCGCATCGCCCTTTGCGATTGATAAAGATCTGTCATGTTACTGCCCGCCCCCGTTCAACTGCCGGATCCGCCACCAGTTTTCCACTGAGTTTTCGGTCATCCGCACGGTGGGGCGTCCAGCCAGACGCATATCCACCGCTGCCACATCGCGTTCCAGCAAATCCTGTACTTCACTGACCGCCAGCACCCGCTCCAGCGCCCGGACCGGGTTCTGCGCGGGCAGCATGATGCGCTGCTTGCGGTCCAGCACCACGTCCCAGCGCCGTTCGCCGACACGCACCAGTCCGCGCAACCGCGGCCCCAGCGGTTTTGCCGCCGCAAACAGCCGCAGCGCCTGCGCCGCATGCTTGGCCGCCCCCTTGCCCGCGATCAGCGGCAGATCCGGGTGCAGGCTGCGGCGGCCCAGCTCGGCCACGTGAATGCCCTGCTCGTCCAGCAGCGCCAGCCCCTCGCGGCTGCGCCAGATCAGCGCCGGCTCGCGCTCCTCCACGTCAACCTGCAGGATGCCGCCGGGGCGGATCCTGACGCTGGCAGTCTTGACCGGGTCCAGCCCGGTGATCACGTCGCGGATCTGCTCCAGGTCCAGATCGAAGGAGCTGACCGGGAAGTCCAGCGGCACCACTTCGCGGATGTCGCGCGCCACACTGGCGCCAGCACCATCGACCGCCATCACCTTGACCATGAATTCCGGCCGTTCCTGGATCGCGGCGCGGGCGTCATTATAGAGCCCCACCAGCGTATCGCGCCGGGCCTCGTCCGCCAGATAGGCGCTGCCCGCCGCAAACACCAGGCAGAACGGCACCCCGAAACGCAGGCCAAAGCGGATGCCCGGCGTCAGCATCCAGCGCTGCAAACGGTATTTCAGCCGCGACGGTGCCGGATCGCACCGTCCCTCACCACCGCTGCGCCGGAACCTGTCCTTCAGCGGTTGCATGAGGCATCCTCCACCATCCAGGCGCAGAGCTGGCCAAAGGTCATGCCGCAGTGGGCCGCCTGTTCCGGCGCCAGCGAGGTCGGCGTCATGCCGGGCTGAGTGTTTGTTTCAAGCAGCACAAGGCCGCTGGCGCCGCGCGCCTCATCCCAGCGGAAATCGGTGCGGCTGACACCGCGGCAGCCCAGCACCTCATGCGCCTTCAGGGCGTATTCCAGGCACAGGTCGAAGATTTCCTGCGGCACATCGGCGGGCAGCACGTGGCGCGAGCCGCCGGGCTTGTACTTGGCGTCATAGTCATACCAGCCGTCGGTCAAAATATCGGTGACGGTCAGCGCCCGGTCCCCGACCACTGTGGTGGTCAGCTCGCGTCCCGGCGCATAGGTCTCAACCATCACCTCGGCCGGCATTTCCTCTGACAGCTGCGGAGGGCCGTTGGCCGCCTCGTGCACGATATAGATGCCAACGCTGGAGCCCTCGTTGTTGGGCTTCACCACATAGGGCGGCGCCATCACGTGGCCTGCGCTCACGTCATTCTTGGCAAACAGGCCGCTTTCGACCACCGGCAGTCCGGCGGCGCGGTAAACCTCCTTGGAGCGCTGCTTGTCCATCGCCAGCGCCGAGGCAAGCACACCGGAGTGGGTATAGGGGATCTGCAGCCATTCCAGCACGCCCTGGACGCAGCCATCCTCGCCCCAGCGCCCGTGCAGGGCGTTGAATACCACATCCGGTTTGATGTCCAACAGGCGCGCGTGCAGGTCAGCGCCCGCATCCACCTCAACAACCTCGAACCCCTCACCGCGCAAAGCGGCCGCGCATTCACGGCCGCTGGACAGCGATACCTCGCGTTCGGCTGACGGTCCGCCCATCAGCACCGCGACTTTCGGGAGTGCCCTGCTCGACTTACTCACCACAAAACGCCTCAATATACGCGGGGCTTTTTGCCCCTGTTTCTTGGGACCCCTTGCAGGCCCGCCTTATCATTTTGCGCCGGGCTGATCCCGGCTGATTATTGCGGGGCTCGGCGCCCCTGAAACCGGCGGTGCTTTGCCGCCTTAGCGGCACCGTAACGCCCAAAATCTTACCGGCGTGTTAACAGTGCCTTTACCACGGTTAAGATTTCCGCTCCCCGGATCTGTGTCAGACCCTGTTCCTGCTCAAGCTGCCATTGCAGAAGCCTTTGCCGGCGCTCAAGATTTCCGGTTATTCGGGAAGCGGATCACCTATCCGCATGATTTCCCACTCTAGCGTGATGCCGGAATCTTCGTAAACCTTTTTCCGCACATCTTCGCCCAGCCCTTCCAAATCTGCGGCAGTTGCGCCACCGGTGTTGATCAGGAAGTTGGAATGCTTCTCGCTCATCTGCGCGCCGCCGCGCCGCGCGCCGCGCATGCCTGCGTTGTCGATCACTTTCCAGGCCTTCAGGTCATGCACATCATCGGCGCGGCCAGTAGAGGAGAACCCCGCCGGATTGCGGAAGGTGGAGCCGGCCGAACGGTCCCTTGTCGGCTGGGTTTCGTCCCGCTTTTGCAATTGCGCCGCCATCCGGGCGTGCAGCTCCTCCGGGTCGCCCTTGGGGCCGCGCAGGGTAGCGGAAACCAGCACTGCCCCCTCCGGGAACGCCGTCTGGCGGTATTGGAAAGCCAGCTCTTCCGCGCTGATCTCGCGGACCTCGCCCTGGCGGGTGACGATGGTGGCCGACACAAACACATCTGCGGTGTAGCTGCCATAGCAGCCCGCGTTCATCCGCACCGCACCGCCGATGGAACCGGGAATGGTGCGCAGGAAGGTGAGGTCGGTTCCCGCATCCGCGGCTTTCTTCGCCACATGCGCGTCCAGCGCCGCAGCGCCCGCGGTCACCGTATCACCCTCAGTTTCGATGCTGTTGAAGCCGCGGCCCAGCCGGATCACCACCGCCCGCATGCCGCCGTCGCGCACGATCAGGTTGGAGCCGACCCCCATCGGAAACACCGGCACGCCCGGCTCCAGCTGGCGCAGGAAATCTGCCAGATCGTCAATATCCGCGGGCTGAAACAGATGCTCCGCCGGTCCGCCGACCCGCAGCCAGGTCAGCTCCGCAAGCGGTTTCTGTCCGGTAAGGCGGCCACGCACCGCCGGAAGAATGATTTCACCTTGCGCCGCCATCGCCGTTTCCGTCCCAAATTCCATCCTGCAAGCGAGCACAGTCCGTAGACCAGGTGGCCGATGAAATAAAGGGATAACACGGTTTGGCGGCCAGTCTCCGCCGCAAACAACAGCAGGCCAGCCAGCAGGACCAGCACCATAAGCCAGATTACTGAGGCAACAATGGCCGCAGCCGCCTGCCTGGCCCGGGCAAGATTATAAAACGCCGCCAGCCATACGGCACCGAACAGCAGCCAGATTACAGTAACAGCAGCCAAAAGAGGCCTCCACCGCCAGCGGAAACGCGCTGGCGTCAAACAGGGTACACTGGGTATTCCCGTCTGATTATCAGGCCATCCGGAAGAAAAGGTTAAGCTTTCCCCAACGGCGGCCTTTTTGCGGAGGTTTACATTCCCAGCGTGCGCCTGACCCAGCGCCCGAAATACAGCACCGGCCAGCGCAGCACCGACATCCCGGCCAAGAGAACAACCAGCCCCCACCAGGGACCGTTCTCATAGGTGACATAGCCCAGCAGCGGAATGCCCAGCGCAATCAGCACATAGGCGCGCCGCCAATGGTTGTCGCGGCTGGGGATCATCGCCAGCACATTGGCAGCCAGCGCCCAGACGGCGGCCAGGGTCAGCGACAGCGTCATACCCCTAGCGCCCCAGCCGTTCCGGCAGGCCATTGGCCCAGGTGCTGATGGTGCCGGCGCCGAGGCAGACAACCATGTCGCCGGGCCGCGCCTGCTCGCGCACCAGGCGCTCCAGGTCTTCCTCGTTCAGGATGGCGCGGGCGTGGCGGTGGCCGTGGCGGATCAGGCCTGCCACCAGGTCATCGCGGCTGGCGCCCTCGATCGGGTCCTCCCCGGCAGAGAACACTTCGGCAATTGCCACCACGTCAGCCTCATTGAAGCAGGCGCAGAAATCGTCGAACAGGTTGGACAGGCGCGAGTAGCGGTGCGGCTGGTGCACCGCGATCACCCGGCCCTCGCTGGCCTGGCGCGCCGCTTTCAGCACCGCGGCGATCTCCACCGGGTGGTGGCCGTAGTCGTCGATGATGGTGACGCCGTTCACTTCGCCGACCTTGGTAAAGCGGCGATTCACCCCGCCAAAGGCTGCCAGCGCCTCGCGGATCTCGGTGCTGTTCATGCCCAGATGGCGGGCGACGGCAACCGCGGACAGCGCGTTGGAGACATTGTGGTCCCCCGGCATCGGCAGGGTGCAGCCCTCGATCACCCGCTCCTCGGCCTGCAGCACCACGTCGAAATGCGCAACGCCCGCCTTGTAGGTCAGATTGACGGCGCGCACGTCCGCTTGCGCATTGAAGCCATAAGTCACCACCCGGCGGTCGGAAATCCGGCCGACCAGCGCCTGCACCTCCGCGTGGTCGGTGCAGCAGACGGCAACGCCGTAGAACGGGATGTTGGAGACAAACTCCAGGAAGCCGTCGCGCAGCGTGTCGAAGTCGCCCCAATGCTCCATATGCTCAGGGTCGATGTTGGTGACGACCGCAATGGTTGCGGGCAGCCGGTTGAAGGAGCCGTCGCTCTCATCCGCCTCAACCACCATCCATTCGCCCTGCCCCATCCGCGCGTTGGAGCCATAGGCGTGAATGATGCCGCCGTTGACGATGGTCGGGTCGAAGCCGCCGGCCACCATCAGCTCTGCCATCATGGTGGTGGTGGTGGTCTTGCCATGGGTGCCAGCAATGGCGACGTTGGACTTGAGCCGCATCAACTCCGCCAGCATGTCGGCCCGGCGCACCACCGGCAGGCCGCGCAGGCGGGCCTCGTCCAGTTCCGGGTTGCCTGGCTTGATCGCGGAGGAGATCACCACAACCGCGGCCTCTTCCAGGTTCTCTGCCTGCTGGCCCACGAAGATCCGCGCGCCCAGCTTCTCCAGCCGCTGAGTGATTTTGGAGGATTTCAGGTCCGAGCCCTGCACCATGTAGCCGAGGTTCAAGAGCACCTCGGCGATGCCCGACATGCCGATGCCTCCGATACCCACGAAATGGATCGGGCCGACATCACCAGGCAGTTTGGTTGCAGGGTTCATAACGTTTATCCTTCCTCGGCCAGTTGCTCCACCAGTGCCGCCAGACGTTCGGCGGCATCGGGAACCCCGGCGCTCAGTGCAGCGGTTGCCATCTGGGTGGCAGCCTGCGGGTTACTCAGAATCGCGCCCATATGCTCTGCCAGCACCGGGATATCAAGGGCGCTTTCGGGAATCATCACGGCAGCATTGGCATCAACCAGCCCGCGGGCGTTGGCGCTCTGATGGTCGCCTGCGGCGGCGGCAAAGGGGATCAAGATTGAGGGCCGCCCGATGATCGAGATATCGGCAACCGAAGACGCGCCGGAGCGCGAGATCACCAGCTGCGCCTCCGACATGCGGGCGGGCACATCGGTGAAAAAGGTCTGCACATCGGCATTTATGCCGTGCTCTGCATAAAACGCATTGACCCGTTCCAGGTCCTCCTCGCGCGCCTGATGCGACACCCGCAGATGCTGGCGGATGCCCTCCGGCAGCGCCGCGACGGCAGCAGGCACCACGTCAGAGAGGATGCGCGCGCCCTGACTGCCACCCATCACCAAAAGCGACATCGGGTAATCCCCCGGTGGAATATAGCCCGCGCCTGCCCGTTCCTTCACCGCACTGCGCACCGGGTTGCCCACATGCTCATGCGCGACGCCGTCGGGCAGCGTGGTCGGCCAGGTGCCGCAGGCGACGCCCGCAACGCGGGTCGCAAAGATCTGGTTGACGCGGCCCAGCACGCCGTTCTGCTCATGGATCATCCGCGGCAGCTTCAGCAGCGTTGCCGCGCCCAGCGCCGGGATTGACGGGTAGCCGCCAAAGCCGATCACCGCATCGGGGCGGTCACTGCGCATCTGCATCGCCATCGACAGCACGCCGCCGGCAATCTTCGGCGCCACCAGCGCCTTGGCCAGCAGCCCGCCGCGGGCAAAGGTGGCAGAGGACACCTGGGAGATTTCAACCGCGCTGGGGAAGGACGCGGTGTAGCGCGCGCCGCGCGCATCGGTCGACAGCTTCACCCGCCAGCCGCGCGCCAGCATCATCTCGGCCAGCGCCTGTGCAGGAAACATATGGCCGCCGGTTCCCCCGGCAGCCATCAAGAGCATTTTCTGTGCCATCGCAGCTGGTCTCTTTTCTTATCTCGTCAGCGGCCGCGGCCGTTCAGGTAGTCGGCAATCCCGCCCTGCGGGCGTGTCCGGGTAAAGGCCAGGAGCATACCCACCGCGATCCCGGTGGCAATCAGCGAAGATCCGCCATAGCTGACAAACGGCAAGGTCATGCCTTTGGCGGGCAAGAGCCGCACTGCAACCCCCATGTTGATCATCGCCTGAACGCCGAACATGCACACCAGGCCGGTGCCCGCGAGGCGGATGAAAGTATCGCGCTCGCGCATCAGCCGGAACAGCGACCGCACCACGATGGAGGCGTAAAGCGCGATCAGCACCGCCACCAGCACCAGCCCGTATTCCTCTGCCGCGACCGCGACGATGAAGTCGGTATGGGCATCGGGCAGCGACCATTTCACCTGCCCCTCGCCGACGCCGACCCCGAACAGCCCGCCCTCGCGGATGGCGTTGGTGGCATAGCCCAGCTGGGTGGTGGGATCGACATCCGGGTTCAGGAAGCCGTCGATGCGGCGGGCAAAATGCTCAGAGCTGTTGTAGGCAAAGACACCGCCCATCACGACCACGGCGGCCATGCACACAAGCAGCAGCATCGGCGCGCCCGCCACGAAATACATCACCCCCCAGCCGAACAGGATCAGGCTCGCCTGGCCGAAATCGGGCTGCAGAACCAGCATCATCACCACCATCATGCACAGCGCGAAGGACATCAGCGTGCCCGGCGGGCCGTTGATCTGCTGGCTGGCGGCGATCATCCAGGCGGCGACCACGATGAAACCGGGCTTCAGGAACTCCGACGGCTGCAGCGAGGCAAAGCCAAGCGAGTACCAGCGCACCGCGCCCTTGCCGAAATCGGTGCCAAAGATGGGCAGGAAGGCCAACGCCACAAAGGCCACGGCAAAGCCGACCACCGCCAGCCGCCGCACCAGCACCGGCGACATCACTGAGGTCATCAGCATCGCCATCAGCGCCGTCAGGCCGAAAACCGCCTGCCGCTGCACATAGTGGAAATTGCTGAACCCGTTCCTTTCTGCCAGCGGCACTGAGGCGGCAAGCCCCAGCAGCAGTCCGATCACGAACAGCATCAGGATGCAGGACATCGTCCATTTATCCAGCGTCCGCCACCACTTGGGAAGAATCGGCTCACCAGCCTGCACGGGAACCGCGCCATAGACCATCTCAGTCATGGGAATACCGCCACTATATGCCTCGTTCCGCCCCATTTTTCGGGGTCTCACAGAAACTGTAACGAAACGTGAGCCGCGGCGCCAGAAAAAGAACACAGTTCGGCAAGAATCCACCGCCCGCACGGCGGGCCATCTTGACAGGCAGGAAGCTGCCCGCGCGCCAGCGCCAATCCGCCGGACCGCGCCCGCCGGCCTGCCTCTTGCGCCGCTGCCGGTTCCGTGGTGGATGCGCGCCATGCGGATAAACACCCTGATTCTCGGCGCCGGCGCGGCTGGCATGATGTGCGCGGCCCACGCCGGCGGCAGCACTTTGGTGATCGACCACGCCAAGGCGCCGGGCGAGAAGATCCGCATCTCCGGCGGCGGCCGCTGCAACTTCACCAACATGTATGCGGAGGCCAAGAACTACCTCTCCGCCAACCCGCATTTCTGCAAGTCAGCGCTGGCGCGCTATACCCAGTGGGATTTCATCGAACTGGTGGACCGCCATGGCATCGCCTGGCACGAGAAGACCCTGGGCCAGCTGTTCTGCGACGGCTCCTCCAAACAGATCATCGCCATGCTAACGCAGGAGATGGCGCAGGCTGGCGCGGACCTGTGGCTTCACACTTCCGTCGAGACGGTGGAGCAGACCGCGGACGGCTACCGTGTCCAGCTCCTGCGCGAGGGCAAACCCCATACCGTCATCTGCCGCAACCTGGTGCTGGCCACCGGCGGCAAGTCGATCCCCAAGATGGGCGCCACCGGCCTTGCCTATGACCTCGCCCGCCAGTTCGGGCTCGAGGTCACCGAGACCCGCGCTGGCCTGGTGCCCTTCACCTTCCCCGACGGCCGTTTCCAGCCGCTGGCCGGCGTCTCCCTTTCCGCTCGCCTCAGCAATGCGCGCACCAGCTTTGACGAGGCCCTGCTGTTCACCCACCGCGGCCTCTCCGGCCCTTCCGTCCTGCAGCTCTCCTCCTACTGGCGCGAGGGCGAGGAGATCACCGTGAACCTGATCCCGGAAACTCCGCTCTATGACCTTTTGCGCGAACAGCGCCAGGCCGAGGGCCGCCGCGACCTGACCACCGAGCTGTCCCGCCACCTGCCCGGCAAACTGGTGGATTTCCTGAAGCCGCAACTGGACCTCAAGGGCCGCCTCGCCGACCAGTCCGACGCCGCGCTATCCGCCCTTTGCGAGGCGCTGCAAAGCTGGCGCCTGCTGCCCGCGGGCACCGAGGGCTACCGCACCGCCGAAGTCACCTTGGGCGGCATCTGCACCGACGGCCTGTCCTCCAAGACCATGGAAGCCAAAGCCGCCCCCGGCCTTTATGCGATCGGCGAAGCAGTGGATGTGACCGGCTGGCTCGGCGGCTACAACTTCCAATGGGCCTGGGCGTCGGGCCATGCCGCGGGCACTGCCATCGCCGCCGGCAGATGACGCCGGCTTGACTTTGGGCGCGGGACCGCTCATTTAGTTACCATGATAACATAAATGGAGCCTATGATGACCAGCCCCTTTCAACTCGTCGCCAAGATCACCCCGAAACCCGAGCACATGCAGGATGTCCGGCAAAGCCTGCTGGATGTTCTGGAGCCGACCCGCGCTGAAGCCGGCTGCCTGAAGTTCCGCTTGCTCGAAGGCCGCGATGGCACTTGCTTTTACCTTGACGAAGAATGGGCCAGCGACGACGCCCTGGCAGCGCATTACGCGGCGGATTACATCACCCCGGTCTTCGCAAAATACGAAGCCTGGCTGGCCAAGCCGGTGGAAATCCACAAGATGACTGCCTTGGCCTGACCCTCATGTTCTTCCTCAAGGAACTGCCATCGCAGCAGATGGTCGCCACTTACGCCGAAACCTACGGCGCCGATCCTGCTCATATCACCAGCGCGCTCTTGATGATGCGCCGCGCCAGCCTGCTGATCCGCAGGCTCGATGCCTATTTTGCCGCGCATGGCCTGTCGCAGCTGCGCTTTCTGGTGCTGATCGTTATTGACCGGGAACCTGAACGCCAGTCGCTGGCGCCGAATGAGATTGCCAGCCGCATAGATGTGTCAAAACCGGTCATGACACGCACCCTGCAATCCCTGCAGCACGACGGGCTGATCAGCCTTGCGGCCAGCCAGACCGACAAGAGGTCCAAAGAAGCCGCGCTGACAGCGGCAGGGCGGCAGCAGCTGCAAGATGCCCTGCCCGGCTATTTCAGGATTCTGTCGGAGGAAATGGCCCACCCGCCCGCCGCCGGGGATTGAGCCTCCGGCCTGCTGTTTGGGGATTTTCCGCTTGGGTGGGCCTGAAGCCCTCCGCCCTCACCTGCCAGACTTTACCCGGCCAGCTCCGCCACCTCCGCCAGCAGCCAGCTGCGGAAAGCGGAAATGGCCGGCGCGTCGCGGCGTGCCTCCGGGTAGACCAGCCAGACAGAGATATCATCCTCCGTCACCAGATCGAACGGCTGCACCAGCGCGCCGCTGGCAATCAGGCCGCGGGCATAGGCCGGTGTCAGCAGACAGGCGCCCTGTCCCGCAAGGGCCGCCTGCACTTCCAGCATCTGGGTTCCCAGGCTGTGCTGTTCGGCCGGCTTT
Organism: Leisingera sp. ANG-DT; assembly: GCF_000813785.1. Taxonomy (NCBI): domain Bacteria; kingdom Pseudomonadati; phylum Pseudomonadota; class Alphaproteobacteria; order Rhodobacterales; family Roseobacteraceae; genus Leisingera; species Leisingera sp. ANG-DT. The sequence goes on from NZ_JWLE01000040.1 coordinate 51,083, forward strand.
GGCGGCGCCACGCCGGCAGCGCGGAACCACAGGGCCCAGGCCGGGTCCCCGGCATCCACCCGCGGCACCCGCAGCAAGTCAGCTGGCTGCACTATGGGGCCATAGGCCTCCATCAGCGCAGGCGTCAGCAGCGGCGTATAGCTGCCGCGGATCAAGAGATCCGCCGCCAGCCCCGGCCAGCTGCCGCGCCCGGCGCGGATCGCCACGGTGGCCTCCCCTGCCAGCAGGTCCGCGACGCGCGGGTTGACGTCGACCCGGGTGGTGATACCAGGGTGCGCGACCTGAAACTGCCCCAGCCGCGGCGCCAGAATGAAGGCGGCAAAACTGGTGAGGGTGCTGATCACCAGCTCCTCGCCCCCGCCGCGCAGATCCGCCCATCCTTGGCGCAACAGGTCCAGCGCCTCACTGGCGTGGCGCTGCAGGGCCTCTCCCGCCGCGGTTGGCGCCACCCCGCGCGGCAAGCGCCGGAACAGGGGCTGGCCCGCCCGGTCTTCCAGCAGCTTGATCTGATAGCTGACCGCTGCCTGCGTCATCGCAAGCTCCTCCGCCGCGCGGCTGAAACTGCCCAGCCGGGCCGCGGCTTCAAAGACGCGCACCGCCGGCAGCGGCGGCAGGGGATTTACAGGTCGATCCATCAAGACAGCTTATACCAGAACCGCTGAGATTCAATTGGTCATTGAAGCGGCAAGCAGCCACATCTTGTTCACACAGAACAAGGATTGACCCCATGTCTGAAATGCTTTCACAGATGAGCCTCTGGCACGTTATCAGCAGAGTTTTTGTCTCGCACCCGCGCGAGGACGCCTCCGCCAGCCAGGCTGCCGGCCAGCAGCTGGCCCGCAGGCGGCTTAACCACCTGCCAGAGCATCTGCTGCGGGACATCGGCCTATGAGCCGGCCTGTGAGACTGGCCCTGGAAATCAGCCAGGCCGTCCTGCCGCCGGCCGCTTCGCTCATTCCTCGATGAACACCTTGTTGTTCGGGGTCACTCCACGGGTGTAGGTGCAGAAGGTGTCATGCGCCTCGGGCGTGGTGGTGTGGATCTTGATATTGGTGATCACCTCCACCGCACCGAACTCCAGGCAGGCTTTCTCCGCAGCTTTGACGATCTCCAGCAGGTGATCCAGCTCCCCCTTCATGGTGGTTTCCATCGCCCCCACCTGAAACGGCACGCCTGCGGATTTCACCACGGCAATCGCCGCGTCCACCGCCTCGAAATTGTTACCCTCTCGCAGCCGCGGAATGACCTGAAAGGCCAGCATCACGGTATTGCCGGTCGCAGCGCCTGCAGTCATGCCTGTCTCCTCCTGCGGCTCATCCCAGCCGTTTCTTCACCTCGGCCACGAAATCATCGCCGCGCTGCTCGAAGTTGTCGTACTGGTCAAAGCTTGCGGCGGCCGGCGCCAGCAGCACCGTATCGCCAGCCTGCGCCTCCGCCATGGCGCGCTCCACCGCTGCGGCCATGGTGGTGCAGACTTCGGCCTCCACATCCAGCTGCAGCGCGAACCCTGCCGCCTCGCGGCCAATCACATAGGCCTTTTGAACATTGCCGGTCTGCCCCTTCAGGGCGTCCAGCCCGCCGTCCTTCTCCAGCCCGCCGCAGATCCAGCGAATGTTCCTGAAGGCGCTCAGCGCCTTCAGCGCGCTGTCCAGGTTGGTGGCCTTGCTGTCATTCACATAGCGCACGCCATCTGCCTCAGCGATGGTCTGGCTGCGGTGCGGCAGGCCGGGGAAGCTGGCCATCGCCTCGCCGATCAGCTGCGGCGCCAGCCCCAGGGTGCGCGCCGCCGCATAGGCCGCGCAGGCGTTCTGGTGGTTATGCGCGCCCGGCAGGCCCATCATCTCCCGCAGGTCGATCGAGGCCGCCTGCCGCCCCTTGCGGTATTCGCTCAGGAAGCCTTTGCGGGCAAAGACCTGCCAGCCCGGCCCGGTCAGCTTGCGCGCGGCGGAAATGCGGATCACCCGGTCGTCGCCCATTCCTTCCGACAGCTGGCCTGCCAGGAACAGCCCCTCATCCTCGTCGATGCCAATAACGGCGCGGTCCGGCCCGCCCTCGGCAAACAGGCGGCGTTTGGCAGCAAAGTAGCCACCCATGCCGCCGTGCCGGTCCAGATGATCGGGGCTGAGGTTGGTGAACACCGCCACATCCGGCGTCAGCGCGCGGGCCAGCTCTGTCTGGTAGCTCGACAGCTCCAGCACAACCACGCCGCCCTCACCGGGCGGATCAATGTCCAGCACACCGCGGCCGATATTGCCCGCCAGCTGGCTCTCTCGCCCCGCCTCTTGCAAGATGTGGTGCAGCAGCGCCACCGTGGTCGATTTGCCGTTGGAACCGGTCACCGCCACCACCTTGGGCGGCTGCTCAAACATCTGCCATTCGGCATCGGCAAAGGAGCGGAAGAACAGCCCGATGTCATTGTCCACCGGCACGCCGTTCTTGATCGCGGCACGGATCACAGGGTTCGGCTTGGGATAGAGATGCGGTATGCCGGGCGACGTGATCAGCGCCGCCACATCATCAAAGGCACCGGCTTTGTGCAGATCGCGGCAGTCAAAACCTTCCGCCTCCGCCGCCTCGCGCGCAGCCGGATTGTCGTCCCAGCACAGCGGCACTGCATCGCCTGCCCGCAGGGCCCGTGCGGTTGTCAGGCCTGAGCGCCCCAGCCCCAGCACAGCAACCTTTGCGCCCTCATATCCTTTGACCGGGATCATCGCCTGCCCTCCCATAGACCTATTGCCAGAACCGCTATCCGATCCGCTCAGCCTTTGCCAGAGCCGTCAGATTGACAAGCCCCGGCCCATGCCGGAGATTCCGCGCAAATCAAGAAGGAAGGATCGCCCCGTGGCTGCGGATATGCAGGTTTTGCTCGACCGGATCAGTGCTGAGATGCAGGGCCGCACCGACCGCGGCGCCGTCGCCAGCTACATACCCGAGCTGGGGCAGGTTGATCCCAACCAGTTCGCCATCGCGGTGGCCACTGCCGAAGGCGGCCTGTTCCACGCGGGCGATGCGCTGACCCGGTTTTCCGCCCAAAGCATCACCAAGGTGTTCACGCTCGCCATCGCGCTTGGCCGCTCTGGCGACCAGCTGTGGAGCCGTGTCGGGCGCGAGCCCTCGGGCACCGCCTTCAACTCCATCGTCCAGCTGGAGCATGAGCGCGGCCGCCCCCGCAACCCCTTCGTCAACGCAGGCGCTATCGTCACCACGGATGAGCTGCTGGCCGGCCGCGCCCCCAAAGAGGCACTGGCGGAAATCCTGGCCTTCTTCCGCGCCGCCGCAGGGGACGAGGACATCCACATCAACAAGGCGGTGGCCAGCTCGGAAACCCGCCACGGGCACCGCAACTTTGCCCTTGCCAATTTCCTTGCCTCCTTCGGCAACCTGAAGAACACGCCGGAGAAAACACTGGGCACCTATTTCCACCAATGTGCCACCGAAGTGACCACGGTGCAGCTGGCCAAGGCAGGCCGCTTCCTGATTGGCGGCGGTGCGAAACCGGCACTGGTGTCGCAAGGCAGGGTGCGGCGGCTCAATGCGCTGATGCTGACCTGCGGCCATTACGACGGGTCGGGAGAGTTCGCCTACCGCGTCGGCCTGCCCGCCAAGAGCGGGGTCGGCGGCGGCATTCTGGCCATCGTGCCGGGCAAAGCCAGCATCGCGGTCTGGTCGCCAGGGCTGGACCACAACGGCAACTCCAAACTTGGCACCGAAGCGATGGAGCTGCTGGCCCGCGAGATGGACTGGTCGGTGTTCTGATCCGGTTGCTCCGAGCCCCCCTGCACAGCCTGCGCAGAGCGGTGCCGGGAAGGCGCCAAAACGTCCCTGGCACCTTCCATTTCAATCCAGTCTACGGCCTTAATTGAACCGGACACCAAATCGCATAGAGTTTGAAACCCCGCGTCCACCACCGAGGGCGGCGCCCGGCCCGGCGGGGTGGGAAGCGAAGCGCCCGCCCCGTGGGGGGCGGGACGGGCGCTGCCCGGCCT
>NZ_JWLE01000041.1:0-23689 GCF_000813785.1 Leisingera sp. ANG-DT
GAAGCAGTGCCTGTAACGGGCCTAGAACCCCGTCAACACCGCCCTTAGGACCGCCCCCGGGCACCATTCACAGGCCATGATCTTTATCTAAGGGCCTGTTTTAGCATAAAAATATCGAATATACTATGCTCAAGAGTTAAAACTGCTACAGTTTTTGCTACGCTTTTTGCTACAGTATTGGCTGCGACGGTTCGTAAGTGCGATCCGTATGTTGGGGGTACTGCGGAAACGTTGGCTTGCGAATAGAGGCCTTAGGAATCGACCGTGGAGCACTCCGCTATCACCTCAAGGGTAAGGCTGGGGGAGGTGGCAAAGGCCTCAGTCAATCCTGATCAAATCATTGAGTGCATACTTCGTCATACGCCTAATGGAGCTCCTGCGACTGCGTTACGGCAAAGACGTTTTCCTCGAGGTCGTTGTCTGCCTGCGCCGCTCGAACCGTTTTGGGAGTGGGGTAACAACGCAGACTTTGGACCTGTCTCGGTTTGATGCGCTTTGAACCGGTTCAGTTGGTTCACAATCATGTGCTGGTTTGAGAACCGAGGACGAGCAAGCCGACGCCGTCGCATCAAGATGGACGTATTGCATTACCAAAAGGCGGCAGTAGGTCAGCTTCTGGACCTCACTTAACCCGGCGCGCAAAGCTTCGTTACCCTCCAAAACCGAGTCGCATCTCTGGGATTGGCCGGTCTGCCGAGTCGCTGGCTTGTGGAGACCAGCCTCTATCCCAATGAGAACGACTACATGTCCGCGCCCGACCCGGAAGCTGAGAGCATGGAGAGCTGGGAACGGGAGGTGGAGCCAGACGATGCGGTTGCTCTCAATTGAAGGTACTTTACTTCAACAACAGCCTGAAGCCTCAGGGTCCGCATTTCGTTTTGGTCGGTCGATTCCTGCGAAGGACTCCGTGCCCAGCGCAGTTATCAAGTTAACTCATCGATTTTATCCAGCGCGTAAAACGTCCACGCTGACAGAGGGCGACCGCGACGGCCGGGATCAACCCTCAGCACGTTAAGGCCGCCCCTCGAGCATCTCCACCAGGATTTCTGCCTAAGGGGCCGCCGTGCGATGTCCTGTTACCCCTCGAATTTTTCGGTCACGGCAGATCGACCCATTTGCTGTTCGGGGCAGATGCCCTCAGCAACAACAAAGAAAGATTATCATGACCCCGAAGTATCCCCGCGTCCAAGTTCAGCTAACTGGAGAAGATGGCTCGGCACCAGCGATCGTTGGGCGCTGTCGGCGTGCCGCGCAATGCGCTGGCATCTCAGTGTCGGAACGTGACGCATTTATGCGCGAGGCATTTTCTGGAGATTATGACAACGTGATCGCGACGGCCATGGCGTGGTTCGATTGCCACTGATGGTTTCGCCTGTGCTGGCGGCCAGTTTGATTACTGACCGCCAAAATTCCTGCAAGGATGTACTCTTACGGTCGTCACGGCGTTATGCAGACGCAGCAGGCACACGCGTAATAAAGGTAATTGATGTCACTGAGCTTACAGTCTCAAGCAATGTGCGCGTTCGCCGACCGATTATGCCGGAGCCGTTCGTTTAGGAGGTGTGGTTAGCTCGCCACTGAATATGGGCGACCAGTGCGGCGGGCGAGATGGCGCGTCTCATCGGCGGGATCGCCTTGGCATTCACCCTGTCGCTCTGCTTGAGATCCTGACCGAACACTGGATATGGGCGACCATTGTCGCAATCGGTGTCATCATCGGCATTGTTGTGGGATTCGTTCGCTGATCTGACGCGGCAGGCAATAAATGGCAAAACACTCGTGGATACCTGAGCGTACAAGGCGGCCCTAACCTGCCATTTGCCGAAGTTCCTTACGCCGCTGTGCAGCGTCTCAAAAACAGACTTTGCTGCTGCTTGCGGCGAGACCCGGGTCAGTGCCCATACTTACCGATGCGCGTGAGACAAACACCAAGTCAAGTTGGCCCCTTACGAGGCCAGCTTTCACTAATTTTGCCCTGCAGCGCCTTATGGCGCAGCCAAAGCACCGGCTGGCTGCTGCTGTGTGATGCAGCCGATACCGCCGCCATCGAGCGCGATGAAGGTGCTGTCCACGCCCACGATTCTGCGGCCAGGGAAAAGCCCTTCCAATTCGGCACGCGCCTGACCATCATCTGCCCCTCCCAGCATCGGGGTGATCAGCGCATTATTGACCGCGTAGGCATTCACATAGGGCACCGGCATGGGCTCCCCATGGGCCGGATCGGTGTAGGGCAAGCGCGGCATCTCGATCACTTCGAGCTTGCGCCCCCTCGCGTCTGTCGCCGCTTTGATCCGGCGCAGGTTTTCCTGGCACAGGTCATAGTTCGGGTTTGACGGATCGGTTACCGTCTGGGCCAGCACGACACCGGGCGCGAGATATTCCACCACGTTGTCGGCATGGCCATCGGTACCGGCGTCTTCTACCAGCCCCAGCCCCAGCCAGATGACCTTTTCAATGCCGAGGTAGCTGCGCAGCAACCCTTCGAGTTCTTCCCGTGACACACCGTTATACCGGTTGGCGTTGCGCATCACTTGTTCGGTTGTGATCAGCGTGCCTTCGCCATCGACGGTGATGCCGCCGCCTTCGCAGATGAACGGCGCATGATAGAGCCGGATGCCGAGATGCTCCGCAAGATGCTCCGCAACGCGCATGTCTTTGTCGCAGGCGAATTTGCCGCCCCAGCCATTGAACTGGAACTGCACCAGCGCCACCTCTCCATCGCCGTTCTTGACGAAGATCCAGCCGCTGTCGCGCAGCCAGGCATCGTTGATCGGGATTTCCAGGATCTCAATATTGCCGCAGCCCGCAAGCTCGGCCCGCGCGGCGGCCGCATCACCGGGGTCGGCGATCACTGTCACCGGTTCAAATTCCGCCACCGCACGGACGACACCGGCATATTCCGCCCGGGACCGCGCCAGGTCGCTTCGGTAGTTCAGCTCGGTCGGCCAGCCGATGTAGGTGCGGGCGTGGGGTGCAAACCGGGCAGGCATACGGAAACCGTCAGCGTAGGGTGTTTTTACCATGGATCTCTCATGTGGTGGCAGGGTTGCGGTGGCGCTGGCGCCGCCATTGGGTGATCTGCGGCCGGATCAGAAACCGGCCTTGATCCGCTCGAATTCCTTCAGCATTTTCGCAGCCATCTCGTTGGGCACGCGGAAACCGAACAGGCTTTCAGCCATGAAGCCTTCGGGATCGGAATAGCCGTAAGCTCTCACAGCCTCCTGATCGGCGATCCTATAGGAACCAGCGTTGGCGTGTGCATAGCCCCAAGCCTCGATCAGGTATTTACCGCTCTCGGCATCCGACAGCGCGTTGAGGAAGTCATACACCTCCTCATCACTGCCTTCGCCATCCTTGAGATGCACATAGCCGCAGGCCCAGCTGGCAACGCCCACCTCAGGGTCGCGCACCAGTTTCACCGGAACACCGTCGAACATCAGCGCCAGCTCGGTGGCGTTCCAAGCCCAGGCGGCGTGGATCTCGCCGGACTTGATGGCGGCGTCCAGCTGCCCCTGATCGCTCCAGTAGAAGCGCACGTTCTTGTGCACCGCGCGCAGAAAATCCGATGCCTCCTGGAACTTCTCATCGGTCATCTCGCTCCAGTCGTTGACGCCAACGGCCAGCGCCGCAAAGCCGTAGGCGTCCTCAACCACATCGGGCAGAGACACCTTGCCCGCCAGTGCCGGGTCGGCCAGTTTCTGCAGGTCAATATCGCCTTCAACCAGGTCGGTGCGGTAGACAAGGCCGGTATTGCCCCAGTCAAACGGCAGCATCCAGACCTGCCCGTCCGAGGAGACCTCCGGCAGCTTGGTCAGCGTCGGCAGCAGCTCGTCCCAGGCCTCCAGCCGGGCGGTGTCGATCGGCTGGATCAGGTCGGCAGCGCGCATCTTGCCGATCAGCCCGCTGCAGGGGTGCGCCAGATCGGCCTTGAAGCCCGAGCGCAGCTTGTTGAAGCCCTCATGGTCATCCGCGAAGAAGGAGAACGCGGGCGCGCTGCCGTGTTTCTCGACGTAGGCGTTGAAAAAGCCGGGATCATCGTAGCCGGACCAGTCGAAAACGGTGAGCTCGCTTGCATTGGCGCCAAAGGCTGCCATTACGCCAAAGGCCAGTCCGGCCGAAAGAGACGTAAGCTTCATTGGTAGTCCTCCTCTCAGGTTATTCGATTATTTCGGGGGCAGGGCCACGGCGGCGCCGCCGCGGAAGCCCGACCACACGGAATCGCCAATTTCAAATTGATCGGCCCGGTCGAAATTGGTGACCGAAGCGACCAGGGGGTCAGCCCGGCCCTCCAACTCCAGGTAATAGTGGATCGTTTCGCCATAGAAGGCCCGGTCGATTACCCGTGCCGGAACCGCCACATCGGCCCCTTCAGGACGGTTGCTGCCGACATGAACGCGCTCCGGCCGCAAGCCGATCGTGACTGCGGCTCCAACGCCATCCGAAACGCCATGCGCGTCCACCGAAAGCTGTCCGAACCGGGGCAGTTCGACCTCGAGCTTTTCACCGCCATTGGCCTTGATGCTGGCATCGAAGAAGTTCATCCCGCCGATGAAATCCGCGACCTGTTTGGTGTTGGGCTTCTGATAGAGCTCGTGCGGTGTGGCAACCTGTGCGAGCTTGCCCTCGAACATCACGCCGCAGCGGTCCGAGATCGTCATCGCCTCATGCTGGTCATGGGTTACCATCAGGAAGGTGATCCCAACCGAGCGCTGTAATGCCCGCAGCTCCATCTGCATCTGTTCGCGCAGCTTCTTGTCGAGCGCCGACATCGGCTCGTCCAGCAGCAGGACCTTGGGTTCCAGTACCAAGGCCCGGGCCAGGGCCACCCGCTGGCGCTGGCCGCCGGACAGCTCATGCGCGGCGCGCCGGCCCAGCCCCTCCAGGCCGACCTTGGCCAGCATGTCTTCCGCCCTGGCCCGCTTTTCTGATCGACTCAGACCGGAGCGCGCCAGGCCGAAGATGATGTTCTCCTCGACGTTCAAATGCGGAAAGATGGCGTAGCTCTGAAACACCATATTCGTTGGCCGGTGGTTGGCATCAATCCCGGCCATAGGCAGACCGCCGATGGAGATGGTGCCTTCCGACGGTTCCTCGAAGCCTGCGATCATTCTGAGCAGCGTGGACTTGCCGCAGCCCGAGGGGCCGAGAAGAGAGAAGAACTCCCCCTCCTTCAGCTGCAGGTTCACGTTCCTTACAGCCTGGAAGCTTCCGAAGGACTTGCTGACATTGGCGATATTGACGGCGATCTTATGGTCCATGCCGGTAGGTCCTACTCAGGTTGCTGTGTGAAACGTTCGCTGCGGCGGCGGAAGCGTTCGGCCACCAGCAGGAACAGAATGGAAATAAGGATAAGGAGCGAGCCGAGCGCGATCACGTTCGGCAGCTTCGCCGGGAAGCGCACCTGGCTCCAGATATAGACCGGCAGCGTCGGGCTGTTGCCGGACAGGAAGAAGGCCAAGATGAACTCATCGAAGGAGACCGTAAAGCTGATCAGCAGGCTGGAAATGATCCCCGGCGAGACAACCGGCAGCGTCACCCGCCGCAGTGCGCCCCAGGAGGTTTCGCCGAGGTCAACTGCGGCCTCTTCCAGAGCATCATCGAACTGGCCGAAGGCTGATGTCATGATCGACACGCAGAACGGAATGGTCAGCAGCGAATGGGCCAGGATCACGGTGAACAGCGTGGTGCCGATCCCGATGCCGAGGAACACGATCAGCAGCGAAATGGCGATGATGATTTCGGGCATCACGAGCGGTGCCATGACGATGGTCTGGCTGGTCCGGCGCAGCGGGTAGCGGTGCTTGGTGATCGCGCGTGAGATCAGCGTGCCCAGGCTGGTGGCCACCACCGCCGAAACAACGGCCACGATCAGACTGTTTTTCAAAGCGTCAAACAGGGCCGTCTGTTCAGCCAGGCTCGCGTACCATTTTGTCGTGAAGCCTGTCAGCGGGAAACCGAGTACTTTGGAGTCATTGAAGGAAAACAGCGGCAGCAGCAGGATCGGCAGGTACAGGAACCCGATATAGAGCACCGCATAGGCGGGCAGCAGCCTGCCAATCCGCGACAGAACGGCAACAACCCGGTTCATTTCAGGCTCCTTTCAATCAGTTTCAGGCCAAGCACCAGCAGGCAGGCAGCACCTGTCACGCAGACCACGGCCGACAGCGCCAGCGCCGCCCCCAGTGGCCAGTTGTTGGCCTTGCCGAACTGGACCTGGATCATGTTGGCGACCATTGCGCCGTCCGACCCGCCAACCAGCGCCGGGGTGACGTAATCGCCAACGGTGGGAATGAAGATGATCATGCTGGCACCGATGATGCCGGGGATCGACAGCGGCAGGGTCACCCGCAGGAAGCTGCGCACCGGCCCCTCCCCCAGATCCTTTGCCGCCTCCAAATAGCTGCGGTCGATCTTTTCCAGTGACACAAAGATTGGCAGGATCGCAAAGGGAGCCCAGGCGTGTGCCAGAGTCACCACCACGGCTTCGGAGTTGTAAAGCAGAGTGTCGATGGGGCTGTCGATGACACCGAGCCACAGCAGCGCGGAATTGACCACCCCGTTCTGTGCAAGGATGAGCTTCCAAGAGAACACCCGCAGCAGGTAGCTTGTCCAGAAGGGGATGGTCACCAGGAACAGCCACATCGCCTTGTTTTTCTTGACATTGAACGCGATGTGGTAGGCCACAGGGTAAGCCAGCAGAACGGTCAGCAGCGTCACCATCGCGGCGATCCGGACCGAGCGGAAGATCAGCGTGCGGTACAATGGGTCTGTAAAGACTTCCCGGTAGTTGGCCCAGGTGAAGTCGCGCGTCACATCCACGAATTCCTGGGTCCAGAAGGAGTAAGCAATCGTCATCCCCACAGGCGCCGCAATCAGCAACAGAACATAGAGCGTCGTCGGCGTGGCCAGCAGCAGACCCAGTCTGGCATTCTTGTCCAAAGTCACCTTGCTTCTCCCTCCGGCCGTCAGCCCGTGCGTCCATCAAAGGTGCTGATCGCGCCATAGAGGTCCGGCCGGCGGTCCCGGAAGACCCCCCAGTAGCGGCGCGTTTCGGCCACCGCATCCAGGTCGAACTCCGCGGTCAGAACCACACCGTCCTCGCGCTCGGCATCGGCTACTTTCTGGCCAAATTGGTCGGCGATGAAGGAGCCGCCGAAGAAGGCCATGCGCAGTTTATCGTCCTCCGTGGCGACTTCCTCGCCCACCCTATTGCTGGCAACGACCGGCACCAGGTTGGCACCGGCATGGCCGCGCATCACGGTCTGCCAATGGGGAATGCAATCGGCATCCGGGCGGGTCGGTTCGGAGCCGATGGCGGTGGGATAAAGCAGCATTTCCGCACCCTGCAACACCATGCAGCGGGCGGCTTCAGGGAACCACTGGTCCCAGCAGATCGCCGCGCCCACGCGCCCGAAGGCTGTATCCCAGACCTTGAAGCCGGTATCGCCGGGGCTGAAGAACTGTTTCTCCTGGTAAGCGACGTCATTGGGGATATGCGACTTACGGTAAATCCCCATGACCGTTCCGTCGGCGTCAATCATTGCCAACGAATTGAAGTAGGTCTGCCCGGCACGTTCAAAGAAGGATACCGGCAGGACCACCCCCAACTCCCTGGCTACGGAGGAAAAATGCCGGATTGCCGTGTTTTCTTCCACAGTGCTGGCCAGCGCGAAATGTTTGTGCGCCTGTTCGATGCAGAAATAGGGCGTCTCAAACAGTTCCTGGATCAGGATCACATTGGCACCGCGGCCGGCTGCGTCGCGCACGAGCTCCTCAGCCTTGGCAATATTGTTTTCCTTGTCCCAGGAACAGCTCATCTGGGTGGCAGCGAGGGTTACATTACGCATGGACGGGGGCTCCGGCTTTGGGTTGCTGCTGGGTGATGCAATGGATGTTGCCGCCGCCATCGGCAATCGCGTTGGTCAGAACGCCGACGACAATGCGGTCCGGGAACAGGCTGGACAGGACGTCCAGCGCCTCCTGGTCGTGCTCGGGGAAACCGTATTGCGGGACGATCACGCCGCCGTTCACCAGATAGAAGTTGATGTACGACAGAAAGCGGCGGCTGCCGTCCGGTTTGCGGTCTACAGGCGGCGAGGTCACCTGGAAAATCGTCAGCGGCTGGCCTGCCGCATCAGTCTCCGCTTCCAGAATGGCGCGGTTGTCCAGCAGGTTCTGATAGTCGGAATCCTCCGGATCGGCGCTGACCTGGCAGAGGACGCCGCCGGGCACAAAAGCCGCAACGACATCGACGTGGCCATTGGTCGAGTCATTCTCCAGCGTGCGGTTCAGCCAAATGACCTTGGACAGGCCCAGTTGCCTGCACAACTCTGCTTCGAATTCTTCCGGGCTTGGCCCGCCATTGCGGGTGCGGTGTTCATAGCATTGCCGCGTGACCACACACGTCCCTTTGCCGTCAATATTGAGCGCACCGCCCTCATAGATCATGGCAGATGGGTTCCGCTTTGCCCCCGCCAGCTCAATGACGCGGGAGGCAACCTTGGCATCTTTCTCGTGGGGCCAATCACCGCCCCAGCCGTCAAAGGTCCAGTCCACACCAGCAAGCGAGCCATCGTCGCCCAGCACGAAGGTCGGCCCGTTGTCGCGCAGCCAACTGTCGTCCAGCGGGCAAGAGACCAGCTCAATATTGGCTTGGCCTTCAAGCGCTTCGAGCCCATCGCCGTTTTCCGGGTCATAGAGCATGGCCACAGGTTCGAACTGCGCTATGGCCTTGGCGACATCAGCATATTCGCGCCTCACTTGCGGCAGGCTGTCGCCAAAGGTTCCTTCGGCACAAGGCCAGGCCATCCAGGTGCGCTCATGCGGGACCCACTCGGGAGGCATGCGGTACTGTGTCATGCGAGGTTCACCCCCTGTTTGATGAGATCGTCGGTTGTTTTGCGGATGCCGTCCTCCAGGATGTCGAACATCTGGTCGATCTGGCCATCCGTGATCACCAGCGGCGGCGAGAATACGCACATGTTGATGATCGGGCGCAGGATGAGGCCGTTTTCCTGGCAATGCGCATCGATCATCGCGCCCACGGTCTTGTCGAGTGCGAGCACATCGTCGGCCGACGCATCAGCCACGCACTCGACACAGCCGACCAGCCCCTTGCCGCGCGCATCGCCGACAAGGGGGAGGTCCGCGAGGGCTCCGAGCCGTGCTTCGAAATGGGGAGTGACATTTTGCACGTGCTCAAGGATGCCCTCGCGTTCGATGATCTCGATATTCTTGAGCGCAGCGGCTGCGCTGACCGGATGGCCCGAGTAAGTGAAGCCGTTCGAAAAGGTCGCGTCCTGGGACTTGTCACCGGAAACGTCGGCAATCAGCCGGTCCGAGATGATGCAGGCCCCCATCGGCACATAGCCTGAGGTCATGCCCTTGGCGCAGGTGATGATGTCAGGAACGATATCGAACACCGCTTCCGAAGCGAACCAGTGGCCCATGCGGCCAAAACCGGTGACAACTTCGTCGGAGATGTAAAGCACGTCATGCCGACGGCACACCTCGAGGCAGCGCTTGTGGTAGCCCGCCGGCGGGACAATCACCCCACCCGAACAAAGGATTGGCTCTGCAATGAATGCCGCCACCTTTTCGGCGCCGATCTGCAGAATGGCGTTCTCCAGATCCGCCACCTTTTCATCCAGAAAGGCCTCGATGCTCTGGCCTTCGGCGCGGACATAAGGGTTCACGTTGGGCAAGAAATGAGCCAGATGCTCCGCCTGATCCAGCCAGCCCTTGTCGCGCTCCTTGCCGCTCAACGAGGCCGCCAGATAGGTCGAGCCGTGATAAGCCTTCTGGCGCGAGATGACGATTTTCTTTTCCGGCCGTCCCAGAATGTTGTTACGGAACTGGATGAACCGCAGCGCGCTGTCCACGGCGGTCGAACCACCGGTCGTGAAGAACACGTGGTTCAGGTCCCCCGGCGTACGTTTGGCTATTTCGTGGGCCAGGCGTGCGGAGGTCGAGTTCGCGTTGTTGAATGGCGAGAAATAAGCCAGCTCGCGCGCCTGCTCCGCCATTGCATCGACGATCTCAGTGTTTCCGTAACCGATCTGCACGCACCACATGCCTGCCGGTCCATCGATCAGGCGCTCGCCCGTTTCCGTCGTGACATAGATGCCTTCACCGCCTTCGGTGAAGGTCCTGTCATTCTGGCCGATATAGGCCATCCCCTCCCACGGATGAACAAAATGCCCGTTGTCCCAATCGCGGACGGTTTCGAAATCGGTATTCAGCAGCGTCATGACCTTACCTGTGTTGTAACATTTATCACAATCTGAACATACATACATTCAAAGTCAACAAAAGCTTTTGCCTTTAGGCTTTGGCTGTGGGAAGTCATTGGAAACTCAAGGTCATTCACTCAATGCAGAGAGGTCCAGAGGAGACGTGAGCGATACCGGCCAGCATGAGGAAGGGCTGAATGCCAGGGAATTCAGCAAGTCGAAGAATCGGCGCCACCTGTTGGATTCCGCCGCGGAAGCCATTTTCAAACACGGCTTCCGGGGCGCAACCATTGCCGCAATCCAGGAGATTTCAGGCCTGTCGCGGGGCATGATCAACCTGCACTTCAAGACCAAGGAAAACCTTCTGCTGGCTGTCGCCGAAGACTTGTCGAACAGTTACTCCGAACGCTGGAACAAGGTGGCCCTGGACCCGGACTTGCCCGCTGCTGAAAAACTGAGGAGGATCATCCAGCTGGATCTTTCCCCGGACTTTCTGAACCGGCGTGACGTCGCTGTTTGGTTCGCCTTCCGCTCCGAGGTTTACTCGAACCCGGAATACCGCAAGTCTATCGATTCCAGGGATGCGAGCCTGCGGGATGTAATGATTGAGCTCTGCCAAACTCTTATTGACGAGGGGAATTACCTTGATGCCGACGCAGAACTCGCAACTGACGGCCTGATAGCGCTCCTTGAGGGAACGTGGACTGACTTCCACCTGCATGCAGAAGAATTCGACCGCAGCAAGGCAGAGCGCACCTGCCTTTACATTGCAAAGAGCTTATTCCCAGATCATTTTTGATCTCATTCAAGTATGACTGCCACGATCAGTTTCCGGTTGCCGAAGTGCTGAAGGAAAACTCAAACGAATTGGCTGACACGGTCCGATTGGAGACTCTCCCATTCAGTACGCCAGTTCAGCCATTTCGAAGTCAGTAAACCTCTTTTGTTGCACAAATGGCCAATCGCCAGGTTCCATTCATCTTTTCAGTTGATCAGATCGGGGAGTTTTAGCCGGTCGGTCAGGTATGGCAACCGGGATTGGGCCATTGGAACCGCGCCTTTTCCCATGCGTGCCTTCAACAATTCTTCGCCCGTCCCTGCTCTGGCCAAGTCCTGCCCATTGGGCGCGACGACACAGCTGCCCCCGAAATAGTCCATGCCATTTTCATGCCCGCAGGAATTTGCGTAGCAAACGAACACCCCGTTTTCGAACGCGCGCGCAGGGATGACGGTGTTTGCCACCACACCCCATTGCGCGCCCAAAGCGGTGGGAACCAGAACCAGCTCTGCCCCGGCTTGGGCAACCGCCCGGAAGGTTTCAGGGAACTCGGCGTCATAGCAGATCAGTGTGGCAGCTTTGAACCCTTCCAGCTCGAACAGCGTGTAGGTTTCGCCAGGGCTGAAATGGTCCCCTTCAAAGCCAGGAGGCAGCAGCAGTTTGCGGTGGATTGCCAGCAGGTTTCCATCCTTGCCGATGCACGAGGCTGAGTTAAACAGGTCACCGCCAGATTGCTCCGCAAATCCGTAGTGGATCGCCACCTGGTGCGCCCGGGCGAGTTCCGCAATCACCTGCGCCGACGGCCCGTCCACCGGTTCCGCCCAGTCCGAAACCCGGCTGCCGATGTTATATCCGGTCAGAAACAGCTCAGGCAGCACCAGCAGATCGGTGTTCAGCCCTTGCAGCCGGGACAGACAGTTGCCTAACCAAGCCAGCCGCGCCTGCGGACCGTCGAGGTCCGCAGGGCTTTGGGCAACTGCGATATTCAGGTTGCCTGTCATGGCTCAGCCCTTGCTCAGCAGGATTTCGCGGGGGTAGCTGGTGATATATTCGATGCCGGTTTCAGTCACCACAACCGAGTCGCCGATCCGGCCCGCGGTCACGCCGTCCACCGAAATGCCGCCATCGACCGCAAAGGTCATGCCCGGCTGCAGAACAGTCTTGTCGCCTTCCTTCAGCTCCGGTGCCTCCAGATAGGCGACACCGATGGAACGGCCGGTGCGGTAGCCGGTCTCGTAACCGCGCGCGCGGTAGACCTCATTGGCCGCGGCGGCGACATCCTCGGCCAAAACGCCCGGGCGCATGGCAGCAATCGCGGCTTGCTGCGCTTCAATGGCAGCCTCCTGCACATCACGTGCCTGGTCGGTCACATCGCCGATGTGGAACATCCGGTCGAAGCCCAGCTTGTACTGCTTGAACTGCGCCATGTTGCAGAAACAGAAATAAACCGGGTCGAATTTCTCGTAGGGTTTGACGCTGGCACGGCGATGCACCATCGAGGCATCGGTGCCGCTCTGCAGGATCTGCAGGTTGTGGATCATCGGCGAGACGAAGCGGTCCCAGCCCTTGTCCGTCAAGAAGGAGGCCGCCTTGCGCGAGCCTGCTTCGATCACCGCCAGCGCGGATTCGTACTCCCGCGCGCCTTCCCGCAGGCTGTCATGCGCCGCTGCCATCATTGCGCCGGCGATCTGCCCGGCTTCTTTCATGACGCCGATTTCAAACGGTGTCTTGATAGTGCGCATGGCGCCAAGCACCGGCGAGATATCCTTGAGCGGCACGCCGGGATAGGTGTCATCAAGGTGGTTGCGCACGATTGCAGGAATGGTGCTTCGTTCGATCCAGATCTCCTTGGGACTTTCGCCCAAGGCATTGGCCAGGGCGCGGCCCCAGCTGCGCGGGCCAATGTCTTCCCAGGTCTGCACATCCTCGACCCAGGTCATTTCCGCCACCATCTCGGATTCCATCAGCGGGGTGATGACAACCGGCGCGTCCTGCGCATCGACCACCAGCATCGAGGGACGGCCGAATTCGATCCCGAGATAGCCCCAGAAGCCCGCCAGGTAGGCGATCGAGCTTTCATCGGTGAACACCGCTTTGCCGATACCTGCCTGGCGCATGCGGTCCTGCAGGATGAGGGTGCGTTTCTTGGCTTCTTCCAGCATGTGCTGACTTCCTTCTGTTAGGTGGATTGAATGGCGGACAGCGGGCAAATCAGCCCAGCAGCCCGGGCAGGAAAAGGGCTACCGGCGGCACGAAGGTCACGATCAGGACCATCGGCAAATGCCCCAGCAGCAGGAACTTCATCGTCGGGCCGACATAGACCGACAGCGGTTGGCGGGTCACACCGCCAGCCATGTAGAGCAGCGGCGCGCAGGGCGGAGAGATGTTGCCCAGGCCAAGGTTGGTGCCGACGATGGCAGCAAAGTGGATCGGGTCCAGGCCGATTTTCTGAGTGACGGGCAGCAGGATGATGGCTGCCAGCACGCCGCCGGACACGTCGTCGATAATCATGCCCATGATCAGCAGTAGCAGGTTGATCAGCAGCAGGATGACAATCTTGTTGTCGGAAATCGTCAGCAGCAGATCGGCAAACTGGGTCGGCACCTTGGCCAGAACCATGCCGCGGCTCATCACGAACAGGAAGAACAGCACCATCAGGATCGCGCCAGTCAGCCGCGCGGCTTCAACCGTGGAGTTGAACAGCGACTGCATCGGCAGCGAGCGGTAGATCGCAATGCCCACGATCAGCGTGTAGACCAGCGCAACCGCACCCGCCTCGGTCGGGGTGGCGATACCGCTGTAGATCCCGCCCAGCACAATCACCGGCATGATGATTGCCAAGCTGGCCTTCTTGCCGGTGCCTGCGGCCTCGGCCAGGGTTTCGCGCAAGGGCAGCTTGGGAGCGGTTGTGATGGTCTGGTTGTTGCGCAGGAAGAAGAAGTTCAGCCCGCAATAAATCAGTGCCAGCAGCACGCCCGGCCCCATCGTGGCGAGGAAGCACTTGGCGACGGACTCCCTGATTGCAATGGCGAAAACGATCATCGGGATCGAAGGCGGGATCATCAGCGCCAGCACCGAGGACACAGCAACAAGCGCGGTGGCATGGCCTGGCGGGTAGCCCTCCTTGATCATCCGCGGCACCATGATCTTGCCAATGGCGGCGATGGCGGCCGAAGCACTGCCCGAAATTGCTCCGAACAGGGCGCAGGTCAGCACGGTCACCGCGCCCAAGCCCCCCTTGGTGCGGCCGACAAAGGAATTGACGAAGTTCAACAGCCGCTCGGAGATGCCGGAGGCGCCCATCAGCGTGCCCGACAGGATGAACAGCGGGATTGCCAGCAGCGAGAAAGCGCTGACCTGAGAATAGCCGTAGCCGGCATGGAAGGAGATATTGGTGCCGGACATCAGCCCGTAGCCAAGCGCCCCGGCGCCGAAGGCGAACCCGACCGGAACCTCGATCAGCAACAGGAAGATGATGGCCAGGAAGGCAATGAGGAAGAAGGTCATGAGGTCAGTCTCCGCCCTGTCCGGTCACAAGCGCGCGCGCTTCGAGAAAAAATTGCAGAACCAGGTAGAGGATCATCAGCGCAAAGCCGGAGACCATGCTGAAATCCCAGATGTATTTGGGCAGCCGCATGTAGGTGCTCTTGCGGTTCAGCGAGAGGTTGTAGGCAGCGAAATCCCAGGCGAACCAGGCAAAGACCAGAACCGTCACCAGACAAGCCAGGGTGCCGAACAGGCGCACCGCCAGCAGGGTCTTGCGGCTCTGCGTCAGCAGGGTCAGCACGCCGCCCTCGATGTGGTCGCGCTCGCGGGTGCAATAGGCCATGCCGATAAAGTAGATCCAAAGGGCCAGCATCGGCGCCAGTTCCTCGATCCCCAGAAAGGGCGAGGAGATCACGTACCGCATGAACACCTGCGCTGCCATCAGCAGCCCCAGCGAGATCATCGCACCGAACAGCATCACCCGCATCAGCAGGGCAACCCTGTCTTCAGCCGCATAGAAAACGCCGAGCCCGCGGTAAACCGGTGCCGCAGCATCGCTGCCTGCCGGCATGATCGGCTCAGGTGTCAGGACGTTGTCCAGGCTGTCCGTGTGCAAAAGTTCTTTGGTCATGCGCCGTCCTCCTCAGCCGGTGCAGTGCCCGGGGCAGCCCCCCGGGCACGGGAAAGCGGGGATCAGTTGGTGCCCGCGGCAGCCTTGATCTGGCCCATCACGTCGGCGCCGATGATCTGCTCCATGTAGGGGTATTCCACTGCGGTCACCTGCTGGCGGTAGGACTCCAGCTGCTCAGGTGTCAGCTCGACAACCTCGATGCCGGCCTCCTTCATCTGGGCAAACCACTTGGGGCTTTCGGCCTCAGCGTTTTCCCAGGCCCAGTTCACCGCCTCATCCGCGGCGGTGCGAATCCAGCCCTGCTGCTCTTCACTCAGGCTGTCGAACCAGCGCTTGTTGGCTGTCCAGAAAGTGTGCTCGAAGTTCTCGCGGGTGAAGACATAGGCGCTGACCACATCCTTGAACAGCAGCACCTCGGACGGCGGTGAATAGGCGCGGCCATCGATGGCTCCGGTCTGCAGGGCTGTATGCACCTCGCTGAAGGCCATAGGGACCGGGGCAAAGCCGGTTGCCTTGTAACGCTCGATCGCCATCGGCATGCCCGGCACCCGCATCTTGAAGCCTTGTGCCTCTTCCGGGAAACTGGTGGGCACATCGACGCCCTTGCGCACCACAAAGCCGGTGAAATCGGTCGGGATCGTGCCCAGCAGCACCATGCCCAGATCGTTCATGATGCCGTCATAAACCCCGTTCATCACCGAACCTGGGCCATAAACCTCGCGCCCGGTTTCCCAGTCTCTGGCGACATAGCCCAGCACCGACACATCCCAGCGCGGGTCCAGTTCGGAATGGTTCCAAGACATGGTCATTTGCACCGCGCCCTGCGACACCTGCTCGACGATCGAGGTCCAATCCCCCAGGTCGCCGCCTGGATGGTAGTCAACGTTCAGCGTGCCGCCGGACAGTTCCTCCAGCCGTGCCGAGAAACGCTCGGATACCTGATGGAAGATGTGCTGGGTGTCCATCACATGACCCAGAATGATGTCTTCAGCCCGCGCCGCAGGCAGCGTGGCAGCCAGAACGCCAGCCGCCGCGGCACCCGCTTTGATCAATGTTGCGATCCCCACGAAGGTTTCCTCCCTGTTCGTGTTTCAGTCGCGGCTCGAATCGAAACTCCAGCCTTGCAATTTGCTAAGCTGTGTACAGCTATTGCGTCAATACTTGATTTCTTCCAAAATTACGCCTTAAAATTGACATGCTGCATGCACCACCCTCAAGTCACGGAGAGAAAATGTTTGATAAAGGCCGCCACCACCGGGCCAAGATCGGCTTTGTCCTGCTGGCCACGGAACAGACGATTGAGGACGACATGTTCCTCCTGCGCCCCGACGGGGTTGGAGTGCATTTCGCCCGCGCCTGGATCGGGGACAGCATCACGGTCGACAGCCTCAGCCGTCATGCCGGGGATCTGGCCCGCGCTGCCTCAACGCTGCTGCCGGATGGCAGCCTCGATGTGATCTGCTACGGCTGCACTTCCGGCAGTCTGGTTATCGGAGAAGACCGGGTTGCTGCGGAACTGAACAAGGGCGCGCCAAACGCCAAGGCGACCAGCCTGATCACCGCCGTCCTTGAGGCGCTGCGCGCTGTCGGCGCCAAACGGGTTGCGGTTGCCACGCCCTACCTGGACGAGATCAACGATCAGGAAGTCCAATACCTGGAAAAGGAAGGATTTCGGGTGACGCAGATCCAAGGGCTGCAGTTGGAGAAGGACAGTGAAATGATCCGCGTCAGCCCCAAGTATCTGGCCGAGTTTGCCAAAGAGGCAGACACGCCAGACAGCGATGCTCTGTTCATCAGCTGCGGTGCGTTGCGGTCATTAGAGATCGCCGGCCAACTGGAGCAAGAACTGGGCAAGCCGGTGATCTGCTCCAACCAAGCGATGATGTGGCACGTTCTGCGTCTGGCCGGCATCCAGGACCGCATTTCCGGATACGGGCAGCTATTACGGGATCACTGAAATTATGTCCTTCTGCGCCGCAGGCTGCCTTGATATGACTCCGGCAACCGCAGCCGCGCCGTAAGGGGAGTTTTCTTGGCATCTGGTGAGACATCTATGACCCCTCCCGGATGGGGCGGCCGCAAACCGGGTGTTGAGGATATTCAGCACCTGATCCTGAAACGGATTTGCTTTCTGGACTACACGCCCGGCGACCGGCTGAAAGAGGCGGAACTGGCTGACGAATTCGGCGTCAGCCGCACGCCTGTCCGCGACGCCATCAGCCGGATCAACCACTTGGGGCTGGTGGAAACCATCAACGGTGTCGGTAATGTGGTCATGGAACTGCCGCCGGAGAAGATCACACACGTCTATGACATGCGCCTGCATCTGGCGGGGTTGATCGGGGCAACAGCACCTGCGCAAGTCGAGGGGAGCCATCTCGAACGTGCCCGCGGTTTGCTGGCCCAGGCGCATCAACTCGGCGGGCAAGTCGATTCACGGCAATATGTCATCGTGAATGATCAGCTGAACACGCTGATCAGCGATCTGATCGGAAACTCAGTCCTTCGCTCGTTCTGGACGCAGGCCTATTATCAGGCCGCCAGCACGTGGCACAGGGTCGTGGACGGTGCCGGACCGGAAGTTGCCGATGCCCTGATTGCTGAACTTGTGGATCTTGAAACGGCTTTGGCTGAGCGGGACATTCAAGCTGTCGGCTACGTGCAGCGGATTCACATCGGGTACGGGTATGCCCGCATCAAGAAGTACCTGTTCAAAGAAACCGCTAAGCAGACCTAACGGGTTCGCCCAATGACAGACAGGCGGCCAGCCCTTCCGGGAAACGCCAATTTGCCCCGAAACACCGGCTTGTTTTGCCCAAACGGTCAGTTCAATTCTAAAGTAAACATGCGTCGAGTTCTTGCTGCGTTGAAGGTCGGGTATTGCGAGACGTAGCTATCAGTTTTGCTGTTGCGGCGAACTTCCGGTTTCCGCCCGTCCTTCATCATGGCTTCGCAATTGCTGTGGAAACTGAGCAGTAGCAGCGAATGGCAGAAAGGTCCGCATAGCTGACCAGCACGATTTGCGGACACCTCCTATTGGGGGAACCGTCCGTCCAGGCGACGTCGGTCACGCTGATCGGGTGAGGCTTTCTTAATCACTGCCGACAGGAGAAATCGGCGGCGTAGATGTGCAATGCAGACTATTTTGACATCTTTTGGTAGAGCCAGCCGATCGCCTGGCTCCGCCATTTTTTGAGCACCGAGGACTTGGTGCAACTGTTCCTGGGCCGCCGCAATATCGCGCACGGTGCGATCTGGGCGACCTCGCCGCCTTGCGCCTATGGCCGTTCGAACAGGGCGTTGGCCATGCTGTAGGCTTCGGCCGCATCGAGGGCGGCCTCGACGGAGGTAGCGAGATCGACGAGAGCGTCGAGCAGAGTGACGAACGCGGAAGCACTTTGGGAGCGGACCGGGACGAGATAGCCGCAATCCGGATCGTGCTCGTGGCCGCGCCATGCGTAGGAGGTCTCGCTCTCAGCCTGCTCGTCGAGAAGCGAAATGAATGCCTCCAGGTCCCGCAAAAACTCCTCGGTGATGATTACACGCTCGCCGATCCGCCGGCTGATTCCACCAGCGAAAGTGCGATGGCGTGGCTCCAGCAAGGGTATGATCTTGCCGTCGAGGCACTTGCGGACCACGCGGGAGTGGCCGAGCGCTTCCGCAATGAAGTCGCTGATTTTGTCCATCATGCCACCTCCTTGACCAGAGTCGCGCTATGCGCCCGTATCGCCTTAAGGCCTCGTTCGAGGCCCTCGGCGCAGAGGCGCGCATCGTCCGCACGAGGATCGTCGGGATGCACGGCCAAGAAGAACTCCGCTTCCGGCGTGTCGAGTTCGTCGGTGTATTCGAGGTTGAGAAGGCGGAGCAGGTCCACCAAGTCGGCCTCCAGCTCTTCCGGTTCAACACCGCAAACGACGGCGTCGATGACCGACATTGCCCGATCTTCCCAAGGGGCGCCCCCGAGGAGTTGAGCTGCGGAAACAAGCCTGTCCGCATCGGTGCGAAGCCAGTCGGTAAACTTCTGCCGGAGTTCTGCGGCCTGAAGCGCGGCACGCATGTTGGGGTAGTGGTTCATGGTTGGTCTCCTTCGAGAACCCGGGGGTCAATCCCCGGTCAAGGGCAGACCGCGCTTCCGGTCTGCGTTCGCTCGTCATGTCTCCCTTTCTCATGTCAGTTGGGGTGGCTGTCTTGATCGCGCCCTCAGCAAAGGGGCGGCGATCAAGACAGTTACGGCTTCACCTGCTTGCATAATTTGCTGGACGGACGCATTCCGCAGCAGCGAAGGACCAATTGCGCGCCGCTTTTTTTGCTCCGCTTCCCAAACAGGTGTCGGCATGGGCGAGTGATATTGTAGTACATCCGCAGAGCGGCTCATTATCGTCCTGTCCGAAGGAGTTTTTTGGGATGGGCCGCAATTGTTTTCCGAGCTTGCTGCCAGACCACTTGGCCAGCTGCCCCTTCGCAATCGGTGCGATAAGCACTGCCGGCTTGACGCGTATCGTGTCCGAGGTGAGCTGCGATCACATCCGCAGCATGAGCCGGATCGTGACGACGCATGTAGTCGGCGGCGAGCGTTCGAAGATCGTGCGACGGCACGCCGATTGCGGCTTTGGTAAGCTCAGTTGGCAGGTTGCGATATGGCTCCTCCTTACCAAGCGACAGCCAGTTTTGCCCGACGAGTTCTTGGTAGCGGATGTGAACCAGTCGGTCCGGACGCCCATCCAACGCCCATTCATCGAGAAGATCGCAGATCTCGGGCCAGAGTGCGCCAGTCTCGGTAACGGCTGCCGTCTTCTCTTGCCGCCAGTTCGCGCGCCAGGTGCCGTCGATCTCTCGGACGATCTGCTCGCCGAAGCGCCACGTGACGAGATCGCCTTTGCGCGGTGGCTTGTTGAGAATGACGGCGCAGACGACCACTTGCTGCATGTAGCGGCGACGGACGGCGCTATGCGCGGGAAGCTCTTGGGCGCATGCCCTTAGGTCTCCGATCCTGTCGGCGACATGCGCGTAACCTCCCCGTTCCATCAACCTGGACAACCGCTCTTGCTTGTTTTTCTCCTCCAGTTCAGCCTGGGCGCGAAGGTCGCAAACGATCACCCGCATGGCGGTCAGGCTGTCCTCCGCAATGCCGCCCATTGCCCCCAAGGCGATCAACCCGTCGATGTAGTTGGCGGCCGTCACAGGTTTCACACGCCGATTTTTGTCGGGGTGAAATAGAAACGCCTCAGATAACTCGCATGCGGCGATGAAGCCGTGAGCTTCTGCGGCAAGGCCCTCTGCGACGATGGCGGCGCACCGGTCGATGCTCGCGATGTAACGCTTGCGGCTACTGGATTTTATCGATGCCGCTTCGAGTGCCGGCAGCATTTCACACCAGGATGCAGGCCAGTTTGCTCCGACAGGCTGCGCCACCGCTTTCCCTGCCTGTGCAGCCGCTTTGGGGCGAAGAGCATACCACTCGTCGCTGACGCCTCTGGCCGACGCTGTGCTCACGTGAGGCGCGTATGACGCGAGTGCGCGCAGCAGACACCGGAACGTGGACTCTGAGGCGGCGGCAGCTCTGTAGGCGCTCGCGGGCGGCATGGCGCAATTGCCTTGGCCTGCGCGGACGGCCGTCCAGAAGCGCCCCATGACGTGAGCCGCGCCGGGCGCGAGATTGTCTGCGTCCTCCATCATCGCGTTTCGCACTGCGGCCGGAGCATCCTTCAAGACTTTTGCGAGTTCAGTCCGCATTTCAGGCCCTCCTTTTCATGCGAGCGAAGATGTCGGGGTGCTGCGCGAGCAAGGCTTCGCGGACGGCCACCGCAGCAGCTTCACCGCTGTCCTTGCCGTAATGGCGTCGCGCGACCTGTTCGGTATTTGCCAGAACTGAGGCTACGTTTGCGAAATCACCCGGTTTCACAGCGAGCATCAGGGTCGCGAGTGCGTGGCGGCATTGGTGCGGCGTCAGCCCGAGTCCCAGCTGTCGATCCCCGAGGTCCCACAGCTCCATGATCGAGGCGACGGACATGCATCCCTTCGGCAGGTTCAATGCCCCCTTGCGCAAGCGCGGCGCCGCGCTGCCGGGAAAGAGATACGGGGACGACTCGATGCCCCGAATCTTCATGAGCTCTGGACGATGAATCTGGTCCCAGTCCCAGAGAATATGCGCATCCTCGCCGTGCACGTTCACGATCACGGTCTGACCATTTTTGACCTCTCCGCCCGAGAAACGGATCTCGGCATGCTCCTTGTCCACGATCCAGGTCAGGTTCCGTGGGCATCCGGGCGTTGCCGTGCGGCGGGTCATGAACAGGTTGGCTGGGCGGAGCGCCCGGCTGACTTGCACGGCATATGCTGCGGCACAGGCGGAGAGTCGTAAAGCGCGCTCTCGCGCAGTGTCGCTTGATGCAGCCTCGAGTTCCTTGGTCGAGATGACGGAGAGTCGCGAGGGCGCGTGCACGAACGCAGCCGCAAGCTGCGGCGATTTACGCAATCGGTCGCAGATCGCCTCGGCATCCGCAGTCATCTCGTCGGGCGCGAGCACGTATTCCGCAAAAAACATGCGGACGAGACCAATCAGGGCAAGAACCTCGGGATCGCGCAGTCCGTGCCGAGCGATCGTTGTCAGATTGGTGAAACGTGACCAAAGCGTCGAGCTTTCGTCTGCATCCTTGAGCGTCAGGGCCGCTGTGCTGCGGGCGATCTGCGCCTCGCAGGCTGCTTCCAGCGCATCGGTTGTAAAGAGATCACGCAACGTCGTGAGACCGGCATAGCCACTCTCAGACGAGTAGCTTTCCCGGAGCAGCCAGGTTGTCGCTTGCCGGTAGCCGGCCAACGCGGTGTCGATGTTCTTCGGGGGGCGTTTCTTCTTGCCCGCGCGCGCGGCAACTTCAGCGTCGATTTCGACGGCAGATCGTCCAAGGTCTAACTGCTCCTTGGCCCACTTTTTGAGATCGGTGGCTTGGCGCAACGTCTGGCGAAATACCTCCTCGGCGTTCGCGCGGAAGGGAGCAGGCAGCGACTGCCATTCAACGCGTCGGGCTCGGTCCGACGACTCTGGCACAACGAAGTCTTGGAGCGGCAACAGATCGGCAAGTTCAGGCCACAAATTGTGGCCGCGGCGAAGCTCGGCAGTTCGCTGCGCGAATTTCCGCAACGACTTGCGGCTATCCGGGGTCGCATCGAGCCAGAGCCGATTGAATTCTTCTTGGTCGAGGTCCGACAAGGCAAGGCGAGCCCGCGCGCGGACCAAAAGAAACGGTTTGTGCGCGCGCGTGGTGAAGAGTGCGCCGCGGTCGACGAACCCCTCGTTCTTGATGATGAACTTGATAGCCTGATCGTAGCTCGCGCGAACGGCCGCGTTGGTGGATTGGTGTCCGCGCGCCACGAGGAAACGTCCGAGGGCACTACGAACGCGGGAGTTGCCGCGCTTGCGGGCTTTATCAAGGTCCTTTGACCGCGAAACCGCGCCGTAGGCGGACGGCGCGATCACCTTTTCAAAGTAGGCGAGATCAGCTGGGATGAGATCCAACTCCTCTTTGGTCAGATCGAGCCGCGCGGCAACCTTCTCGATCTCGTAAACGGTATCGCGGTGTTCGCTTGTTTCCTTTGCCCAATTCAGAAAGTCCGTGAACGTCGGGTCTGTTACGGTAGTCAGTTTCCGGTCGTGTTTCATTCTCTCGATCTCCGATGTCGGGGCTTCGCGGGCCGCCTTCAAACGAAAAGGCGGCTCGAGCGGCCCAGACCATGAACCTCAATTGGTCCTCTCAGGAGATCGCGCCCGGCGGGAGGTTTCGCACATTCTGTCGGTTTTTTTCTGCGTTTCGCAGTATCGCCCCCAAACATAACGCCGATTTATGTTCGGGGACGGTTGTGCGACAGGCGAAGCCATCCAGCCCCTGTCGCGAGAATGCCTATCGCTCCTGTGCGATACGCAACCAGATTCACGTCCACCACTCCCCCGGGAGGTCTATACCCTGAAGCTTGAGCCAGTCGGTGACGTCATGCGGATTGCAGCGCACAGCGCCGAACACGTTGCGCGTGGGCATCCCGTTCTCAATCCAGCGCTCGACGGTGCGCACGCTCACGCTGAGGGCTGCGGCTATGTCTTTCTTGCTCAGCAAGTCATCCTGGTAACGCGTGATACGCGCGCGTTTCGGCATTGGCCCTTCCTCGCAGGCCCAAACGTCAGGCCAGGCCAGGCGGAAGTTCTGCCCGATCCGAACCGCATCGATTGCACCGGTCTTGATCTTGCGCCGGACCGTGTCCGGTTTTAGCCCGAAATGTCTGGCAACTCTTTCCACGGAAATCATTTTTTCCTCCTAATAATGTTCCTGAGAAGGAATTAGTCCCCGCGCATGTAATCCAGAAATCGGGGGTGAAACGAGCAAAGGTGCCGCGGCTCAATTAGAGGTATCAATTGGCGTGCGACACATTTGCCGTGATGCCTTCACTCATGCTGTCGCTATGCAAGGCGTTTTTTCACGACAAGGCAGGGGACTATTTCCTCCGAAACGGAGGATTATGCATGAAGCATGAAGCGCAGTTCGAAGGGTCCCCTTGTCCGTCGTCAGAGATTTT
>NZ_JWLE01000042.1:0-298 GCF_000813785.1 Leisingera sp. ANG-DT
AGCGCCATGGTGAGCGGTTCCGTCACTTATGATGGCACCGAGATGGTCGGCGCCAGCGAGCGCCACCTGATGCAGGTGCGCGGCAATGACATCAGCTTCATCTTCCAGGAGCCGATGACCTCGCTCAATCCGCTGCACACCATCGAACGGCAGCTGGAGGAATCCCTGGCTCTGCACCAGGGGCTGGCCGGCAAATCCGCCCGCGCCCGCATTCTGGAGCTCTTGGAAAAGGTCGGCATCCGCGACGCAGAAAACCGGCTGACCTCCTACCCGCATCAGCTGTCGGGCGGCCAGCGGC
>NZ_JWLE01000042.1:385-907 GCF_000813785.1 Leisingera sp. ANG-DT
GGCGGCGGAACCCTCCGGCCAGCCGCAGCCGGTGGCCCCGGACGCGCAGGAACTGGTGGCCGCCAAAGACCTCAAGGTCTGGTTCCCGATCCAGCGCGGGCTTCTGAAGCGCACTGTAGGCCATGTGAAAGCGGTGAACCCGATGTCGGTCTCGGTCCGGGCGGGTGAAACCCTGGGCATCGTCGGTGAAAGTGGCTCCGGCAAGACCACTCTGGCGCTCGCCATCATGCGGCTGATCGCGTCGGAGGGCGCGGTCACCTTCCAGGGCCAGGACCTGCGCAAGTGGTCCACCCGCGACCTGCGCGCCTTGCGCAAGGACATGCAGATCGTGTTCCAGGACCCGTTCGGCTCTCTCAGCCCGCGGATGACCTGCGCCCAGATCATCGCGGAGGGGCTGGCGATCCACAAGGTGGACCAGCACCGCGACACCCGCGAACTGGTGGCGGAGGTGATGACGGAGGTGGGCCTGGATCCCGCGGCGATGGACCGCTACCCGCATGAGTTCTCCGGCGGCCAGCGCCA
>NZ_JWLE01000043.1:0-6616 GCF_000813785.1 Leisingera sp. ANG-DT
CTTGGATAAGGGAGGCAGGGTCGAGAAACCCGTCGGCCTTATGATGTACGATAAGGCAGCTTTCCTGAAACTTTTCGCGGCGCATTTCAGCGACGATCTTTGGCAGAACTTCACCTCCGCAGATCCAACTGCCTTTGCCTGCACCTTTCTGGGCGACGTGGATCGTCAACGGGCTGTAATCTTTGGTGGCTGTAGGCAGGTAGACCAATCCACCACGCTGCTCCTGCCACAGTTTGTAGGTCTCTCGCACACGTGCAGAGGCATCTAAGACCAGGACCGGGGCTAGGTCGTCAGGGAGTAGCACCTCGGCAATGACCGCGACACGCTGGTTGCCCCATCCGGAAGAGACACGCACCTCTCTGCCAGACATCTCTGCCAGCGCTTCCAAGTTCGGTTTCTTTTTTTCCCCCTCAGTCATAGCAATAGCTCGTTGTAAGATGTTTTCGTCCAGGTCTGGAAAACGGAACATTGATCCGATCTCAGCCTTTCGAAGCCCGTCCATGAGACAATCTACCCTGTCGGCGAAGTCCACTGAAAAGCGCCGAAGGACACCCAGAAGACCACCAATGTCATCAGTCGAAAGCGTCACCACCCGCCCTGGCTCCATGGCTTCATCCCAGATGCGAACCTCACGTGGAAACCCCTGGTAGTGGAACCTTGAGCATTTCTCAAAGCGACCTCCTCGCAACCGTGACTGCAGCATTTGTTGCGTTGTGAAGAGGACACGTGCAGCGCCAGTTGGGGTTGCCGACATCGCGTTGATCGCCCCATCGCTAGTCAGCACGGCGAAATCCGCTTCCTGCAGACCCGCATCCTTTACGATCCGCTCAATCTCCGCCTTGCGCGACAAGCAAACCAGAACCGCGGCGTCGTGAGGTCGAGGTGACAGCATCAACTGACGAAGGAAGCCGATTAGCGAGGTGGTCTTACCCATCCCGGGGTCCAGGCTCGACACATAGACGCACCTTTCCGCAGACCCTTCCGCCATGTTCACCATAGTCTGGACCACGCTTTGCAGGGCTTCATGGTGTTGGTCAGAGAGACGTTGTCCATGACTATGAAGGTTAGCGAGCACCTCGTTCATGGTCTGAAAGGTTAGTGCGGCCAAAGCGGTACAACTTCTATTGTAGCTATATAGAGGATGTACCAACTCGTCGGCAGATTGAGGAAGAAGCGGAGTAAGGGCAGCAGTAGAGTTGTCAGTCTGTGCATAATGCATGTGTTGATCCATGTTGAGAGTACACGCCTCCGTTGCTCCCTGATCGGGAGGCCAAATGCGGTGTCTTGGTGGAGGGGGGATAGAGCTTGAAAGCTCGGTGTATACGATGGTGGCACCTAATTGCCACGCAGGTGCCCATAACGTCGAAGGTCTAGGTCAAGGCTAATCCGGACGTCAGATGCCGGAAAGAAGCGGTTTCTGCTTCTCAATGGTGGAACCTTATTCGCCGAGCGCATCCCAAGTCGTTTTCCAGCTTGATGCTGCAGCCCTCCAGTTCTCCCACCTCATTTTGGAAAATGGAGCCAGTTACGAGGTTTCAGCCGCGGTCATCACTCAATAGCTTGTCAAGGAGGGAGGCAGAGAGATCTCGGGCCATGACATCTGCCCTGGTGGCCAGTTGGGCCTTCTCCGTCACTGCGTTGACCAAGGTGGTGAAACGGTTCTGAAGGTTCGTTGGGGGAACGATGACGCGCAGCGACTGCACATCCTTTTGGTTGATGCTAGCCTGATTGATCGCATCCTTTGCGTTGGTCCGCAGGGCATCCCTCATAGAGCCAAGCTGTAGCTGCTCAATCAGGAACCTAGGCATGAGAGATGGGGTGTTCAGGCTGAAGCGCATCATGTTGCTCTCGAACACGGCCTGTTCCGTTAGGCGGGGAATGATCGTTGACTTTCCGAGATACGGGCGGCTGTTCACGCGGTTGATGACAATGTCATTCTCGTGAAGCACATACTTCTCGATGTCCTTGTCACTCAGGCGGAGGCGCTGCCACTGATCTTGAGGAACAGTTTTCCCGCCATAGAAGCTATCAATGCGCAGGATCGGCGTACCTGATCCATAGTCACCCTTGGGCCGGTACAGTCCGTTTTGCGGGCCATCAGCTATGTAAAGACCCAACTCATGCTTGTCCCATCCCATTGGATTATCCACCGGGTCGCCGAACATCTTGGTGAAGAGGGCGGGTATGAAGTCATGGAGGTGGGTGGAGGCCGTGTTGCGGAGGCGCTGGATGCTCGCCGCCCGGTTCAGGATATCCACGATCCGCCTCTGCTCTTCAAGGGGCGGGAGGGGGATGGTCAGTGCCCTCAACGTGGTAAGAGTGATCCCTTTGACGGTGGCACCGGTTCCTAGCCGCTCAATAGCCGGTCCCAAAGCCTTACAAGCTGCCAAAAGGTAATCAACGTCAAAAGTTCCCTCTGGCATCAGAGCTTTGATGTCCTGATTAATCGCCAAGTCGGTGTCTGCAATAGCGACTTTTCCGAGCCCCATCCTAGTGACGATCAGCAGCGATCCGGCAGGAACAACTCGGGCACTCGAATTCTCTAAACCCTCTTCAGAGATGCTCTCTTTGGTATTGACTATGCGGTCGGACTTGAAATCCTTCACGGTTGCCCAAGGAATGCTTCCCGAGAAGTACTCGGGCTTCTTGCGGGAAGGAGTTCCGCCGCCTACAAAACGGCCCAGATCGCCAAGCGTGATGGAGGTCATACTCAAAGCTTGCTCTCCGTCATCAACTCGCGAAGCTCTGCCAACTCCTCCATGATCTCCCTCTCTACCGCCTGCAGGTCGTCGAGGATCTCCAGCGGGTCGCGGTGTTCCACGGAAGCCCGGCTCTGGGGGCGATAGCGTCCGGCGCTTAGGTTGAAGTCTGCGGCCCGGATCGTCTCTGCATCGGCAAACCACCACTTGTGGGTCCAATCCGCATCCTCATCTCGCGCTTGCCACTCCACCCGCCGCCCCTCGCGAGCCCGGTACGCCTCAAGAAGCGTAGGCAGGTCATCCTCTGCAACCGGCGCGTCATGGTTTGCGTCCATTTTGAAACCATCCGCATCCGCATGGAGAAATAATACATCCTCTGTCCGTCCGCCACGGGTGAACACCAGTACCGAAGTCTTGACACCCGAGTAAGGGTTAAAAACCCCACCTGGTAGAGACATCACGGCCTCCACTCTATTGTTTTCAATCAGTTGTCGTCGCAGTTCCTTGTGCGCCCCAGTGGAGCCAAAAAGTACCCCCTCCGGGATGACCACGCCACAACGTCCGCCTTCGTGCCCGTTTTCCGGAGTACGTAGGTGGTTCAGCATGTACTTGAGGAACAACAGCTCCGTTTGGGTAGTGGTGCCAACTTTTACATCATCGACGATGCGGTCCTTGTCTAGGCGCCCAGAGAATGGTGGGTTAGCCAGGACAACGTCGAAGCCTTCAGCCGGGATGCCGAGTTCCTGCTTTTGTGATGGCTCAAGTGTCCGGGTCAGCGCATCGCGGCGCAGGATGCGGACTTTGTCCAACCCCCGCAGGAAGAGGTTCATCGTAGCGAGACGGACCATCTGCGGATCCACGTCGTTGCCGAAAAATGTGGTTTCGGCCAGTTGCCGCTGTTGTTCGCGCGATAGGGTGTCGCCCAGTCCCCGCCGGATGGTCTTGCCATCGACCTCGGCAACCTCGGTTCCGGCAACCGTAGAGTTGGCAAGGCGAATGTGCTCATAAGCCGCGACAAGAAAGCCAGCAGTACCGGCGGCGGGGTCATACACAGTCTCACCCAGGCGCGGATTGACCATGTCCACCACCATACGGATGATATGTCGCGGGGTCCGAAACTGCCCCAACTCACCTGCCTGCCTAATCTGACGTAGGACGTGTTCGAAGAGGTCACCCTTGGTGTCGCTGTCCATACGGTCGAGGTTTAGGTTCTCGACGCGGGTCAGGATTTCGGACAATACAGTAGGGTCGTCGATAACGAGACGTGCCCCTTCCATGAAGTTGGTAACGCCCTCCTTGGCGATCGCACCATAGAAGGCAAAAACCTCATCGCGGACCCAAGATACCAGCCGCTCCCCATTTAGCCCCTTAGCCCAGCTAGACCAGCGAAGGCGGTCTTTGGGGATCTCTTTAGTCTTCTCGTCAGGAGCGTTCAGAGGGTTCTTCAGCGTCCACATGCCATCGAAGGCACTGGTATATGGTTCAGTGCCGGGACGCTTGGCTGCACGGACGCGCTTGGCATCCATGGCCTCGTACATGAAGAAGAACATCAGGAAGCTGAGTTGCTCCGCGTTCTGGGCAGGGTTCGGGTAGCCACCGCCATAGAGGTAGTCGCGGATCTGGTCGATGCTGCGCCGCAGGTCGGGCGTTAAAGTCATGGTTTGCTCGGCTTCTTCTTGTATCAGGCGGTCGGACGGCTGTCGTCGGTCTTGCTACCGTGTCGGGGCTCCACTGGGAAGACATCGATATTCATAGAGGTCAAGAGATTGTCGAGGGCAACCTCGCCCCCGAACACTCGGACGGCCTCGTCGTAGCCGCCCCACTTGTCGAATGGGTGTTCATCGAGGTCGTAGCCCCAGAAGCCCATCACCTCCATTGCTTCGGCCATTAGACTACTCTTGATCAGTTCCAACCATCTGTCCTGCTGGGCGTTGACCTCTATCTTTGCTCGCCATCCTTCAAATCGTAGGCCCAACTGGCTGCCCGCGGCTTCATGCTCCTCGGTGCGGACGATACGCCCGTTCTCATCTAGCGTAACCCAGTCCCGGGATGCCGGATCGATGTGGTCGTGGATGTTAAGCTCTAGCAGGCGTTTAGGCTGCTGTGGCTTAGTGCCGGTTGTCGACTGGACGATGATCTCGCCGGGAATAACTTCCGGGTCATCCCCGTGGAAGTCCGTCACCCCAACAAAGTCGAACATTGTGAAAGACGCCTTGTGGATATGGTCGGCCTTACGTGTGCCTCGTCCACGCATCTGCTGGTAAAGGATAGAACTTTGAGTGAAGCGGGCCATCACCAAGTTGACCAACTCAGGGCAGTCGAAGCCAGTGTCGAGCATATTCACGCTAACGATGATCTTGGGGAAGTCCTCCTTTTTAAACCGTTTAATCTTGTCGCTGGCATTGGCGGTACGCTCAGTCCCCTCATCACTAACTACGAAATCGGCGAAGCGGGTAGTCGGATGAGGCTTAAGATCCGCGAAGTGCTCGTCGAACATGGTCGCTAAGGTCTGAGCGTGTTTCTTGTTGACGGCGAAGACAATAGTCTTGCCGTGACGTGGAGTGCGCCGGATGCCGTCGCTGCCTTTGTAGCCCTCATCCAGGACTTGGCGGAACTCCCGAACGATGGCTCGGTTTCGCTCAGGGATGGTAAACTTCCTTTCGAGGGCGCGGGGGTCAACGGTGATCTCATTCATCCCATCAAAGACCTCCTCCATCTCCTCCCTGAGGTCTTCATCCATAGCGTCCCAATCCAGTTCATCGCGCCGCACCAGAAAGCCGCCGTCTGCTGCGGTCTTCACCGTCATAGCTTTGTAGATCCGGTATGGGACGAGGTGCCCATCTTCGATTGCTTCGGGGAGCGTGTAGCGGAAAGTAGGCTTGGTCACCTCGAAGAAGCGTAATGTGTCTCTTACGAACTGTGCGTCATCGTCGTCAGTCATCGTCGCCGGGTCTACCGTGCAGGGGGTGGCAGTCAGACCTACCTTTACCCCATCGAAGTGCTTTAGGACGGCACTATACTGGCCGTAGATTGAGCGGTGGCACTCGTCGATAATGATCAAGTCGAAATACCCTGACGATAGCTTGTCGTACTCGTTGATCATGGTTTGAAGCGTGGCGATGGTCACGCGCTTGGCGTGATCAAGGCCTTTGGTGCTCTTTAGAATGTAGGAAGAATAGCTCGCGAGGTGATCAATAAAGGCATCGTCAGCCTGCCTCGCAAGTTCGATACGGTCCACGAGAAAGAGGACGCGAGTGATTTGCCCTGCTTCAAACATCCGCTTGATGAGCGCCGCCGCAGTGCGGGTCTTGCCGGTTCCCGTGGCCATCTCCACGAGCATCTTTCGCCTGCCCAGCCCAATCTCGCGACATAGGGTGTCTATGCACTCCAACTGATACGGGCGCCCTGCGATGTCTTTGTCTGTCGGGACTGAGGTCAAGTCGAGTTTGAGGGTTCGAACAGCCATTCGACGTTCAAGGTCATCCTGCGTGAACACCGTGGCTATCTCGCGAGCATGTGCGTCCACGTCAAGGTCGAGGAACCAAATCGCGTTTCCATTGCTGAGGAAAACGAAAGGAACACCGAGGGCCTTAGCGTAATGGACACCCTGATCTTGGGCGGCAATAGGTTCAATGGATGTACGTTTCGCTTCAAGTATGGCCAGGGGTCTACCTGAACGGTCACAAAGGACATAGTCGGCAATAGTCCCGTCCGACAGCGGGTACTCGAAATGCACCGTTCTGCCATCTTCAAGCGACCACCCGGCATCACGCAGCAAATCGTTGATCTTGACCCGTGAGAATGCTTCGTTTTGCGACTTTGCCACCAGATGCCCCTTCTTTAAGTTGCGCCATGATGGCACTGTTCACCTTTGGGTATCAAGGTGTTGAGTGACTTCCCTGCCTCCCTTATCCAAG
>NZ_JWLE01000044.1:0-922 GCF_000813785.1 Leisingera sp. ANG-DT
CCCGTTACAGGCACTGCTTCAGTCGGTAGCCCCAGCAAACTAAGGGCTATCCGAGGTGGTGGGTGCAGGTCAACAGGCGCGGCGTGGTCTACGCTTTGGTCTACGGTTCTGTCTCCCTCTTATCTGTGGTCTTTCGGTCAGTCACGCTGGCCCTGGTGTGAGAGCGGTCACCCCCACCGGGGGAAACTGCAGTCGCTTATGTATGTGTGAGCCGCTCAGATTTCTGACCTAAATGGCCTCGGTTCCTTCGGCACCTGCGGCGGCGAAGAGCGGCAGTTCGGCCTGGAAGGCGTTGGCCTTGCCACGAATACCCGGCATCTTGACCTCGATCACCCCAAGGTCGTTCAGCGCCAGCTTGAACAGTGCATGGCTACGGACGGTCCGTCTGAAGTTACTCAGATCGCTGCAGCCGATGGCTTCCATGACCTCCCGGAAAAGAACTGCCGCACCAGGAGCTAACATTAGGCGCTCCTTGAGGAAAGCGACGGCTTCGGCCACCTTGCCCCGCAAGGGGCGGTCAGAAGGATGCCAGCGCTTCACCGTTGCGCCTGGGAACCAACGCCGCAGTTCGGCCTCGATGCCAGATCTTGCAGACGCGATGATGTAGACCTCTCCAGGCAGGCACTTGCCGTCAGAGCATCCACGTGTCACCCCTCGCCCAACCGCCTGAAGGATGGTGTGGCCATGCTCTCCCAAGATGACACGCTTCAGCACATCATCAGGCAGCGTCTCGTCCATGGGCAAGCCTAGGCTGGCATGAGCAAGACCTAGGTAATGGCTGGGGGGCAAACAGAACGTCCCTGCCAGGATAACGGTAGGCACCTCGGCGAACTCGTTGGTGGCCTGGTGCATCCCCCAGTGCAGGAAACTGACGTTGGCTGAGGCGTCAAGCCCAAGATCGCCTTGGATAAGGGAGGCAGGG
>NZ_JWLE01000045.1:0-442 GCF_000813785.1 Leisingera sp. ANG-DT
CCCCGCGGGGACAGCCGCCTCAGGTGCCGCCACCGCGCTGGAAGCCAGCGGCGATTTCAGCCGCGAGGCCTGCACCGGCCGGTTTGAAATCCTGTCGCAGGGCCGCAGCGTCAACTTCGCGCCCTCCACTGCCCGGCTCGATGCCAACTCGCGCGACTTCCTCAACAGCCTGTCGGACATCATCCGCCGCTGCCCCGGCATGGTGGTTGAGGTCGGCGGCCACACCGATAGCCAGGGCAAGGCGGCCTGGAACATGACGCTGAGCGAGAAACGCGCCGCGGCGGTGAACCAGTACCTTCAGCAAATGGGCATCCCGGCAGAGCGCCTGGTCGCTGTCGGCTACGGCGAAACCACACCGCTGGTGCCCAACGACACGGTGCAGAACCGCGCCAGGAACCGGCGGATCGAGTTCAAGGTTCTGAACTGAACCACTGCTGTCCCC
>NZ_JWLE01000045.1:712-975 GCF_000813785.1 Leisingera sp. ANG-DT
CCTGTCCCCGCGGGGACAGGTTACCCGCCTGACACGCTGCGGCAGGCGGAGCGCCCATGAACCAGCTGCGGGTTGCTAGGCCCAAACGGTCAACCAGACGGGTATGGCGTCATCGCAGGGTGGGCGTTTCCGCCCACCGCAACCGGTATCCAGACACCTGTCCCCACGGAGACACATCATGAAAACAGGCTCAAACAAGCGGATTAGGCACTGAATCTCGTCCTTCATCCCGCCCATCAGACCTGCCTGTCCCCGCGGGGACA
>NZ_JWLE01000045.1:1033-57057 GCF_000813785.1 Leisingera sp. ANG-DT
CTGTCCCCGCGGGGACAGTGCAGCGCAGGGTGGTCTTGGCCACACCGGGGCGCGGTGCAGAAGCCGCGCGCGGCGCGTTCTTGCGCTTGCCTTCGGCAAAGCTGCGCAACACTTCCAGCTCCGCTTCCTCCGTTGCGGGCTGCACCCGCGCCAGCGTGTCACGCAACACCTGAGCGTTCATCGCGTCCGCTTCCAGCCGCTTTTTCAGCTCCAGACCCAGCGCCCGGGGAATCGCTTCGGCGAACTTCAGATGGTCGCCCACCGCTTTCAGCACCTGGGCGAAATGGCGGATATAGATTCGCTTCTGGCGGCCGGCAGAGGCGTAGAGGTCATTGACCGCATCCTCGATGGTCTCTGCGCCGGTCTGGGTGTCCTCGGCATAGCGCAGTGCAAGCTGGGCCATCTCGGCAAAGGAGATGTCGCGGCGCACCAGGTTTTCATCGACCATCCGGCGGTAGAGGGTCTGCAGCGTGTCGCCATTGGCCACCAAACCCGCGGGGATATGCGCGTAAGAGTGATCATCGGTTTCGTTCAGCAGCTCCCAATAGGCCTTCATCCGGCGGTAGCCCTGGATCAGCTCATACTGGCCGTTCTCCAATGGCTCGACCCGGATCGGGTTCGAGAGCCCCACCGCCTTGATCGACGCTTTCAGCTCCTCCAGGTCCGGATCGCGCTCCTCCTTACGGTCGCGGATCAGTTTCTTGGTGCAAATCATGCCGATCGGGATCCGGTCGACCACCAGCCCCAGCTTCTTCAGCCGCACAAACTCATGCGCCAGCCGGTCGTTTTCATCGCGGATTTTCTGCTCCGCCTCTGCCCGGCTGCGCAACGCATCTGCGTTCTCGGAGATCGCGGTGGCCATCGGCCCGCGGCGCGGTTCAGACGGTTTGCGCATCCGCTGGTCCGGCTTCTGGACGGCGGTCTGCGCGGGGGCAGTTTTTGTTTCAGAGGGTTGGTTCGGTTCAGTCGGGAAGTCGATGTCGAAGACTCTGCGTTTGCTCATGCCTCATCCTCCAGTTTTTCCCAGGCTTCCAGCGCGTAGGCCTTGAACTCGTCATAGGCCTGATCAAACGACGCCCGCGCACGGCGCCAGGTTTCGCGTGTCATGTCCCGGTAATCGATTTCGTAGATGGAACTTAGAAAGCGGCCCGATTGTTCGACTGCGCGGGTCATCTCGATCGGGTGCTCCGTCATCCTACCCTCAAAAACCTTCATAAATGCCGAACGCATCGCACGGTGCAAATCGTTACCGCTTTCGTAACGGGTCAGAAGGAAGCGGACGTCCTGGAAAACCTTGGGCAAAGCAAATGTCCCCGCGGGGACAACGCCGTTAAAGGCCGACAAATCCTCCAGCGCCTCGGACAGCTGGCCGATGAAGGAGGTGGTGGAGTCATATTCCCAGTAACCGGGGCCGGAGGGGATATAGAGCATGTCGGCGGCAAAGACCGCGTTCATCGACTGGTAGCCGATGGCGGGCGGGCAGTCGAAGATCATCAGGTCGTAATCCTCGGCCGGCAGCTGGTCGAGGTAACGGGAGACAGCGGCGAAGAACGACCACTCCGGGTTCAGGTGCCGGTACTGGGCGGAGGCGAATTCCACAAACGCCGCATTGGCGCAAGAGGGGATGATGTCGATGGTCGGCCAGCTGGTGGGCTTGACGAAATCGCTGACCCGCAGGTCCTGCAGCCCCATGCCGGTGATCGCCTCGGGCAGCTGGCGCTGGGGCAGGGCGGTGCCGGACTCGGCGCCCTGCAGCGAGGCGTTCATCCGCTCGGTCTCGCGCACCAGGTCGCGGGCCATGATGCCCCAGACGGTGTAATCCTCGGTGACGTCGCTGAGACCCATGGAGTGGGACAGGGTGGCCTGCGGGTCGAAGTCGACGCAGAGCACCCGGTAGCCGTCCAGCGCCGCGGCATGGGCGAAATGCAGGGCCACGGTGGATTTGCCCGCACCGCCCTTGAAGTTGGAGATTGCCACCCGCAGCGCCCGTTTCCCCGCGGGGCGCTTGGGCAGCAGGGACTGCCGGTTGATCTTGATGCGGCGGCGCAGCTCGTTGATCTCCTCCAGCGAATACCAGCGCTGGCGGCCGTCCTCCTCCACATGGCCCTGGGGCAGGGAGGGGTCGGTGGCAAGCCGTCCCCGCAGGGTCGACTGGTTGACGCGGAAGATCAGCTCCGCCACTTCCCATGAGGAGAACCGGCGCAGGGTCTTTTCCATTTCGGGGGAGAAGGTCTGCTGGCGGATCCAGCTTTGCATCTTGAGGGATTGGGCCTGCATCTTGGACAGGTCTTCGTGCGTAAACATCGCTGCTCCTTAGCCTCACACGGTGTTGTTTTTTGAAAGCGTCCATTTCTGCAGGACGCTAATTCAGCCTCAATATCCATTTACGCCGAATTTGCAAAAAACGCAAAAGCAAATATGGTTGGGAAGAGCGTCCTGTCCCCGCGGGGACACATCTGCAAAAGGCCCAGTGAAATAAGGGCAGGGGCGATTCGTGAGGCAGGCGCCAAGCGATTCGTTTTACTGGATTTTTCTGGGGTTCAGACGCCAGATTTAGGGGGACACCCCGGATCGGGATACAGCAGATTGGGGGACATTTTGGCGCGAATAGGGGACATCCAAGCTGTCACCCAATACCATAGATACCAATTTTTCTTTCGAAAAAGGGATTGGGTCTGAATTCAATTCCCGCCAGCGCTTGACAGAATCGGAATTCCGGACGCAAATCAGGTACAACAAACAAATAGCGTTGAGTTCAGGGCAAACCGGCCAGCGCAATTCCCGGCAAAAACCCCGGGAGCACTTGAGGCAGCATATCCCGGCCCAGGAGGGCAGGGAGGGAGAAACGGGGGCAGCAATGCTTGCCAAACGGCCTGCGGGGCGCAACGCCTCAGCATTGAAGTATGACATCCTCACGGCGATGGGGGCTTATGCGCTTGGCCAGGGCAAGGGGGCGCAGAAGCTGGTTCTGCGTTTCATGACATTGATGACCGCCCGCTACAACTGGCAGCGCGATGAGCTGGCCGTCGGACAGCGGGAGATTGCCCGGCTGTGGGACGTGGATGAGCGCACGGTGAAGCGCGAGATGGCGAAGCTGCGCGGCTGGGGCTGGCTGGTGGTGAAACGCCAGGGTGCGCGCGGGCGGGTCACCGAATACGGGATTGATCTGGAGCGGCTGCTGGCCGACACGCAGGAACGCTGGGATGCGGTGGGGCCGGATTTTGCGCACCGGATGCAGGGCGCGGATGAGCCTGCGCCGAACGTGGTGCCCTTGCGCCCCGGTGCGGTGCCGCCTGCGCCGGATGTGTCGGACGGCCATGAGTGGAGCCTTGCCAAGGCGGTGCTGCATGCGGAAGACCCGGCGAATTATGCCTCCTGGGTGCAGGGGCTGGAGCGCGCGGGCCGGGCAGGGGGGCGGCTGGTGCTGAAGGCGCCGAGCCGGTTCCATGCAAACTACGTGATGTCCCATCTGATGCCGCGGCTGCTGGCGGCCTGCCGGGATGTGGACGGCGGCGTCTCCGCGATTGTTGTGGAGGCGTGAGGCCGAAACCGCACGCCTGCGGTTGAACCCCTTGGGGCCAAGGCATTATGTGGGCGGGCAGGGGGCTTGGCGTAACCAGCCCCGCGGAACAAGGAGCAGCCGGACATGAGCGGCGCGCAAGACAAGATCTGTGTCATTGGCCTCGGCTATGTCGGGCTGCCGCTGGCGGCGGCCTTCGGGCAGCAGCGGGCGGTCACGGGGTTTGACATCGACCCCTCCCGCATTGCTGAGTTGCGCAAGGGTGAGGACCGTACCCGGGAGCTGGAGTCAGAGGAACTGGCGGCAGCGGAATTCCTGCGCTTTACCTCGGACCCGGCGGAGATTGCGGACTGCTCCATCTACATCGTCACCGTTCCGACGCCGGTGGATGCCAGCCACCGCCCGGACCTGGGGCCGCTGCTCGCGGCCTCGGCCATTGTGGGCAGCGTGCTGAAACCCGGTGATCTGGTGATCTATGAATCCACCGTTTATCCCGGCGCGACTGAGGAAGATTGCGTGCCGGTGCTGGAGGCGCGGTCGGGTCTGACATTCAACGCGGATTTCTTTGCCGGCTACAGCCCGGAGCGGATCAACCCCGGCGACAAGAAGCGGCGGCTGAAGGATGTGGTGAAGGTGACCTCCGGCTCCACGTCTGAGGTGGCGGAACGGGTGGATGCGCTCTACCGCGAGGTGGTGACGGCGGGCACCCACAAGGCCGCAAGCATCCGGGTGGCAGAAGCCGCCAAGGTGATCGAGAACAGCCAGCGGGATATCAACATCGCGCTGGTGAATGAGCTGGCCAAGATCTTCAACAAGATGGGGATCGACACCCAGGCGGTGCTGGAAGCGGCTGGCACCAAGTGGAATTTCCTGCCGTTCCGCCCGGGATTGGTGGGCGGGCACTGCATCGGGGTGGACCCCTATTACCTGACGCATAAGGCGGAGCAGCTGGGCTACCACCCGGAGATCCTGTTGGCGGGCCGCCGCCTGAATGACGGCATGGGCGCCTATGTGGCGGGTGAAATGGTCAAGGCGATGCTGAAGCGCGGCCTGCCGGTGGCGGGTGCGCGGGTGCTGGTGATGGGGCTGACGTTCAAGGAAAACTGCCCGGACCTGCGCAACACGCGGGTGATCGATGTGGTGCGCAGCCTGGAGGAATACGGCGCGGTGGTGGATGTGTATGATCCCCACGCAGACCCAGCAGAGGCGCAGGAGGAATACGGCATTCCGCTGGTCGCCGAGCCGGGGCAGGGGGCCTATGCCGGGGTGGTTCTGGCGGTGGCGCATTCCGAGTTCCGCGCGATGGGCGCACAGGCAATCCGGGCCTTGGGGTCCGAAGGTGCGCTGCTCTATGACCTGAAATATGTTCTGGCGCCGGACGAGGCGGATTTGCGGCTCTAACTCGGGAAACTCCCGCCGACGCTTGATTTGCTGTATCCTGGCGGTGTCAGCAAGGAGTCCGGCTATGAGTGATGTTCTGGAAGGCCGCTGCCTGTGCGGTGCTGTAAAAATCCGTGTTGAAGGGGCGCATGATCCGCATCCCGGGGCCTGCCATTGCCGCATGTGCCAGCGCTGGAGCGGCGGGCTGTTCTTGTGTTTCGAGGCTGATGCCGAGGCAGTGACCGTGGAGGGTCCGGTGGCGCGGTACCAATCCTCTGCCTTTGCGGAGCGGGCCTTTTGCAGCACCTGCGGTTCGCATCTGTGGATGCGGGACGTGGACAAGGAGGGTGGCCCCTATGACCTGATGCCGGGGCTGTTTGATGACGCGCTGGCCTGGCCGCTGAGGTCAGAGATCTATGCCGACCGGGCGATGGCCGCGGTACGGCTGCAGGGGGATCACAAACGGGCCACCCGGGACCAGTGGGAGGCGCAGAATCCGTTTATTGATGGCGATGTCTGAGGTCTTTAAACAGGAACCGCAAGCATAGGGAACAGGTTTTGCATAATTGGGACGTGAGCCGGACATATGAGAATGTAGACGGAACCTGCCGGGTTGAATTTCAGTTCAATGCTGGCAGCAGGCTCTATCGGTATTGGGTAGGTAATTGGTGGCCCGCTTGCGATGAGGACGAGGGTGTCCTGGGGGACGGGTATTGGGCTTGCTCCGGGATATCTGGCTATTTCGGCAGCTTGGAAGAATGCGAGCGTGAGGCAAAGGCCAGTTTGAGCTGGTTGCCGGACAGTGGACAGGTTCTTTGATCAGCGCCCAACCCGCGGCAGTTTCGGGCCGCTCCAATAGGCGCCGCTGTCCTGGCGCAGGGCGTCATAGGCTTCGATCCTTCGCCGGGCGTCTTCGCCGCCGGCCTCGATCAGATGGGTGAGCAGGCATTCCAGCACGGCCATGGCGCCGCCGACGGCGCCGAACGGGTGCAGCGCGTTGGCGGCCACCGCCAGAACATGGTTAGTGCGGATGCCGGGGGCAATCACCTCGCTGTCGGAAATCAGGATCACCGATGCGCCGCGTTCGCCCGCCAGCCGCAGCGCCTGGATGGTGCCGGCGGAGTAGGGGGCGAAGGTGAGGGCGATCAGGCAGTCTTCGGGGCCTATGTCCAGCAGATCGTCGAGCGCGGCGCCCATGTGGCGGGGGACGAGGTCCAGCGAGGGCAGGGCCATGCGGCCCACATAGTGGAAGTAATAGGCCAGCGCGTAGGATGAGCGGGTGGCAGTGACATAGCTGCGGCGGGCGGCGGTGAGGGTGTCGACGATGGCCTGTGTCCGTTCTGCTGTCATCAGCCGCAGGGAGCGGGAGGTGATGTTCAATTGGTTGCGCGCGGCGGCGGCCTGCAGCTTGGCTGCCGGTCCTTCGTCCTGCATCCGGTCCAGCCAGTCCTGGCCGAGGTCGGCCTCATGCGTGGTGGTGAGGGCAGCGCGGAAGGGGGCGCGGAAGGCTTCGAATGTGTCATAGCCCAGGTGCTGAGCAAGGCGGACAAAGCCGTTGGCGCTGATGCCGGTCCTTACGGCGGAGGTGCGCACGGTGTCGAGGCCGAAGTCGCCGGGGTTGTCGATCACGTATTTTGCTGCCGCCTTGAGCTTGGGCGGCAGGGCGTCCATCTGGTCCTTCAGATGCTGGATCAGCCGGGCGGTTTTCCGGGGGTCGAGATGCG
Source organism: Leisingera sp. ANG-DT (assembly GCF_000813785.1). NCBI lineage: Bacteria > Pseudomonadati > Pseudomonadota > Alphaproteobacteria > Rhodobacterales > Roseobacteraceae > Leisingera > Leisingera sp. ANG-DT. Next base: position 7,658 of record NZ_JWLE01000045.1, read on the forward strand.
GGTCCATGTGCCGTATCAGAGCAGATGTGCGGAAAATGGCAAGGCTGGAACGGGTGTTATTCTGAAAGGAACGCCATCAGGTCCTGGCGGGCGTGCAGGATGCGGATGATTTCCGGGCGGCCCTGTTCCAGGCGGTAGATCACCAGATGCGCGCCGGTCGGGTGGATGCGGACAGGGGGCGTGAACTCATCCCGTTCGCGGGCCATTTCGGGGAATTCCGCCAGAAGGTCGAAGAGGGCAAACAGGCTGTCGGCATAGGCGTCTGCCTGCGCTTCACCCCAGGTTTCCAGGCCATAGCGCCAGATCGCAGCAAGGTCGTTGCGGGCGGCGGGGCGGATCCGCCAACGCAGCTCAGCCATTGCGGCGCATGGCGGCCTTGAAATCTTCGGCTGTCAGCTGTTCCGCCGGGCCGCTGGCAAGGCCCGCGCCGATGGCGGATTGCAGTTCGGCAATGGCGGCTGTGCGGGCCTGGTCGCGGCGGATCAGGTCACGGACATAGTCGCTGGAATTGGCATAGGTGCCGGTGCGGGCCTGTTCCTCGACCCAAGTTTTCATCTGCTCCGGCAGGGAGACGTTCATGGTGGCCATGGGCGGGCTCCTTTCGCTGAAACAGGATATGGCAATCTTTGCCAAAAGTGCAAGGGGGAAGGGATATGGCGGGCAGATTGACCGCCGGATGCAAAAAGCCCGCAGCCAAATGCTGCGGGCTTTTCTGTTCTTCCTGTCCAGCTGGATCAGGCTGAAACTGCTTTCAGGCCCTTTTCCTCCAGCGGCTGGATGGTGCCGTCTTCGCTGACCGTGATCCGCTCGCCATGTGCGAGGCTGTCGAGACCCTTGCAGGCGACCAGCATCAGCACGTCCTTTTCGCGGGCAACGATAGCCATGTGGCTGAGCCAGCCGCCGACCTCGCTGAGCACCGCGCCGGAGCGCTGGACCCAAGGCAGCCAGGCCGGGTTGACCATCCGGCAGACCAGGATGTCGCCGTCGCGGAAGTCTGCGAAGGCCGCCGGGTCGATGCAGCTGTCGTCCTCCATCCAGAACACCCGGGCGGTGGCGCTGCCGCTGCCGGCAACGCAGGTGCCGCCCATGGTGCCGTCGCCCGCCTGGGCCTGGGCGCCGAGCGACAGCAGCTCGCAGTCGCGCAGGGTCAGGGTGACGTCGGTGGGCGCGGATTTCTTGCGCAGGGCTTCCTTCTCTGCCCGTGCCTCTGCCAGATCGCGCAGGGGGGCCGGGTTGGACCAGTTGCTGTCCAGAACCTCCGCGAAGGTCAGGCTGAACACCAGATCCTCCAGCCCGCTGGTCCGGCCCAGTGCCAAGAGGGCACGGCGCAGTTCGGCGACGACGCGCAGGGCCTCGTGCTTGGCCTGTTCCTTGAGGTCCTGATAGGCGATGGCGATGCCGATGGTATCGTCCAGTTCATCCGGCAGGTTGGCCGGGACCGGAACGGCGCCGATCGGCTCCACCGTGCTGTCGAGCAGGGAGTGCAGCAGCGCCGGCGCCTCGGTGTAGCGGGGCGAGGACAGCTCGTAATCGAAGATTGAGCGGTGGCCCATCAGCTGCATGGCGCGGGCCTGGGCATCCTTGCCGGTGCAGGAGGCGAGCAGGCTGGAGGGCGCGTTGGGCAGCTCTGCATGCATCAGATGCGCGCGCAAGGCCGGGTCGCCGGCCGCCGCCGTGCCTGCTTCGCCCATGGTGAAGCCTGCCAGGATGTTGATCTTCTCGGCTTCCAGGTAGACCTCTTGGATGAACATGCCCTTGAGGGTGGAGATTGCCTCCAGCAGCTTGTCCTGGGGCAGGACGGTGTAGTCCACGGCCTGCCAGATCGCCAGCTTGTTGCGCAGTTCCGGCATCACTTCGCTGCGGAAGCGGGTGATCATCGGATGCGCCTGCTTCCGCAGCTGCTTGGCCTTGGCGGCGGTGAGTTTCAGGGTCATGCCCTGTTTCAGCGCCACATCGACGTAGGTTTTGCCGAACAGGTTGACCAGATGGCCGTCGCGACCCTCGGGCAGGCCATAGGGCACGCCGAGGGCGCGGCAGGCCAGGTCTACGCTGCCGCCCGGCGCCCACAGCTCGCTCATCAGCGAGAAGGAGAGCGGGGTGGGGCGGGGCAGGACCTCTGACATCTCGTCCTGTTCCAGGATGGTTTGATCCGGGTCCATGTCCGCGTAATGGTCCAGAAGGTCGCGCCATTCGGCCAGACGGGTCTGTTCCTGCTCGGTGCCCAGGGACAGCGTGGTGATGTCGCGGCTTTGCACGATCTGGAACTGGCCGTTGGCATAGGCCCATTCGACGTCCTGCGGGCAGCCGAAGGTGTCCTCGATCTGCTTGCCAAGGGCCAGCAGCGGCGCCATGTCCAGCGTCTGGTCCTGATCTTCGGATGCGGGCAGGCCGGTGTAGCGGCCAAAGCGCAAGGAGGTCGGGGTGACGCGGCCGGACACCAGGTCTTCGCCGCAGCCCTCGACCCATTCGATCATTGCCATGCCGGGGGCCATCGGGTCCTGGGTGAAGAGGACGCCGGCGTATTCCGCCTGCACCATTTCCTGCACCACGATGTTGCCCTGATCGGTGCTGTCGCCCTCGCCGGAGTAGCTGGCGGCGCGGTCCGAGGAGAAGCTGGTCACAACTTCGTCCAGGGCGGCGCGCATGGTGTCCGCGGTCACGTCGAGCACAGATTCAAAAACGCCGGCAAAGCTCTGGTCGTGGCCGTCCTCATTGCTGGCGGAGGAGCGCACGGCAACCGGTTTGCCGCCTGCAAGGGCAAAGACCTTGGCGGCAAAGGCGTCTTTCTTGGCGCCGGACATTTCGCGGTAGTCGTGGATTGCGTCGGAGCGCACGATCACGCCGCCCGGCACTGGCAGGCCGGCATTGCGCAGGATCGACAGGCGCAGGGCCTTGTTTCCGGCGTGCTCCAGTTCCTCGGTGTAGCCCATCGGGATCACGCCGCGCGGCAGTTTGGCGAGGCGGCGCTTGTGGGCGCGCAGGGCGATGGCTTCGCCCAGTTTGCGGTGCATGCCGGTCACATAGGCGCGCTGCACCAGCAGCAGCGTCAGGCTGAAGCAGAGATAGGCGTTTGCGGCGGCTGTCAGGGTGAACACCATCGCAAAGAGCGCCGGCATGCCGAGCACCATCCACAGAGTTTTCTGGCGCGGGGTCTTGGCCACGGCCCACAGCAGGTAGACGGCAGCGAGCGCGCAGAACAGCACCGGCATGATGAACAGCGGGTCGGGCAGGCCGAGGTCAGCCATCCACAGGAACGGGGTTTGCAGCGAGGCGCTGGCTTCTTGCGCCGCGGAGACGCCCAGCATCATCACCGGCAGGAACAACAGCGCGGTGAGGTTCTTCATCGGCGTCAGGCCCTTGTCGGCATAGAACGCCTGCACCGCGCGCGCCTTGCGCACCGGGTCATGGGCCAGTTTCGCCTTCAGCGCCTTCATTTCATCGGCGGTCTCGGCGGTGATGATCTGGTCGCGTTCGGATTTCAGCGCCACCGGCAGCACCAGGATGCGGGTCACGATCGACAGCGCCAGCAGGCCCAGCAGGATGTGGCTGCGCTCATGCACCCACAGCAGGGCGGCTGCCAGCGCCGAGATCGCCTTGTCCCAGAGGGTGGATTGCTGACTTGCCAGCCATTCCTGCACATGCGGTTTCGGCTTCGGCGCGACGAAGTATTCCCACGGCAGGGTATAGCGGCCGCGGAAGTCGATGCCTTGCTGCGACAGCTCCAGCCCCAGCACCTGGCTCATGAAGCAGCTGCGGCGGTCATAACAGGCGGCGATGGTGGGTTTGGCCGGGTCCAGCTGTGCAATGCGCTCCATCAGGTCCGCGGTGGTCATCTTGCGGATCGGGATGTTGATGGCACCGGGCAAGTGGCCGGTTTCAAAGTCGCCGGGATAGCGGGTGTCGACGATCTGCAGGTCCTCGGTGGTCAGCAGCGCCTCGAAATCGGCGGTGCTGAGCAGCACGTCTTTGCCCGGGTATTCCGGGATCGCGCGCAGGTCTGAGAGGGATTGCACGTCCTTGTCGGAGAACTCGCGCCCCTCGACGATCCACTTCTCGATGCCGCCTGCGATGAAGCTGCAGTCAATGCCCATCGCCGCCAGCTTGGCACAGGTTTCCGAGGAGCGGTTGCCGTTGTGGCAGAACAGAACGACCTTCTGGCCGGGCTGCACTGGCCGGGACTGCAGGAAGTCCGGGAAGCGGATATGGGTGGCGCCGGGCAGGGTGCCCATGGCGTTCTCACCGGTTTCGCGGATGTCATAGAACAGGGTGGCGCCATCCTCCAGCGCTGCTGCCGCGTCTGCGGTGCTCATCGCCAGCGGGTGGTCCTCCTGCTTGGAGAAGCTGGTCTCCTTGAGCGAGGCGTCCTTGATAGTGGTGCCGTCAAACTGCGCTGGCCGTGTCAAAGTGGCCTGCAGTCTTGCCAGCTCAGCCTGCTCATGCGAGGAATACTGCCAATAGTTGCCTGCAGCCAGAGCCATGGCTGCCAGAACGAGGACGGAGATCAGCTTGACCGGGTAGCGCCGCGGTGAGGCGCCCGGTTTGGGGGTAAAACCCAGTTTCGCCGCAATGACAGCGCCCAAACCGGAAATCATGGCAATTCCTACGGCCAGGACCTGGGACAGCGAAGAGACCGAGCCGATTACCAGTTCCGGCGAGGGAATGGCAAAGGCCGCAACCGGGAGCGCGGATAAAAGAGACGTGAGCACAATGGTTTGTGCTGTGCGGCGGAAGGACCGGGTGGTCCTGGAGAGCATAGGGGTCTGCGTCACGGTGGTTCCTGTCGGGCCAGCTGAGTGTGTCGTTCCGAAATTAAGGCGAATTTGCCTAAAAGATTACGAAAACCTTACTGAAGGGTTAATATAGAGGCCGAAGAATAAAAGAACCGCAAAATTTTTCCGAGAATTGCAGGTGCGTTAACATTGTATTCTTAACCATGTGCCATGTAACGAAGAAGCGCGGCCTTCCTGCCGTGCGAGCCGATGCGACTCAGGAGGCGAGAACCGTGATTCTGTTTGAGTGGACCTTTGGTATCATTGCGCTTTTCCGGAAACGGCTGAGGCATGCCGCCGCCGCCGCGGTTCTGGCTGCCTGTATGGCGGCCATATTGCCCACGGCCGGTCTGGCCGGAACAGATCTGGTTTTCGGCACTTATGCGGCGGATAAACCAACCGCAACGGTCAAAAAATACCAGCCCTTTCTCTCCTTCCTCTCCAAACGGATGAGCGAGGAGCTGGGAGAGCCGGTGACGATCCGGCTGAAGATCGCCAAGGAATACGAGGAAGGCATCCGCCAGCTGGCCAACGGCGAAGTGGATTTCTCCAGGTTCGGCCCGGCGTCCTATGTGCATGTGATGAAGGAAAACCCTGAGATCCGGATCATTGCGATGGAATCCCAGAACGGCCAGAAGCGGTTCAAGGGTGTGATCGTGGTGCATGCAGACAGCACGGTGCAGTCGGTTGCGGACCTGGCCGGGCTCAGCTTTGCCTTCGGCGACGAGCTGTCGACCATCGGCCGCTATCTGGCGCAGGAACATCTGCTGGAAGCCGGCATCAACAGCGGCGATCTGCTGGAATTTGCCTATCTTGGCCGCCATGACCTGGTGGGCGAGGCCGTGGGCGCGGGCCGCTACACTGCGGGCGCTTTGAAGGAAAGCACCTACAAAAAGCTGATTGCCAAGGGTGTTCCGATCCGGGTTCTGGCCTCCTTTGACAATGTGACCAAGCCCTGGCTGGCGTCGCCGGAGATGCCGGAGAACGTGCTGGAAGCGATGCGCAAGGTGATGCTGTCCTCGGAAAACGAGGAGATCGTGCGCCGGATTTCGAAGAACGGCTTCCTGCTGGGGGACGATCAGGATTATGACATTATCCGCCGGGCGATGGAGCGCAGCCTGGCCTTTTAGGGCGCCGCGTTGAGATTATGAAACGTACAAGCATCCTTTTCCAGATCGTGCTGTCGCTCTTGCTGGCGGCCTCGGCGGTCGGCTTTGTGGTCGGCGATCTGGCGCAGCGCCAGGAGGCGCAGCGGCTGGAAGAACAGCTGGCGGAGCAGGCGGACCTGACGGTGTCGCTGCTGAGCGGGCTGATGCTGGAATCGATCATTGTCGAGGATGTGCCGGTGCTGGAAACCGGCCTCATTGAGGCCGTCACCCGCAAGCCGCAGATCGTCTCCATCCAGATCCGCAGCCCGGCGGGCAAGATGCTGGCGTCAGCGGAAGCCGCCGGTGCTCCGCCCGAAGGCGGCCGGGTGATGTATGAACGCCCGATCGAGCTGGAAGGCGCGGTTTTTGGCACCATGGTGGTCGAATGGTCGACCCAGGAAGGCGAGGCGCTGGTGGCGGCTTCGGTGCGTCAGATCATCATCTGGACGGTGGTGCCGGTGCTGGTGTTGTCGCTGCTGGTTCTGCTGCTGGTGCACGGGCTGGCACTGCGTCCGCTGCAGATGATCCACAAGCGGATGTCGGACGCGATCTCCGGCTTGCGCAGCCCGGCGCAAAGGCTGCCCTGGTACGCCTCGCGCGAGTTCCGGGCGCTGGATTTCTCGGTCGGCGTACTGGAAGAAACCTTTGCCGAGCGCGACGAGCGTGAGTTTGCGATGGAGCAGGCGCGGGAATCGGCGGATATCGCCAACCGGGCGAAGTCAGAGTTTCTTGCCAATATGAGCCATGAGATCCGCACCCCGATGAACGGGGTGATCGGCATGGCGGAACTGCTGCAGGAAACCGAGCTGGATGATGATCAGCAGATGTATGCAGAGACCATTGCCAAGTCCGGCTCGGCGCTGCTGACGATCATCAATGACATTCTGAATTTCTCCAAGATCGAGGCCGGCAAGGTCGAGTTCGCCATCGAGCCCTTCAATCTGCAGACCGCGGTGGAGGATGTGGTGACCCTGCTGTCGCCAAAGGCGGCGGAAAAGGGCGTCGAGATCACCATGCGTTATGACCCGGCGCTGCCCGAGGTCTTTGAGGGCGACGCGGGCCGGATCCGGCAGGTGATTACCAATGTGGCGGGCAATGCGGTCAAGTTCACCCGCGAAGGCTATGTCTATATCGAGGTGACCGGGAAGGCGCAGGAGTCCGGCTGCCATCTGCTGCAGCTGCGGGTGCGTGACACCGGGGTCGGCATTGAGGCGGACCGCATCGGCAAGATTTTCCGGGCGTTCGAGCAGGCCGACAACGCCGCCACCCGCAACTTTGAGGGCACCGGACTGGGGCTGGCGATTTCGTCGCAGCTGCTTTCGCTGATGGGCGGATCGGTGCAGGTGGAGTCAGTTCCGGGCGAAGGATCGGTCTTTACCATCGAGCTCCCCTTGCGGCCCGGCAGCCAGGCGGCTGCGGTTCCGCAGGGCAGCCCGCAGAACTTTGCCGGGCTGCACGGGCTGCTGGTCGACGATCTGGAGCTGAACCGGGTGATCCTGTGCGAACGGCTGAGCGCCTGGGGTGTGTCCTGCACGCTGGCGGCCTCGGCGCATGAGGGACTGGAGATCCTGGCCGATGCGCAGCTGGACGGCCGACGTTTTGATTTTGTGATTCTGGATTTCCAGATGCCGGCCATGGACGGGCGCGCGCTGGCGGCGCGGATCCGGGCGATGCCGGGATTTGAAACTGTGCCGCTGATTATCCTGTCGTCGGTTGAGCATGCGCTGAGCCGGTCGGATTGCGAGGCCATCGGCGCCTGTGAGTTTGCTTTGAAACCGGTGCGGTCTGTGCAGCTGCGGCAGGTGCTGGACCGGGTGCTGAGCCTGCCTCTCCAGACGGCGGAACCTGACGCAAGCCAGGAACGCGGCAGCGAGCCGCCGGAGCAGCGGCTGAAACTGCTCCTGGCAGAGGACAACCGCACCAACCAGCTGGTTGTGACCAAGATGCTGAAAAACGCGCCGCTGGACATCAGCATCGCCAGGAACGGTCTTGAGGCCGTTGCCCAGTTTGAGGCTGCGCGGCCCGACATCGTTCTGATGGACATGATGATGCCGGAGATGGACGGGCTTGAGGCTACTGCAGAGATGCGCCGGATCGAGGCCGAGAACGGCGGCAGCAAATGCCCGATTGTGGCGCTTACGGCCAATGCGCTGCAGTCGCACCGGGAAAAGTGCCTGCAGGCCGGGATGGATGATTTCCTGAGCAAGCCGATCAACAAGAAAGCGCTGACCGAGGCAATCAGCAAATGGACCGGCGCTCCGGACCTGCAGCGCACCGGCAGCTGAGGCTGCGGCTTGCAGGCAGGCGGATTGCCGTGCGGCTGGCCTGGAGCCCGGTCAAGCCGTGCCAGCAGCTAGAAACATCAGCCGCTGCTGCGCCGCAGCAGCAGACCAGCGAGGCTGGAAGCGGCAAACAGGCCGGCAGCCAGACAGACGATGCTGGGTCCAGCGGGAGTGTCCAGCGCAAAGGCCAGCTGCAAGCCGCCGGCAGCCGACAGCATGCCCAGCAGCGCCGCGATCATTGCCATGCGTTCCGGCGTGGCGGCAAAGGGCCGCGCTGCAGCGGCCGGTATCAGCAGCATCGCGGCAATCAGCAGCACGCCGACCACTTTGATCGCCACTGCCACCACCAGCGCCAGCGCAATGGTCAGCACCATCTGCTCGCGACGGGGATCAATACCGGCGGCATGGGCCAGGTCTGGGTTCAGGGTGGCGGTCAGCAGCGCTGACCAGCGCCACCACAACAGCGCCAGCACCAGAATCGCGCCGCCCCAGATCACCGCGAGGTCGGCCCGGCCCACCGCGAGGATGTCCCCGAAGAGGTAGGCCATCAGGTCGATCCGCACCCCCTGCAGGAAGGAGACGGCAACCAGGCCGAAGGCGAGCGAGGAGTGCGCCAGCACACCCAGCAGGGTGTCCATCGCATAGCCGCGCCCTGCGAGCGCCGACACTGTCGTGGCCATTGCCAGGGCGGTCGCCAGCACCCCGGCAAACACTGACACATCAAAGCTGAGCGCCAGCGCAACGCCGAGGATCGAGGCATGCGCGGTGGCATCGCCGAAATAGGCCATCCGGCGCCAGACCACAAAACAGCCCAGAGGCGCCGCGGCCAGCGCCACGCCGATGCCCGCCAGCGCGGCACGGATCAGGAAATCGTCCAGCAAGGTCATTCGGCAGCCTCGTGATGATGCCCGTGATCATGTTCGCAGCCGTGATCATGGCTGTGATTGTGCTCATGCCGGTAAAGCGCCAGCGCGCCTTGGGTGCCGGTGCCGAACAGCGCCCGGTATTCCGGGGCGGAGGCGACATGCTCTGGCGCGCCCTCGCAGCAGACGTGGCCGTTGAGGCAGATCACCCGGTCGGAGGCCGCCATCACCACATGCAGCTCGTGGCTGACCATCAGCACCGCGCAGCCCAGCTCCTGCCGGACCTTTTCGATGCGCTGGTAAAAGGCGGCGGAGCCGGGCTGGTCCAGCCCTTGGGTGGCCTCGTCCAGGATCAGCAGCTGCGGATTGCACAGCAGCGCGCGGGCCAGCAGCACCCGCTGGAACTGGCCGCCCGACAGGCCCGACATTTGCCGGGCCGCCAGACCGCCAGCGCCGGCCTGCTCCAGCGCCTCAGCGGCGCGGGCGTCGGATACCCGATCCGGCAGGCTCAGGAACCGGCGCACGGTCAGCGGCAGGGTGGGGTCGATATGCAGTTTCTGCGGCACATAGCCGATCCGCAGCCCCGGCGTCCGGGTGACGGTGCCGCGTGCAGGCTTTTGCGCACCGATCACGCTGCGCAACAGGGTGGATTTACCTGAGCCGTTGGGGCCGACCACGGTGACGATCTCGCCAGCAGCGATCGACAGGTTGACACCGGACAGAACCGTGTTGCCGCCATGCGCGACGGTCAGGCCGTCCAGGGAAATCAGGCTGCTCATGCGGCGGGCTTCTCTTGGCATTTCGGGCACAGGCCCTCCGCCTCGATCACCGCGCGTTCGATCACGAAACCGGCGTCGCGGGCGGCCTGGCCAAGCTGGCCCTGAGTCGGCTCGCGCTGTGCCTCCGCCACCGCGTCGCAGGCGCGGCAGATCAGGAACACAGGCGCGTGGCTCTCGCCCGGATGGGTGCAGGCGATGAAGGCATTCAGCCGCTCGATCTTATGGGCAAAGCCGTTTTTCACCAGGAAATCCAGCGCGCGGTAGGCGACGGGCGGCTGCGAGCCAAGCCCCTCCTCGCGCAGCCGGTCGAGGATTTCATAAGCCCCCAGCGCGCGGTGCTCCTGCAGCAGGATTTCCAGTACCCGGCGCCGGACCGGGGTGAACTGCAGGCCTTCTGCCCGGCATTGGGCGTCCACAGCGGCAATCCCGTCCTGGATGCAGCTCGTGTGGTCGTGCGGGGCAAAGCCGATGGAATCCATATGCGGGGGTCCTTCTGCGCGGCGGCGGATTTGCCTCTTGATATGTTATGTTATGACGTTTATCAAGCGGCGTGATGTTATAAGATTACATGGGGCGCGACATGCGGAAATCTGGCGTTTTGAAATGCGGTGCGGCGGTGGTGGCTTTGCTGGCGGGGGCAGGGGCCGCGGTGGCAGAGGTGCCGCAAGTGGCGGCGGATATCGCGCCGGTGCACGGGCTGGTGGCGCGGGTGATGCAGGGTCTGGGCGAGCCGGCCCTTGTGGTGCCGCCGGGCGCTTCGCCGCATGGCTATGCGATGCGCCCCTCCGAGGCGCGGGCGTTGGACCAAGCGGATGTGGTGTTTTGGCTGGGGGAAGCTCTGACCCCTTGGCTGGAAGGCCCGCTGGAGGAACTGGCCGGTGATGCGCACCGGATCGAGCTGCTGGAAAGTGAAGGCACCACGGTGCTGCCGTTCCGTGAAGGAGCCCGGTTTGAGGCACATGCGCATGATGATCAGGAGGAGCATGGCGATCACGATGACCACAGCGGGCATGAGGATCATGCAGATCATGACGGCCACGGCGATCATGGTCATGCGGAGCATGCTGAAGCAGCTGCGCATGCGGGCCATGATGATCACGAAGACCACGGGCATGAAGACCACGCTGAAGGCCATGACGACCATGCGGGTCATGATGGCCACGAAGGGCATGATCACGAGGAACATGCCGGAGAGCACGGCCATGAAGATCACGCCGATGCCCACGGACATCACCATGAGGGTGCCGACCCGCATGCCTGGCTGCTGCCGGCCAATGCGCAGGCCTGGCTGGATGTGATCGCAGAGGAGCTGGCAGAGCACGACCCGGACAACGCTGCCGCCTACCGGGCGAATGCTGAGGCCGGCAAGCAGGAAATCGCGGAAACCGTGGCAAGCGTTTCGGCCACGCTGGAACCTTTCCGGGCCAAGCCGTTCATCGTGTTCCATGACGCCTATCAGTATTTCGAGCAAGGCTTTGGCCTGAGCGCGGCCGGGGCGATCTCGCTGAGCGACGCAGTGAAGCCCAGCCCGGCACGGGTTGCTGAAATCCGGGATGTGGTGGCGGATCTGAAAGTGGCTTGCGTGTTCTCGGAACCGCAGTTCAACCCAGGGCTGGTTGCCACCGTGCTGGACGGCACCGCGGCTGGCACCGCTGTGCTGGATCCGCTGGGGGCGGGGCTGGTGCCGGGGCCGCAGTTCTATCCGGCGCTGTTGCAAGAGATTGGCGCGGCGATTGCCGGCTGCAAGTGAAGCAAGCCGCGTATTGACGGCGCGCGCGGGGGCGATCCCGGCGGTTGTGTCTGGCAGTTTATGCCGGCCAAATCCGTAGAACCTGCCGGCGAAACGCCTGGCTCAGCCAAATCGCCGCCGCGTGGGCGCGCGCCGGCGATGCGCGGCGGCCTTCGGCCTTGTTCCGCGCAAGGAGTTGCCCCTTATCTGTCGCTGACCAGATGGGTGAGCGTGGCGCCGGTCTCGTAATAGGCGCTGCGCAGACCTGCGAACGGCAGGCTGTGACCCTTGGCGGGCGGCACCGGCAAGCAGGCTGAGTCTCCGGTCAGCAGCGCCTCGGCCATGGCAGCCCCGAACAGGGTGCCGGGGCCGATGCCGCGGCCGGAGTAGCCGAAACAGGCATAGCCGCCTTGCAGGTCCAGGATCTTGGGCAGGTGTTCGGTGGTCATGGCGATGCGGCCGTGCCAGTGGCTGTGCAGTTTCACATCCTTCAGCTCAGGATAGAGCGCTGCCAGCTTGCGGGGCAGCCAGCTGCGGTGCAGGGCGCTGCCGAAATGGTTGAGCGCTCCCATGCCGCCGATCGCCAGCCGCCCGGCTTGATCCAGCCGCCACGACGACATCACCAGCGCGGTGTCCCAGCAGCCTTCTTTGCCCGGCAGGATTTTTTTCAGCAGGGATGCGGGCAGCGGATCGGTGGCAGCCTGGAAGTAATGCACCGGGATCACCTGCGGTGCGGCGTAGCCGGAGATTTCGCGGGCATAGGCGTTTGTGGCCATGATCAGATGCTTGGCGCGGAGGCTGCCCTTGGGCGTTGCCACATGCCAGGCAGAGCCGTCGCGGCTGATGGCCGTGGCAGGGGAATGGCAGTGCAGCTGCGCGCCAGCTGCGGCGGCAGCGCGGGCGAGGCCGCGGACATAGGCCAGCGGCTGGATGGTGCCCGCGCGCGGGTCGAACAGCGCGCCGTGCACAGCGTCGGATCCGGTGCGCTGAATGGCGTCTTCGCGCGACAGCAGCTCCACCGGTGCGCCGATGGCGGTGAGCTGGGCGTGGCGGCGCTGCAAGTCCTTCAGGCCTGAAGGCGCATGGGCGCAGTGCAGGGTGCCGTTGTTTTCCGGCTCGCATTGAATGGCGTGTTTGGCGATCAGCGAAAACACCATTGCCGGTGCGCCGGCCAGAAGCTGGGAAAGGCGGCTGCCGGTCCCTGCGCCCAGTGCGGCGTTGATGTCCTCGGGCGGCAGCCAGAGGCCCGCATTGGCCAGCCCCACATTGCGGCCGGAGCCGCCGCAGCCGATCACGTCCGCCTCGATCAGGTGGACCGAGGCGCCCAGTTCCGCGGCTTTAAGCGCGGCGGAGCAGCCGGTATAGCCGCCTCCGATCACCACCAGATCCGCTTCAGCCTCCCCGGAAAGCTCCAGGAAGGCGGGGTTTTCCTGGCAGGTTTGGTGCCAGAGGCAGGACGCCAGATCAGATGTCAAATTTGATCCCCTGAGCAAGCGGCAGCTCGCGCGAATAGTTCACGGTGTTGGTCTGCCGGCGCATGTACCCTTTCCAGGCGTCGGAGCCGCTTTCGCGGCCGCCGCCCGTCTCCTTCTCGCCCCCGAACGCGCCGCCGATTTCCGCGCCGGAGGGGCCGATGTTCACATTGGCAATACCGCAGTCGGAGCCTGCTGCCGAGAGGAAATATTCGGTTTCGCGCACGTCGGTGGAGAAGATGCAGGAGCTGAGGCCCTGGGGCACTTCGTTCTGCATTTCAACGGCTTGGTCGAGATCTGAGTATTTCACCACATAAAGGATCGGGGCAAAGGTTTCGGTGTGCATGATGCCGGTCTGGGCTGGCATTTCGGCAATGGCCGGATGCACATAGGCCGCATCGCCGTGGGTTCCCGTCAGGGCCTGGCCGCCGCCGTGCACAGTTCCACCTTCCGCCTGCGCCCGTTCCAGCGCGCTGGCCATGGCGTCCATTGCGCCGCCGTCGATCAGCGGGCCGACCAGGGTGCCGTCGGCCAGCGGGTCGCCGATGGGCAGGCCCTCGTAGGCCTTGATCAGGCGCGGGATCAGCGCGTCATAGATGTCTTCATGAACGATCAGGCGGCGGAGCGACGTGCAGCGCTGGCCGGCGGTGCCGACGGCAGAGAAGACGATGGCGCGCAGGGCCATTTCCAGATCGGCCGACGGCGCCACGATCATCGCGTTGTTGCCGCCCAGTTCCAGAATGGTGCGGCCGAGGCGTTTCGACATATCGGCGGACACCGCCTTGCCCATCGGGACAGAGCCGGTGGCGGAGATGATGGCGACGTCCTTGGAGGCGGTCAGCGCTTCGCCCAGATCCCGCTCGCCGATCAGCACCTGGATCAGGCCCTCGGGCGCGTCCCCGCCAAAACCCGCCATGGCGCGGTCGCAGATTTTCTGCACGGCAAGGGCGGTGAGCGGGGTTTTCTCCGACGGTTTCCAGATCACCGGATCGCCGCAGACCAGCGCCAGCGCCGCGTTCCAGCACCAAGGCGCGACGGGGAAGTTGAAGGCGGTGATGATGCCGCAGGTGCCCATCGGGTGCCAGCTCTCGCGCATGGCGTGGCCGGGGCGCTCAGACGCGATGGTGAGGCCGTAGAGCTGGCGTGAAAGACCCACCGCAAAGTCGCAGATGTCGATCATCTCCTGCACTTCGCCCAGCCCCTCCTGATAAATCTTGCCGCATTCCAGGGTGACGAGGCGGCCCAGGTTTTCTTTTTCCTTGCGCAGTTCGTCACCCAGCAGGCGGACCAGCTCGCCGCGGCGCGGGGCTGGAACCAGGCGCCAGGATTTGAAGGCAGCCTTGGCAGCAGCGATCTGCGCTTCGGCCTCCGCTATGGAATGGGTTTTCAGGCGGGCAATTTCACTGCCGTCGACAGGCGTGGTGACAGTCAGGCTGCCGCCGGTCAGTTCGGCCTCGGTCAGGCCTGCAGCGGTGAGGATATCGGAATGGGGCATGTCGGTGTCCTTATGATGCGAGGGCGGGGCATGAGCAAAACTTTAGCCTGATTTGCGCCGATGTCCCGCCGGGCGTCGGTTGGATATAGAAATTGCACCCTCCGGCGCGGATTGCTATTGAAACTAAATCCTGAAGCTATGAGCAAAGATCATATGATTGCCCCGCGCCGCTTTCTGCCCTCGATCCCGTCGCTGCTGGCGCTGGAGGCCGTGGACCGGCTGGGCAGTGCCTCGGCCGCGGCAGAAGATCTGTCGCTGACGCAAAGCGCCATCAGCCGCCAGCTGAAGCAGCTGGAGGAGCAGATGGGGGTGGACCTGATTGCCCGCGACCAGATGCGGATGCAGCTGACGCCGGCGGGCACCGGTTTTGCCAAGGAGGCGAGGATGATCCTGACCCGGCTGGCGCAGGCTTCGGTCAAGCTCAGGGCCAATCCGGACGGCGGCAGCTTCACCCTGTCAATCCTGCCGTCCTTTGGCCTCCATTGGCTGGCGCCGCGGCTCAAGGAATTTGCCGCCTCGCATCCCGGCATCACGGTGAACCTGCACACCCACAATCTGCCGTTCAGCTTTGACGCGGGCACCGCGCAGGCGGCGATCCACTACGGCACGCGCGACTGGCCGGGGGTGGAGTATCTGCCCCTGATGCCGAAACACGTGCTGCCGGTCTGCGCGCCGGGTCTGTTGGCGGGGCCGGTGGCCAGCCCGGCGGAGCTGCTGAACTATCCGCTGCTGCATCTGGAAACCCACCCTGATTGCTGGGAGCAATGGTTTCACCTGCATGATGTGCCCGCGACAAAGCTGCGGGGGATGCTGTTTGACCAGTCCTCCGCCATGACGCAGGGGGCGGTGCATGGGCTGGGGGTGGCACTGCTGCCGGATTTCCTGGCGGAGAACGAGATAGCGCAGGGGCGGCTGGCGCTGGCGATGGAGGGGGCTGCGGTGAGCCTGGGCGAGTATTTCCTGGTCTGGCCTGCGGATCAGGCAGAGGACTATCCGCTGATCAAGTTCCGCGAGTGGCTGCTGATGCAGCTGGAGGAGATTTGAGATGCGCTTGCCAAGCCTGACCCATCTGCGCTGTTTTGAAAGTGCGGCGCGGCATCAAAGTTTCACTGCTGCCGGCGAGGAGCTGGGGCTGACCCAGAGCGCGGTCAGCAAGAAGGTGAAGGAGCTGGAAGGCGACTTGGGCTTCGACCTGTTCCAGCGGGCAGGCCGCGGTGTGGTGCTGACGCCGGCGGGGCAGGGGCTGGCCGCCGATCTGGAGCTGGATCTGGCCGGGCTGCGCGCCACCCTGCAAAAGGCCGCCGCCGCCGGGGCGGGGCGATCGGCCCTGCGAATTGCGGTGCTGCCGGCATTCGCCAACCTCTGGCTGATCCCGCGGCTGCCGGATTTCTTTGCCCGCCACCCGGAGGTGGAGCTGAGCTTTTCCACCCGGCTGGAGCCGTTTGATTTTGCCCGCGAGAACTTTGACCTGGCGGTGCATTACGGGCTGGATAACTGGCCCGGCACCCATATGGCGCCGCTGTTCGGAGAGGAAATGGTGCCGGTCTGCGCGCCTGGGTTCCATGCCGCGCATCAGCTGGAGCAGTCGCATAATCTGGCACAGGCGCCGCTGTTGCATCTGGAAAGCCGCGCGGGCAGCTGGGCGGAGTGGTTCGAGCGCGCAGGGCTGGCGGGCGCGCCGCGTCAGGACGGGCGTTACTTCGACCAGCACTCGATGGTGATTGCAGCCGCCACAGCGGGGCTGGGCGCGGCGATTGTGCCCTATGACATGGTGGCGCGGGAAATCGCAGGCGGCGATCTGATGCGGATACCGGGGCCGGCGCTGGAGTCGCGCAAGCGCTATTACCTGGTGCGCCCGCACGGGGTGGTGCCGGAGGCTGTGCAGAAACTGGAAGCCTGGCTGCGCAAGCAGTTGAAGGGCAGGCGGGATTAAGGTGGTCCGCTCCCCACCGGGGCGGGCGCTGCCCTTCGCGACAAATGCCAATCTGGAATGGTTTCTGTCCTAAAGGGTCGGTTTTTTGAAGTGCGTTTTTCGCTTCAACCTAGCGGAAACAACTAGCAGGGAGTCTTTGCCATGGCCCAGTTCCGCCGCGCCGCCCGTCTTGATCCGCTTGAGGTCTCGGAAATCCTCTCCATCGGTGCCAAAGCGGCAGAGATGAAACGGCAGGGTGCGCCGGTGATCATCCTGGGCGCTGGGGAGCCGGATTTCGACACGCCGGACCACATCAAGGAGGCCGCTGCCGCCGCAATGCGGGCAGGGGAGACGAAATACACCCCGCTCGGCGGCACGCTGGCGCTGCGGCAGGCAATCCAGGCCAAGTTCAAGCGAGACAATGGGCTGGACTATGCGCTGGACGAGATCATCGCTGGCACCGGCGCCAAGGAGATCCTGTTCGATGCCTTCATGGCCAGCCTCAACCCCGGCGATGAAGTGATCGTGCCGACACCTTTTTGGACCTCCTATTCCGATATCATTCGCATTGCCGGCGGCGAGCCGGTGCTGGTGCCCTGCGGGGATGACACTGGCTTCCGGCTGACCGCGGAGAAGCTGGAGGAAGCGATTACTCCGCGCGCACGCTGGCTGCTGCTGAACTCGCCGTCGAACCCGGCGGGCGCGGGCTACAGCGCGGATGACTACAAACCGCTGTTGGAGGTGCTGCTGCGGCATCCGGACGTCTGGCTGATGGCTGATGACATGTATGAGCACATCACCTATGGCGGCTTTGAATTTGCAACGCCTGTGCAGGTGGAGCCGCTGCTGAAGGACCGGGTGCTGACGGTCAACGGCGTCTCCAAGGCCTATGCGATGACCGGCTGGCGGCTGGGCTATGCCGGTGGGCCGAAGGCGCTGATCGACGCGATGAAAGTGGTGCAGTCGCAATCGACCTCGCATCCCTCGTCCATTTCGCAGGCGGCGGCGGCGGCGGCGCTGAACGGCCCGCAGGAGGTGCTGGCAGAGCGGCGGGCCAGTTTCCAGGCGCGGCGTGATCTGGTGGTCGCAGCCTTGAACGGCATGGAGGGGATCACCTGCCCGGTGCCAGAGGGGGCGTTTTACACATTTGCCAATTGCGCGGGCGTGCTAGGCAAGCGCACGCCGGAGGGCCAGGTGCTGGAAACGGACGCGGATTTCTGCGCCCACCTATTGGACCAGCACCATGTGGCGGTGGTGCCGGGCCGCGCCTTTGGCATCTCTCCTTATTTCCGGATTTCCTATGCCACATCCGAGACGGAGCTGCGCGAGGCGCTGAGCCGGATTGGCAAAGCCGTGGCGGCGCTGGCTTAAGCTTCGGCCAGTGCAGGCTGGCGGGCGCGGGCGTTGGCCCAAGCGCGCACCAGCTGCCGCTGCCCTGAGGCCACAACCAGCCCCAGGATGATGCCGCCGAGGATGCCGAGGGTGTTGACCAGCGCGCTGCGCCCCTCCAGCCCGATCATCGGCATCAGGACCTCCGGCACCAGCCGATGCAGCAGGTAGATCGGGAAGGCCGCCTGCGCCAGCCGCATGACGGCGCGGGAAACGGGGCGCGGCAGTGGCACCCGCTGGATAAAGATCAGCCCGGCAATCAGGGCCAAGAGCCACATGTATTTGATCCAGCCGCCGTACCAGTTGCCGCCGAGATAGGCCGCCGCGGGCATGATTACGCAGGCGGCGCCCAGCAGCACCAGCTGCTGGCGCAGCCCGCGGGCGGCGGTGATGCACCAGCCAATGGCAAACAGGTACAGGACCCAAGGCACGGTGAACTGCGCCCGTCCGCCGATGTGCCAGACCTCCGGCGCGACCAGGCGGATGGCCACGGCAAACCCCAGCAGGCACAGGCCCGCTCGGTAGGCGCCCTGGTGCGCCAGCCAACGCCGCACCGGCGGAAGGGAAAAGGGCAGCGCAATCAGCAGGGTGATCTGCCAGTAGGCCTCCACGAACCAATAAAGATAGGGCAGCATCAGATGGGTTTCCGGCGTGGTCAGGGCAAAATTCCCGGCCAGGAAGACAGAGACCCAGGGCACCTGCTCCCAGGCCACGGCATAGCCGGCCAGCACCAGGTAATAGGGGATCAGCACCGCGGCGACGGGCTTGAAGAAGCTGCGCATGTCGCCAGTACTCAGCGCCTCCCAGCGGTAGCCTGCGAGGCTCATCCCCATCAGGATCACCATCGCGGCGGCGCCGCCGTAGGTGGGCCAATGGGTCTGATGCGCTATGACCACTGCGAGGATCGCAATCACCCGCGCGACCAGCTCAAACGGCAGGCTGCTGCCGCGGGCGGGGGCGGTGGTCTCCAGCTCCTTGATGGGCATGGTTTCCCAGCCGGCCGGGGCGCCGCCCAGGGCGTCGTCCAGCGCCAGCGACAGCTCCACATGACGCAGGGAATCGCCGCCGAGCGAGGCAAAACTGTCGTTGCGGCCCACGGTCTGCGGCGCAAAGGCAGCCTGATAGGCGGCCAGCACGCCTTTGGCGCGCTGGGGGGCAACGGATTGCGCTTTCAGCGTTGGATAGTCGATCTTGCCATTGGCGCGGCGCGGCAGGGATTTGCGCGCGATCACGGTGAAATGCTGCTGGCCCACGCCGGTCAGCTTGGCAGCCAGCGCGGCAATGCCGTCCGCCTGCCCGCAGGTGGCGATGGAGATTCGGGTATCGTCGCCCCAGACCGCGGCCTCATGCCCCTGGGCAGCCAGTGCGCGTTCGATGGCGTCATGGCCGATGCGCAGGCCCGCGATCTTGGACATCCGCGACAGCCGCCCGGTGATATGGTACAGCCCATCGGCATCGCGCCGGGCAAGGTCGCCGGTGGCAAGCTCAGACAGCTCCGCGCCTTTGGCCAGATCGGTATGGCCCTCGGCGTAGCCCATCATCACGTTCGGGCCTTTGTAGACCAGTTCGCCCTCGCCCTCCGGCGCGGTGATTTCATTGCCGCCCGCATCGCGCAGCAGCAGCTGGCCGCCGGGGATGGCGCGGCCTGCGGCGCCGGGATGGTCCAATGCCTGCTCCGGCGGCAAGTAGCTGATCCGCGCGGTCGCTTCGGTCTGGCCGTACATCACAATGAACCGGCCGGCGCGGGCCTGCATCCGGGCGGCCCAGGTTTGGACTTGATCCGCCTCCATCGCGCCGCCTGCAACGGTCAGGGTTTTGATGGTTTCCGGCAGCGCCTGGGACAGGCCTGCGCTCTCCAGCAGCCGGAAGTGATGCGGCACGCCGGCCAGGCTGGTGGCACCGGAGGCCGCCAACGCATCTGCAAAACCGGCATCCAGAACCGAACCGGGTGCGAGCCAGAGGCTGGCCCCGGCCGCCAGATGCGAATGCAGCACCGACAGGCCATAGGAATAATGCAGCGGCAGGATCAGCGCGGCGCGGTCTTGGGGCTGGATCTCCAGATATTGCGCAATGGCGCGGGCGTTGCTGTCCACGGCGGTCGAGGACAGGCGCACGCCGCGGCCATGGCCGGTGCTGCCGGAGGTTTGCAGCAGCAGGGCAAGGTCCGGGTGGATCTCCGCCGGTTCATGCGCATGGGTCAGCAGCTGCCAGGTGCCGCCGGTGCAGCGGAAGCTGGCGGCGGGGCGGAACCGGTCTGTCAGGCTTTCGGCGGTGGCCTGATCCCCGGCGGGCAGCGGCATGACGGCATGGCCTGCGGCCAGCGCGCCGAGATAGGCGGTGATGGCTTGCGGAGCGCTGGCGGCCTCAACCCCAATCAGCCGCCGGCCCTGCGGCAGCTGGCGGGCAAACTGTTCTGCAGCATCCGCCAGCGCGGCATAGGTCAGCTCAGTTCCATCCGCCGAAACCAGGCAGGGACGGGCGCGGAACGCGCGCAATTGGGCCAGGTCATAAAACATCCGCAACTCCTTCGAGCGCGGCGGGTAATTTAATTTACTAATTTTGTCAATTATTCCTGGGCGGCTTGTCGCCGCCTTTTTTGCATGTGCGTCAGAGCGGTATGAAAAATGATTGTAATAGGGATTATGGTAAAGATTGAAGCAGAAGTGCCGCGGGCAACTGCCCGCGGCTTCCGTGTCAGGCCTTCATCGGCTGACCGGCCACATAGGTCTGCGCAATCGACCGGTCGTCGCCCAGGGTCTGCAGGATGAACAGCTCTTCGGACAGCGTTTCCGCCCGCTGCATCCGCAGGTCCATCGCATGGGTAGCGCGGGAATCGAGCACCACGATGTCGGCCTCGGTGCCGGCCTCCAGCGTGCCGATCTTGTCCTCCAGCCCCAGCGCCACGGCGTTGCCGCGGGTGATCCAGTGGAAAGCGCGCAGGGGGTGCAGGCTCTGGTTCTGCAGCTGCAGGACCTTGTAGCCCTCGTTCAGGGTCTGCAGCATCGAATAGCTGGTGCCGGCGCCGATGTCGGTGGCAATCGCATTGGTGATGCCGCGCTCGCGCAGGCCAGCGTCGTCAAACAGCCCGCTGCCCAGGAACAGGTTGGAGGTCGGGCAGAACACCGGCTTGGCCTGGGTTTCCGCCAGCGCGTCGATCTCGCGCGGCTGCAGGTGGATCGAATGGCCCAGCAGCATCTTTTCGGTCAGCAGCCCGTAGGACTGGTAGACGTCCAGATAATCCCGCGCCTGCGGATAAAGCTCCGCGGTGAAGGCGATCTCGTCGTGGTTTTCCGACAGGTGGGTCTGCACGTAGCAGTCCGGGTGCTCCTGCACCAAGGCACCCGCCATTTCCATCTGATCAGGGGTGGAGGTGATGGCAAAGCGCGGGGTGATTGCATAGAGGCCGCGGCCCTTGCCGTGGTATTTCGCGATCAGTTCCTTGGTGTCGTCATAGCCACTGACCGGCGTGTCCAGCAGGCCCTCCGGCGCGTTCCGGTCCATCAGCACCTTGCCGCCGATCATCCGCATGTTGCGGCGGGCGGCCTCGGTGAAATAGGCCTCGGCAGAGGTTTTGTGGACCGAGCAGTAGGCAACGGCGGTGGTGGTGCCGTAGCTGGTCAGGAGGTCAAAGAAATGCCCCGCCATTTCGTTGCTGTGGCCGGCATCGGCAAAACGGACCTCCTCCGGGAAGGTATAGTTGTTCAGCCATTCCAGCAGCTGCGAGCCCCAGGAGGCGATCACCTGCACCTGCGGGAAATGCAAATGGGTGTCGATGAAGCCAGCCATCAGGATGTGCGGGCGGTGGTCGATCACCTCGGCGCCCGCGGCCTGCGGAGCAAGCGCGTCATAGCTGCCCTTGGCCAGGATCATGCCGTCCGCGACCAGCAGTGCGCCGTCCTCGATGAACTCATAGGCGCTGGTGTCCTGGGGGTCTTGCGGCTCGGCGGTGAAGGAAAGCACCCGGCCGCGCAGCAGCGTCTGTTTCGATGTCATATCTGTGTTGTCCTTGGTTTGCAGGCAGGGAGCGCGCAGCCCCCTGCCCATTGTCATTTGGGATTATTCGCCTGCCGGCAGGTGCGGCACATGCGGTTTCACGCTGTCGTCCTCTTCCTCGTGCTCATCCGCCTTGTGGAAGATCGGGTAGATGAACAGGAAGGCCGCAGCGATCAGGTAGCCCATGGCAACACCGCTGAACTCCGGCCAATGCAGGCTGGCAGAGTGGATCACGCCGACCAGCGACATCACCGCCGCCGCCAGGGCAAAGCCGCCCGCATTGCGGAAGTCGCCATCGATCACGCTGGCCACGATGGCGCCCCAGATCAGGCCGGTTAGGATCGCGCCCTGGCTGAGGGCCAGATGGCCTTCGTAATGGGCACCCTGCTGCAGCAGCGCTGCGGTCAGTTCCGGATCGCCCAACTGCGCCATGCCAGTGGCACCCAGTGCGCCCAATGCGCCGGCCAGTGCGCCCCATTTGATCACCAGGAAGGCCGAGACATGCGGCATCATTGCAATGGTCACCGCGGCGATGTGGTCGGTTTTCACCGAATGCGCGGTATTGGTCACCAGGCTGAGCGCCACGAACACCAGAACCGGCGCGGCAGCGGCGACGGGGATCAGGTTGTTGAGGAACGCCAGGAGGCCAAAGAAGGCGGCAAAGGGGATCACAATGCCGACGCCGATGATATAGCCGGAGCGCGCGCCCATCCGCTTGTACGCCGGGTGGCCGATATAGGCGGTCGTCGGGAACGGCGAGCCGAAGACCGCACCGATCATGGTGCCAACGCCGTCGGTCACCTGGCACAGGCCGACCGGATAGTGGTCGCCCGCCGCTTCGGCGCTTTCGACGTTGTTCATGGTTTCGATGAAGTTGTAGATCTGCACCGGCACCAGGACCAGGAACAGCTCCGGGTTGGCAAACAGATGCTGGATACCGGCAATCAGGTCGCCGATGTAAGGAACCGGCAAGTAAACGCCAACGCCATCGAGAGACACCGAAGCCTCGCCCATGCCAAGCGCCACAACGGTACCGACGATCAGCGCCAGCAGGCCTGCCGGGATGTTGAACGGCAGCCGGTGGCGGCCCACCAGGCCCCACAGGATGATGATCATCGAGGCAAAGCCGATGAAAGGATTCTCGAAAATTGTCGCCAGTGGCACAGTGCCGATGAACACCAGCGCAATACCGCAGAGCGTGCCCAGCATACCGGCGCGCGGGGTCACCCGCTTGAGCCAGGGGCCGACGATGGCGCCAAGACCGGCCACGATGCCGCCCATGAAGCCCGCGCCGATGCCCACCTGCCACGCCAGCATGGCGTCATTGGTGGACCAGTAGATCGGCCCGATCACACCGAACAGATAGACGAACATCACCGGGGTCGAGATGCCATAGGGCAGCGCGGTCACGTCGCGGCCCTCTTTCTCGGCGGTGTGCTTGGCCAGCCAGGTGTAGACCGCGATACCGGCCAGGATCGCCACTGCGGCGCCGGGCACGATGCGGCCGAACACGATGTCGGCAGGCATGTTGAAGACAAACTGACAGATGCCCGAAAGCACGATCAGGTTGATCAGGTTGTCTGTGAACAGCGCCCAGAATGCACTGAAGTCATTCCGCGCGAACAGTTTGTACGTATAGCTCCGCCCTGTGGTCATGGCGGCCTCCTCCTATCAGAGGACGCAGTCCTTACCGGCTGATTGCTCCAGCCGTGTCTCCCTCTGCGTCCGGTTGCTTACCCGCTTGGGGCAGGTCAGTGCTCCGTGATGGAGCGGACGCGGCAGTTTCAGAGGTCAAATCAGCAATCACTTCCGCTGCCACGAAGGCCGCGATGACGCTGGGCCGCTTGTCGCGGCTACCGCTTGCCCCGATGGGGCAGATGAGACGGTCGGTTCCCAGACCGTCGCAATGGTCCCGGCACCAGCGGCGGAACTTCTCCCGCTTGGTGGCCGATCCGATCAGGCCGACATAGCCCGCATCGCCGCGCTGCAGGGCAGCGGAGGCAAGCAGGAAGTCGAGCGCGTGATCATGGGTGAGAACAACAAAGGCGCTGCCCGCGGGCGCGGTGGCGATGTCGATCTCAGGAATTGCGCTTTGGCGGATTTCCACGTCCGCGTTGCACAAGGCAAGTTCTTCGGCGCGCTGGTCGATCAGGATGCAGCGCAACGGCATGTGCTGGAACAGATCCGCCAGGGCCCGGCCAACATGGCCTGCCCCCATCACATAGACATGCGGCAAGGCCTGCTCCTCGGCCTGCTGGCGGGCAATGGCATCGTCGCGGTCGGCCTGGCGCATCTGCGCCAGTGACATTTCAACCCGGCCGCCGCAGCACTGGCCGATTTCCGGCCCCAGCGGCACATCCAGCGTGTCGCTGATCACATCCTGCTTCAGCATCCGCCGGGCGTGGTCGATGGCGATATATTCCAGCTGACCGCCGCCAATGGTCCCCCAAAGGCCGCCTGGCGCCACAAACATGCAGGTGCCGGTTTCGCGCGGGGAGGAACCGCGAACGCGGGTCAGCGCGACCTGCACCACATGTTTGTGGCTGGCCAGAAAGTCCTGGAGGGAAGGGCGGCGGGTCATGGCTCAGCCCTGCGCTTTGAGGGTTTCGATCGCCATCAGCACGCGCTCCGGCGTGGCTGGCGCATCCAGACGGGGGCAGACCTTGTAGTCCGCGGTGCTGGCAACCGCCATCGACAGCGCCTCGAACACCGAGATGCCCAGCATGAACGGCGGCTCGCCCACGGCCTTGGACCGCTTGATGGTGCGCTTCTTGTTCACCGACCACTGGGCCAGCTGCGTGTTGAAGATGCGCGGCCGGTCGGATGCCAGCGGGATCTTGTAGGTCGAGGGCGCATGGGTGCGCAGGCGGCCTTCGCCGTCCCACCACAGCTCCTCGGTAGTGAGCCAGCCCATGCCCTGGATGAATGCGCCCTCCACCTGGCCCTTGTCCAGGATCGGGTTCAGCGAGCGGCCCACGTCATGCAGGATATCTGTGCGCTCCACCCGGTATTCACCGGTCAGCGTGTCGACCGACACCTCGGAGCAGGATGCGCCATAGGCGTAGTAGAAGAACGGCTGCCCCTTGCCCGCCGCGCGGTCCCAGTGGATTTCCGGCGTCTTGTAGAACCCCGCCGCCGACAGGTGGACGCGGGCCATATAGGCCTCTTTCACCAGCGTATCAAAGGGGATTTCCTCGCTGCCGACGCGCACGCGGTTGGGCAGGAATTCGACCTCCGCCTCGGCCACTTCATACTTCTCCGCCGCGAACTTGGTCAGCCGGGCAATGATCTGCTCCACCGCATCCAGCGCCGCCATGCCATTGAGGTCCGAGCCCGAAGAGGCCGCGGTGGCGGAGGTGTTCGGCACCTTCTCGGTGGTGGTTTTGGTGATCTTGATGCGCTCGAAATCCACCTGGAAGGCGTCGGCCACAACCTGCGCCACCTTGGTGTTGAGGCCCTGCCCCATCTCGGTGCCGCCATGGTTCAGGTGGATCGAGCCGTCGTTATAGACGTGGATCAGCGAGCCCGCCTGGTTGTACCAGGTCGCGGTGAAGGAGATGCCGAATTTCACCGGCGTCAGAGCAATGCCCTTCTTGATGATCTTCGACTCCTTGTTGAAGGCGATGATCTCCTCGCGGCGCTTGCGGTATTCGGCGTTTTCCTCCAGCTCCCCGATCAGCCGGTCGAGGATATTGTCCTCCACCTTCTGATGGTAGGGCGTCAGATCCCGGCCTTCTTCGCCATAAAAGTTGACCTTGCGCACATCCAGCGGGTCCTTGCCAAGGGCATAGGCGATTTCCTCGATCATCCGCTCCGCCGCGACCACACCCTGCGGGCCGCCAAAGCCGCGGAAGGCGGTGTTGGAAACTGTGTTGGTCTTCATCGGGCGGCTTTTCAGCAGCACGTTCGGGTAGAAATAGGCGTTATCCGCATGGAACAGCGCGCGGTCGGTGACCGGACCGGACAGGTCCGAGGAATAGCCGCAGCGCGCGGCAAAGCCGCCCTCGACCGCCTGGATGCGGCCCGCATCGTCAAAGGCCACGTCATAGTCGATCACGAAGTCATGGCGCTTGCCGGTGGCGGTCATGTCCTGATCGCGGTCCGGGCGGATCTTCACGGGGCGGTTATGCTTCTTCGCGGCGATTGCAGCCACCGCGCAGAACAGGTTCATCTGGCTTTCCTTGCCGCCAAAGCCGCCGCCCATGCGGCGCACGTTGACGGTGACCGCGTTGTTCGCGACGCCCAGAACATGCGCCACCATATGCTGCGCTTCGCTGGGGTGCTGGGTGGAGCAATGCACGGTCACATCCTCATCTTCGCCGGGGACGGCAAAAGCGATGTGCCCCTCCAGATACATGTGGTCCTGTCCGCCAACGGTCATCTGCGCCTGGATGCGGTGCGGAGCACCCTTGCGCCCGGCCTCAACGTCGCCGCGCTCCAGCTTCAGCGGATCGGTGATCATCGGATAGCCCGCCTCCTGCGCCTGAACCGGGTCCAGGGCGTGGGGCAGCACCTCGTAGTCCACCTCTGCCAGCTCCGCCGCACGGCGGGCGGCATCGCGGGTTTCGGCGATTACCGCAAACATCGGCTGGCCGTGGAATTCGACCTTCTCGGTCGGGAACACCGGCTCGTCATGCTTGCCGGTGGGGCTGATGTCGTTGACGCCGGGGATGTCATCGGCGGTCAGCACGTCCACCACGCCGGGCGCGGCGCGCACCGCTGACAGGTCGATGCTCCTGATATTGGCGTGCGCCACGGTGGACACACCCAGGTAGGCGTGCAGCGTGCCATAGGGCTCGGCGATATCGTCGGTGTATTCGGCGCGGCCGGTCACATGCTTGATCGCGCTATCGTGCTGGCGGTCATGGTGCACGGCGCCGCTGATGGTCTGATGGTCTTTCATCTCAAAATCTCCTCAGGCGACGGCCAGCCGGACAGCACCGGCGGTTCCCGCATCATGTTCCAGGTAGAAGCGGCGCAGCAGGTTGCTGGCCGTAAGCGCGCGGTACTCGGCAGAGGCGCGCCAGTCGCTGAGCGGGGTGAAGTCCTGCTTCACCGCTTCCGCTGCCGCGTCAAACGCGGCCTCGCCCCAGGGCTGGCCAACCAGTGCGGCCTCGGCACCGGCGGCGCGCTTGGGCGTTGCCGCCATACCGCCGAATGCGATCCGCGCAGAGGTGATCGTGCCGTCCTTCACGGTGACGCTGACCCCGGCGGCAACCGAGGAGATATCCTCGTCCCGGCGCTTGGAGATCTTGTAGGCGGCATCAATCTGCCCTGCCGCCGGGCGCGGAATGCGGATCGAGGCCACGAAATCGCCCGGCTCGCGGGCCTGCTTGCCGTAGTCGATAAAGAACTCTTCCAGCGGCAGCGTGCGGCTGCCGCCCTTCTTCTGCAGCGTCACCTCGGCACCCAGCGAGATCAGCACCGGCGGGGTGTCCCCGATGGGAGAGCCGTTGGCGATATTGCCGCCGATGGTGCCCATGTTGCGCACCTGCCAGCCGGCAATGCGGTCCCAGTAGGCGCTCAGATGCGGGAAGGCATCGCGGATCGCCGCCTCGCTCTCGGTATAGGTGACGCCGGCACCGATGGTCAGCGCTTCATCCGTCAGCTCAACCGCCTTCAGCTCTTCCAGGTGGGCAACAAACACCACCGGAGAGATTGGCTTCATGAATTTGGTGACCCACAGGCCGACATCGGTGGAGCCCGCGACGATAGTTGCCTTGGGGTTCTCGGCCAGCACCTCTGCCAGATCCGCCGCATTCAGCGGCAGGATGGCACGGTCATCCTCGGGGCCGGTCACGACGCGGGCCTCCGGCTGGATCGCCTTCAGCTTGGCGGTCAGACTGTCGCGTTCGGTGGTCAGGTAATCATTGGCCGGGGTGCCGTACTGGTTCACCGCAAGTGCGGCCTTCACGATCGGCTCATAGCCGGTGCAGCGGCACAGGTTGCCCTGAACGGCGGTTTCCACCTCAGCCTCGTTCGGCTGCGGGTTTTCCATCCACAGCGCATAAAGCGACATCACGAAGCCGGGGGTGCAGAAGCCGCACTGGCTGCCGTGGTATTCGACCATCGCCTGCTGCACCGGGTGCAGACGGCCGTTTGGGCCGGACAAATGCTCAACCGTCACAACGTGGCAACCATTGAGCGACGCCAGGAAACGGATGCAGGCGTTCACCGCCTCATAACGCAGGGCGCCATTATGCAGGCGGCCCACCAGCACTGTGCAGGCGCCGCAGTCACCCTCGGCGCAGCCTTCCTTGGTGCCGGTCAGGCGCTGCTCCAGCCGCAGGAAATCCAGCAGAGTGGTGGTCGCCTTCACGTCCTCCAGCACAATGTCCTTGCCGTTCAGAAGAAAGCGTATGCCGGTTTGATGTGCCATGGGGCCTCCCGAATGTCTCTTGGGCCGAGCTGGCCCGCTTATGTCATTTTTACCTTGTCTGACTGCCTCGGTTAACGGCTGCAATCGCGAAAGGCTTTCAACACCCTGTTGAAAATGGTTAGGCTAATAGGTGCCGGAACCGGTGCGTTTGCCGACCTCTGCTCATCAGGGCAAGCGGGAAACGCGCCCCGTAAAGGTCTGTGAACCATGTCTTATCTGGAATCCCTGCGGGTCTTTACCCGAGTCGTCGAACTGGGCAGCATCACCTCTGGCGGGCGGGATCTGCGGCTGACTCCGGCGGTTGCCAGCAAGCGGATCAAGGAGCTTGAAAAGCACCTTGGCGTCCGCCTGTTCAACCGTACCACGAGATCGCTGACCCCGACCGAGGCCGGACAGCTGTTTTACACCGAGGCCAAGAAGGTTCTCGAATCGATTGAGGACGCCGAGGCGGTGGTCTCGCAGTTCTCCGCCGCGCCGCGCGGGGTGATCCGGGTGACCGCGCCATTGGGCGTTGGCCGCCGCATCATCGCGCCGCTGGTGCCGGGGTTTGTCGAGGAGTATCCGGCCACCGAAATCCGCATGCGGATGTCGGACCGCAAGGTCGATATTCTGGCCGACGGGCTGGATGTGGCTTTCTTTATCGGCACCCCGCATGATTCCACCCTGAAGATGCGCAAGATCGCCGATTGCGCCCGGGTGCTATGTGCGGCGCCGGAGTATCTGGAGCGCCACGGCACCCCGCAGGTGCCGGAGGATCTGCTGAGCGGTCACAATTGCCTGCTGCTGCGTTATCCGCGCTCACCTGAATATTACTGGACGCTGACCACGCCTGAGGGGCCGCGCAAGCTGGAGGTTTCGGGAAAATACGACGCCGATGACAGCGACGTGCTGACCAATTGGGCGCTGGACGGGCGCGGCATCGTCAACAAGCCGCGCTTTGACGTCGCCGCGCATTTGAAGAGCGGCGCGCTGGTCGAGGTGCTGCCGGACACCCCGCCTGAGGCGACCATTTTCGGCTGTCTCTATCCGCACCGGAAACTGCAGGACCCCAAGATCCGCCTGTTTGTGGACTATGCGGTAAAACAGGGCCTCGCCGCTTTCCGGCGCAGCGAAGCGGGCGGCTAGAGGCAAAGGAAAAGGCGGGCACCGCTTGCCCGCCTTTTGAATGACCAGGGTTCTCGCCTTAGCAGCGGTGCGGATTTTCCTGGCAGTAGAGCAGGTTTGCCGCGGCCCCGACAGCCGCCCCTGTCACCGGATTGCCGTCCAGAACGGCGGCGCCGGCCGCGCCGGCACCGGCGCCGTAGACCAGCCGCTCGCCGGTGGTGTCGCCACAGGCGGCCAAAACGGTGCAGAGTGCAAATCCGATTGCGATGGGTTTCCTAAGCATCGTGTTTCCTCCTTCAACGTCCACTCCCCCCGGCAGTGTTGCCGCATTTCCGGGCGGCCACCCCCGGCTGGTGCCGCCCAAGCGAAGGGTGCCCGCAACGGAGTGGCGCTGTGGCTGAACAGGCCGGAAGCCCCGGAGATCCGGCGCAGTTGGGCAAACCCTATGCAGAGTTAACGCGCAGCTTGGGCAATTGGTTCCCGGGTTTTTGCTGCATTGGCGGTGCACAGGGGGTGTACAGGGGGTGCATGCAGGGTGCCGGACAAAAAATGGCCCCGCCACAGGGGCGGAGCCATCCGGTTTGAAAGTGTCTGACAGCGTCAGTTCGCGGCCAGTGTCAGCGGCAGATCCTTGGAGGCGCTGCCGTACCAGCGGCGGATCAGGGCGCGCTCCTCGTCCTCCATGAAGGTGACGTTGGCGGGCGGCATCGCATGGGTAGCACCTGCCTGGAGGTAGATATCCTTGGCGTATTTCGCCACATCGGCCGGGGTCTCCAGCAGCACGTTCTTGGGCGCGCGGCGGATGCCGTCATAGTAGGGCTCCCGCGCGTGGCACATGGCGCAGCGGCCCGGCACCACATTCATCACGTCCTCGAAATGCTGATTGCTGGCAAACACTTGCTCGGATTTGGTCAGCTCCCGCGCCTCGGATTCCTCGTAGGTGTCCTGCTGCAGCGGCGCCTGGCTCAGGATCATGATGCCGATGAACAGGATGGCGGTCACCGGCCAGGTCCAGGTCGGGTTGCTGGTGCCCGCGTGGTTGCTGTTGAAGTAGTGGCGGATGGTCACGCCCATCAGGAACACCAGCGCCGCGATCAGCCAGTTGTACTCGGTGGCAAAGGCCAGCGGGTAGTGGTTCGACAGCATCAGGAACACCACCGGCAGCGTCAGATAGTTGTTATGGGTCGAACGCAGCTTGGCGATCTTGCCGTATTTGGCGTCCGGCGTGCGGCCTTCCTGCAGGTCCTTCACCACGATGCGCTGGTTCGGCATGATGATGAAAAAGACGTTTGCAGTCATGATGGTAGCCGTAAAGGCGCCCAGGTGCAGCATCACCGCGCGGCCGGTGAAGATCTGGTTGTAGCCCCAGCCCATGGCGACCAGCAGCACGAACAGCAGCACCATCAGGAAGGTCGGTTTTTCCCCCAGCGGCGATTTGCACAGGAAGTCATAGACGATCCAGCCGATGGTCAGCGATGCGCCGGAAATCAGGATGCCCTGCCACAGGGCCAGGTCGGCCTTGGCGGAGTCGATCAGGTACAGCTCCCCGCCCGCCCAGTATACGATCATCAGCAGGCCCGCGCCTGACAGCCAGGTGGCGTAGCTTTCCCATTTGAACCAGATCAGATGGTCCGGCATGTTCTCCGGCGCCACCAAGTATTTCTGGATGTGATAAAAACCGCCGCCGTGGACCTGCCATTCCTCGCCGTGCGCGCCGACCGGCAGATGCGGAACCTTCCGCAGGCCAAGGTCCAGCGCGACGAAGTAGAAGGACGATCCGATCCAGGCAATGGCGGTGATGACGTGAAGCCAGCGGACCGCAAAGCCCAGCCAGTCCCACATGATCACGAGCTCTTCCATTGTTCTCTCCTCATAAGCTTTGACCCGAGACTAGAGCATGGCGTTATTTTCATGTATTAGGTAAAAAATCCAAGCTGTTTCAAAATAACACAAAGAATACGTGAATGGCCTATCTCGACAATATCCGCACCTTTGTCCGCGTCTATGAACTTGGCAACATGTCTGCCGCCGCACGTGACATGCGGATCTCAGCGGCGGTGGCGTCGTCGCGGATTTCGCAGCTGGAGGATCACCTGAATGTGCGGTTGTTCCAGCGCACCACCCGGCTGCTCAATCCGACCGAACAGGGCAACTTGTTCTATCACGGCGCGGTCAAGATTCTGGAAGCGGTGGACGAGGCTGAGGCTGACATTAGCAGCGTCACCCAAACCCCGCGCGGTACCTTGTATGTGGCCGCACCGCTGGGGCTGGGGCAGCGGCTGATTGCGCCGGCGGTGCCGAAGTTCAAGGAAGCTTATCCGCTGATCTCGATCCGGCTGCGGCTGTCGGACCGCAAGCTGGACTTGGCGGCAGAGGGGCTGGATGCGGCGTTTTTCCTGGGCGTGCCGGAGGATTCAAACCTGCGCATCCGCAAGATCGCCGATTGCCCGCGGGTGCTGTGTGCGGCGCCAGAGTACATCAGGCAGCGCGGCCAGCCGAAGAACAGCGATGAGCTGAAGACGGAGGCGCATGACTGCCTGAACCTGCGCTATCCCGGTGCGCCGGAGTTCCAATGGCCGCTGCGCAGTCAGGACGGGGTCAAGCGGGTGACGGTCACCGGGCCGTTTGAATCGGATCACGGCGATGTGCTGACCAACTGGGCGCTGGACGGGCATGGGATCATCCTAAAACCGGTGTTCGAGATTTCAGAACACCTGGCCTCCGGCAGGCTGGTGCCGGTGCTGGCAGAGGAGCCGCCGATTCCGATCCAGATGGCCTGCCTTTATGTCCACCGCCGCCACCAGGACCCCAAGGTGCGGCTGTTCATGGATTTCATGGTGGACCATATCCAGGCCTCGCTCCCCTCAGAATGAAAAAGCCCGCCCCGGTTGCCCGGGACGGGAACCGCCGGCAGATGCCAAGCGGGAGGAGAGGTATCTTGGGGCGTGCGGCTCAGCTGCCGCGGTAGGTGGAGTAGCCGTAGGGCGACAGCAAGAGCGGCACGTGGTAGTGGCTGTCAGCCTCGCTCATGCCAAAGCGCAGCGGCACCTCGTCCAGGAACAGCGGGTCGGCGCCGGCCTGGCCGGTGGCGCGCAGATAGCCGCCGGCGTGGAACACCAGTTCATAGGTGCCGGTGGCAAATTCGCCTGCAGGCAGGATCTGCTCATCTGTGCGCCCGTCATCATTGGTGGTCAGGCTGCGCAGATGGATGCGCTCTTTGCCTTCGATCCGGTAGAGATCGATCTTCAGCCCTTCCGCCGGGCAGCCGCGGGCGGTGTCCAGCACATGGGTGGTCAGAAATCCGGCCATGCCAGCCTCCTTTCAATTCCGTTTCCCTAGGTATGCGCGCATCAGGCCAATGCATACAGAAGGAAGAGTCAAAAAGTTCTTTCAAAAATATACTGAAAGCCGAAGCGGATTATCTGTTCTATACATAATAAAAAGACAGGAGACCTGACGTGACGCGCTATCCCCGTGACTTGCGCGGATACGGTGCTGCCGCACCTGACCCGCAGTGGCCCAATGGGGCCAAAGCCGCCGTGCAATTTGTTCTGAACTATGAAGAAGGCGGCGAGAACTGCATCCTGCACGGGGATGCGGCCTCGGAAGCTTTCTTGTCCGACATTCCAGGTGCCGCGCAATGGCCCGGCCAGCGCCACTGGAACATGGAGTCGATCTATGAATACGGGTCGCGCGCCGGGTTCTGGCGGCTGCACCGGCTGTTCACCGGCGCGGGCATTCCGCTGACCATCTATGGCGTTGCCACCGCCCTGGCCCGCAGCCCGGAACAGGTGCAGGCGATGAAGGACGCGGACTGGGAGATCGCCAGCCACGGCCTGAAATGGGTCGAGCACAAGGACATGGCCGAGGAGGAGGAACGCGCGGCGATTGCCGAGGCGGTGCGCCTGCACACTGAGGTCACCGGCACCCGCCCGCGCGGCTGGTACACCGGGCGCTGCAGCGCCAATACGGTGCGGCTGGTGGCCGAGGAAGGCGGGTTTGACTACATCTCCGACACCTATGACGACGACCTGCCCTATTGGCTGGAGTCCGGCGGCCGTGATCAGCTGATCATTCCCTACACGCTGGAAGCCAACGATATGCGGTTTTCCAATTCGCCGGGCTGGATCACGGGCGAGCATTTCTTCCAGTATCTGAAGGATGCCTTTGACGTGATCTATGCCGAGGGCGAGGCAGGTGCTGCGAAGATGATGACCATCGGCCTGCACTGCCGTCTGGTGGGCCGTCCGGGCAAGATCGCGGGGCTCAAGCGGTTCATCGACTATATCCAGGGCTTCGAGGGTGTCTGGTGCCCGCGCCGCATCGACATTGCTGAGCATTGGGCAGAAACCCACCCGCCGGTGAAGCGCGAGCGCCCCAGCCAAATGGAGCGCGAGGCGTTTGTCGCCAAGTTCGGCTCGATCTTCGAGCATTCGCCCTGGATCGCCGACCGTGCCTTTGATCTGGAGCTGGGGCCCGCGCATGACTGCGCCGCCGGCGTCCACAACGCGCTGTGCCGGATTTTCCGGACTGCCAGCGAGGACGAGCGCCTGGGTGTGTTGACTGCGCACCCGGATCTGGCGGGCAAACTGGCCGCGGCAGGCCGGCTGACGGCGGAGAGCACCTCGGAACAGTCCAGTGCCGGCCTTGATATGCTCACCGATGAAGAACGGGAAACCTTCACCCGGCTCAACACCGAGTATGTGGAGAAGCACGGCTTCCCCTTCATCATCGCGGTGCGTGACCACAACAAGGCGTCGATCATGGAGGCCTTCCACCGGCGTATCCACAATGACCGGGCCACCGAGTTCGATGAGGCTTGCCGCCAGGTCGAGCGCATCGCCCAGTTCCGGCTGCAGGACCTGCTGCCGTGAGCGGGCGGCTGATAGCGAAGCCGCTGACCGCAGCGGCTTTTGCACCCTATGGCGATGTGATCGAGGTTGCGGGCGCGCCGGACAAGATCATCAATCAGGGCATGTGCGGGCGTCATCACGACCGCGCGGCCCTGGACTTCGGGCCGGACGGCCGGGCCGGTATCAGCCTGTTTGATGCCAAGGCCCGCCATCTGCCGCATAAGGTCGACATGGTGGAGCGCCATCCGGAGGGCAGCCAGGCCTTTGTGCCAGTGAGCGGCGTTCCTATGCTGGTTGTAGTCGCGGACGACGATGGCGGTGTGCCGGTCAACCTGCAGGCCTTCATCAGCCAGCCGAGCCAATCCATCAATCTGCACCGCGGCACTTGGCACGGGGTGCTCGCCCCGCTGGGAGCACCCGGCCAATATATCGTTGTCGACCGGATCGGTACCTCCCCCAATCTCGAAGAACACTGGTTCAAGGAGCCGTTTACCGTGGTCGCAGACTGACCGCACACCCCGAAGCCGCCAACAAAAACAAGAAGCGGCAAGATCCCCATGACCGACAGGAGATTCCAATCATGGCTGACACTTCCATTGGGACGCCGGCACAGCTGCGCGACCCCAATTACACACCGCCCTTGCACAAGGCGGTGCCGCTGGGCATCCAGCATGTGCTGGCGATGTTCGTTTCAAACGTGACACCCGCCATCATCGTGGCCGGCGCCGCCGGTTTCGGCTTCGGCTCCAATTCGCCCGATTTCCCCGAACTGCTCTATCTGATCCAGATGTCGATGCTGTTTGCCGGCATCGCCACTCTGCTGCAGACCATCACCGTGGGGCCCATCGGCTCGGCGCTGCCGATTGTGCAGGGCACCTCATTCGCCTTCCTGCCAATCATGATCCCGCTGGTTGCGGGCAAGGGTGTCGACGGGCTGGCCGCGCTGTTCACCGGTGTTATTGTTGGAGGCATTTTCCACGGGCTGCTCGGTACGGTGATCGGCAAGATCCGCTTTGCGCTGCCGCCGCTGGTTACCGGACTGGTGGTCACCATGATCGGTTTGGCGCTGGTGAAGGTCGGCATCCAGTACGCCGCGGGCGGTGTTCCGGCCATCGGCACGCCGGAGTACGGTTCCTTGCTGAACTGGTCGGCGGCGCTGGTAGTGATTTTCGTCACCCTCGGCCTCAAGTTCTTCACCAAGGGGATGCTTTCGGTCTCCGCCGTGCTGCTGGGCCTGATCGTCGGCTACATCTATGCGCTGATGACGGGCATGCTGACGTTTGAAGCCGTTTCCGGCTCTTGGGAGCGGGCCGCTGCCTTTGCCCTGCCGCAGCCGTTCAAATACGGCTTCGAGTTCTCGGCTGCGGCGATCATCGGCTTCTGCCTGATGAGCTTTGTTTCCGCGGTTGAGACCGTCGGTGACGTTTCCGGCGTGACCAAGGGCGGCGCGGGCCGCGAGGCCACCGAGGAGGAGATCGCAGGTGCGACCTATGCCGATGGTGTGGGTACGGCTGTGGCGGGATTCTTCGGCGCCTTCCCCAACACGTCGTTTTCCCAGAACGTGGGCCTGATCGCGATGACCGGGGTGATGAGCCGCCACGTGGTGACCTGCGGAGCCATCTTCCTGATCATCTGCGGGCTGATCCCCAAGGTGGGCGCGGTGATCCGCACGGTGCCGATCGAGGTGCTGGGCGGCGGTGTGATCGTGATGTTCGGCATGGTGGTTGCGGCAGGCGTTTCGATGCTGTCGGACGTGGACTGGAACCGCCGCAACATGGTGATCTTTGCGATCTCCCTGTCCATCGGCCTGGGTCTGCAGCTGGAACCAGGCGCGCTGCAGCACATGCCGGACACCGCACGCATCCTGCTGACCAGCGGTCTGCTGCCTGCAGCGCTGATTGCCATCGTGTTGAATCTGGTGCTGCCGCAGGAACTGGCGGGGGAGGCCACCGAGGAAGTCTCCGGCGGGATGAGCGGCCACGGCCGCGGGTCATTGCCGCATGAGGACCACGCCTGACGCAGGCAGATGCAATGAAATGACAATACGAGCCGGCCCGCAATGGGCCGGTTCTTTTCGTTTCAGCCAGCCAGCCCGTGCAGCACTGCCAGACCCGGCAGCCAGCCGGTGAAGATGCCGCACAACAGCGTTGCAATGGCAGTTAGCCGGGGGCTGCCGCGTTTGAGGGCAAGGTTCAGGAAATAGAGGAACCACAGCCCGGACCATGCCGCCCAGCAACCTGCCAGCCAGACATCGAACAGACCGTCCGCCTGCGCCAGTACCCGCAGCACCATCGGCGCGGCGGTGAGGGCCACAAAGCCGCTGAACCATCCCAACCCCTCGCCGCTGGAGGCGAAAGTGCGGTTGTAGGCCACCCACAGATAGGTGGAGCCGAACAACAGCGTCATGCCCGCATCCAGCAGGTCCGCAGGTTGCCGCGCCGCCAGCGCGATCAGCAGCACCACGGCAAAGAACACCAGCGCGGCGACTGCGTTGATCAGGATAATCTCGCGGTCCTGTATCCGGCCCATCTGCCAGATGCCGTTCAGGCACAGCACCACGCCGACCACCAGCAGGCTCAATCCCAGAAACATTTTTTCAGTCCCCCAAAAGAAAGCAGGAGAGAGGTACACCTCTCTCCTGCCGTTCCGCTATGCGGATATTTGCAGAATGTGTTTCTGGCCGGGGCTTAGAAATCGACCTCGATGGCGATGCCCTTTTCAACCGCCACTTCCACAACAGAGGCCGCGACGGCCAGATCCTGCAGGCCGACGCCGGTGCCATCGAACAGGGTGATCTGATCGTCCGAGGTGCGGCCCGGATTGGTGCCGTTGATGACCGCGCCGATCTGGGCAACATCAGACTCCTGGATCAGGCCCTGCGCCACCGCGTGCTGCGCCTCGCCGATGGAGATGGATTGCGCCACTTCGTCGGTGAACACGGATGCCTTGACCAGAAGTTCGGCCTCGACCTCCTGCTTGCCCTTGGTGTCGGTGCCCATGCATGCGATATGGGTGCCGGGGCTGACGTGATCTGCCATCAGGGACGGTGCAAAGGCCGAGGTGATGGAGATGATCACATCCGCCTCTGTCATGCCGGGGAGGTCCACTGCTTCAAACGGTAGGCCTGCTTCCGCGGCGACCTTTTCGATGTTGGGCAGCATTTCCGGGTGGTAGTTCCAGCCGATAACCTTCTCGAACTGGCGCTGCTCCAGGGCGGCGCGCAGTTGGAAGGTGGCCTGGTGGCCGGCGCCGATCATGCCGATCACCTTGGCGTCCTGGCGGGCCAGATGCTTGATCGACACTGAGGATGCCGCGGCGGTACGCAACGCGGTCAGCAGGTTGCCGCCGACCATCGCCTTCACCTTGCCGGTGTCCGGGTCGAACAGAAAGACGGTGGACTGGTGGTTGATCAGCCCGCGCTTTTCCAGGTTGTTCGGCCAGTAGCCGCCGGCCTTGAGGCCCAGCGTCAGGCCTGCGCGGTCAAAGCCGCCCTTGAAGCCGTAAAGCGCGTCCTCGTGGCCGATTGCCTCGCGCACGACGGGGAAGTTGTAGGCATCGCCTGCGGCCATCGCGGCAAAGACTTTCTCGACCGCATCGAACGAGGCTTCACGGGTCACAAGATCCGCAATCGCCTTTTCCGGAACGATATACATGTCTGTTTCTCCTCAACAAAAAAGCCGGCGGAGGGCGGCATGCGCACCTCCGCCAGTTCGGGGATCGTTTGCTTAGTAGGCTTTGCCGCGGGCTGAGACGGGCCAGACGGTTTCGACCTTGCCGTTCCGGACACCGACGTACCAGTCATGCACGTTGGCGGTCGGGTCGCAGTGGCCGGGCACCAGCCGCAGCTTGTCGCCCACTTTCAGCGCGCCGGAGGGATCAGAGACCACACCGTGCTCGTCCGAGCATTTGATGTATTCCACGTCGTCGCGGCCAAAGATGAAGGGCAGGCCGCTGTCGACCGATTGCGCCTTGAGGCCGGCATCCACGATGGCCTTGTCGGCCTTGGCGTGGCTCATCACCTGGGTCAGCAGGAAGAAGGCGTTTTCCCACTCGCCCTGGTCGATCCGGTTGCCGTCCTTGTCCAGGATGCGGCCGTAATCGGCGTCCATGAAGGCGTAGGAGCCGCACTGCAGTTCGTTGTACACGCCGGAGTTCGATTCGAAGTAGTAGGAGCCGGTGCCGCCGCCGGAGACCAGCTCGCACTCGATGCCTTCCTTCTTTAAGCCTTCGACCGCATCGGCAACCTGCGCGATGGCGATGTCCAGCTTGGCTTTGCGGTCCTCGTAGCTGTCCATGTGCTGCATAGCGCCCTGATAGGCCTGGATGCCGGAGAACTTGAGGTTCTCTGCCGCGTTCACCGCTTTGGCAATCTCAACCACGGCTTCGGTGGTGGTCACGCCGCAGCGGCCTGCGCCGCAGTCGATCTCGACAAAGACTTCCAGCTCGGTGCCGTGCTTTTGTGCTGCTGCCGACAGGTCGGCCACGTTGTCCAGATCATCGACGCAGACGATGGTGCGGGCGCCCAGTTTGGGCAGGCGGGCCAGGCGGTCGATTTTCTGCGGGTCGCGCACCTGGTTGGAGACCAGCACGTCCTTGATGCCGCCGCGCGCAAAGACCTCAGCCTCCGACACCTTCTGGCAGCAGACGCCAACGGCGCCGCCAAGGCGTTCCTGCAGCTTGGCCACATCCACCGACTTGTGCATCTTGCCGTGCACCCGGTGGCGCATGCCGTGTGCCTTGGCATAGTCGCCCATCTTCTTGATGTTGCGCTCCAGCGCGTCCAGGTCGAGGACCAGCGCCGGGGTCTGGATGTCAGCTTCGTCCATGCCCGGGATCGCCGGGACGTCATAGCCGACTTCAAGCTCTTCAAATTTGGTCTGTGCGTTCATGGTTTAATTCCCCAGTTTAGCTGTTCATCCAGGGCAGCTTGTCGAGGTCGACATTGCCGCCGGTGACGATCAGGCCCACGCGTTTGCCCGCGAAGGCGTCTTTGTTTTTCAGAATGGTGGCGAGCGGCACCGCGGAGGACGGCTCCATCACGATGCGCAGGTGCTTCCAGATCAGCTTCATCGCATCGATGATTTCCGCATCCGACGCGGTGTAGATCTCGCTGACGTGGTTGCTGACAAAGTGCCAGGTCAGATCCTTCAGCGGTACCAGCAACCCGTCGGCGATGGTTTTGGGCGCATCGTCGGCGATGATGTAGCCCGCCTTGAAGCTGCGGTAGGCGTCATCGGCCTGCTCCGGCTCTGCCGCGACCACCTGGGTTTCCGGTGCCAGCGTCGACAGCGTCAGGCAGGTGCCCGAGATCATGCCGCCGCCGCCGATCGGGGCCACAACCATGTCGAGACCGTCGGTCTGCTCCACAAACTCCTTGGCACAGGTGCCCTGCCCCGCAATCACGCGCGGGTCGTTGTAAGGGTGCACGAAATCGCCGCCAGTTTCGGCCTGCACCTTGGCAAAGGTCTCCTCGCGCGAGGAGGTCGAGGGCTCGCATTCAGTGATCCGGCCGCCGTAGCGGCGCACGGTGTCCTTCTTGGCCTGCGGCGCGGTGCGCGGCATGACCACGTTGCACGGGATGCCGCGCAGCATTGCCGCATAAGACAGGCAGGAGGCATGGTTGCCTGAGGAGTGCGTGGCGACGCCCTTGGCGGCCTGCGCCTCATCCAGCCCGAACACCGCGTTGGTGGCGCCGCGCACCTTGAAGGCGCCCGGCTCCTGGAAGTTCTCGCATTTGAAGAACAGCTCTGCCCCGGTCAGTTCATTCAGATAAGCAGAGGTGCGCACCGGGGTGCGGCGGATATGGGGCTGGATGCGCTCATGCGCAGCCAGCATGTCCTCATAAGTCGGGATATACATAGCGGTATCCTTCATCAGGCGGCAGCCTTGGTGCTGGAGGCGGTGTTGCCGCGGTAGTAGTCCTGCGCAGCAGCAACGCCGGAGCCCAGCTGGATGTTGAGGCCCAGGTCGGCCATGACCATTTCGGCGGTGGCAATGCCGGACAGAGCCATCACATCGGTCAGGCTGCCCAGGTGGCCGATGCGGAACACCTTGCCCGCGACTTCGCCCAGGCCGGTGCCAAAGGCGACGCCGTATTTCTCGGCCGCCAGGCTCACGAACTTGTTGGCGTCAAAGCCGTCCGGCGTGCGGATGGCGCTGACGCTGTCAGAGTAGACGTCCGGCGACACAGCGCACAGCTCCAGCCCCCAGGCGCGGACCGCGGCGCGGACGCCCTCGGCAATCCGGTGGTGGCGGGCAAAGACATTCTCCAGCCCTTCGTCCAGCAGCATACCACAGGCCATGTTCAGACCGTTCAGAAGGCCGACAGAAGGCGTGTAGGGATAGGCGCTGTTGGCATAGCCGTTGGCCATGTCCTTGATATCAAAGAAGGTGCGCGGCAGGGTCGCGGTCTCGGCAGCTTTCATGGCCTTGGGCGAGAAGCCAACGATGGCCAGGCCCGGCGGCAGCATGAAACCCTTTTGCGAGCCGGTGACGGCAATATCGACGCCCCATTCGTCCATCCGGAAGTCCATCGAGGCGATGGAGGAAACGCCATCGACAAACAGCAGCGCCGGGTGGCCTGCGGCGTCCAGCGCGCGGCGGACGGCGGCGATGTCGGATTTGACGCCAGTTGCGGTCTCGTTATGGGTCGCCAGAACCGCCTTGATCTGGTGGGAAGTGTCAGCGGTCAGGATTTCCTCATACCGGTCCGCGGGCAGGCCCTCGCCCCAGGGGGTTTCAACAACCTGGACGTCCAGACCGTGACGCTGGCACATGTCGATCCAGCGGTGGCTGAACATGCCGTTGCGCGCCGCCAGGATCTTGTCGCCCGAATTCAACGTGTTGGTGATCGCGGTTTCCCAGCCGCCGGTGCCGGTCGACGGGAAGACGAATATCTCGGCGGTTTCGCTTTTCAGAACCTTCTTCACACCGGCCAGTGCCGGGTGCAGGATCTGGCCGAACAGCGGCGAGCGGTGGTCCAGCGTCGGCATGTCCACTGCCTTGCGCAGTGCTTCGGGCATATTGGTCGGACCGGGAATGAAAACCGGATTTTGAAAGCTCATGTCGTGCCCTCCTGTGGCGATTTCCTCCAATGTAAGGGGCAGCTGCCCGCAGGGATACTTTTTTGAAAAAAGATTTCAAAAATGGGAGAAACGAGTTATTTATCCATATTTTCAATGGGTTTAGTTTTTTCACTGTACAGAAGGTATTTTCAGTTTTATCGATAAGCAGCTGCTTGAATTGCCAAGAAAGACCTGAAAATGTCCCAGCCGCCGCGCCGCAAGGGCCGCCCCAAAAGCTTTGATTCCGCCAGTCAGCCGGCCACGATCCAATCGCTTGACCGGGCGCTGGATGTGCTGGACGCGCTAGCTGGCGCCAGTGGCATGACGCTGACGGAGCTTTCCTCCGCGCTCGATCAGTCGGCGGCCACTATGTACCGGGTGCTGGCAACGCTGGAGGCGCGCCGGATTGTCGAGATGGAGCCGCAGTCGCAGACCTGGCACATCGGCGCGATGGCGTTCCGTCTCGGCTCCGCCTTCCTGCGCCGCTCCAGTGTGATCGAACGGGCGCGGCCGGTGATGCGGGAGCTGATGGAGGCTACCGGCGAGACCTCCAACCTCGGCATCGAACGCGGCGGCGATGTGATGTTCGTGAGCCAGGTGGAAACCCATGAATCGATCCGGGCTTTCTTTCCGCCTGGAACCACTTCTCCCATGCATGCTTCCGGCATCGGCAAGGCGCTGCTCAGCTGTTTCGGTGAGGATCAGCTGGCCCGTTTCCTGCGCGGGCGCACGCTGGAGCGGTTTACGGAGAAAACCCTGACCTCGGCAGAGACTTTGCGCGCAGACTTGGCGCAAATCCGCAACCGCGGCTGGTCATTCGACGATGAGGAAAAGGCGCCGGGCATGCGTTGCGTCGCGGCGCCCGTTTTTGGCATGCAGGGCGAGGTCCTGGCTGGGATTTCGATCTCCGGCCCCACCGCACGGATGCCGGACGGCGGCATCTATGGCATCGGCACCCTGGTCAAGGACGCCGCGCAGAAACTGTCGCAAGGAATGGGGGCGCCGGCCGCCTGACGCCCCCCTGCGCCTAGTGCTGCAATTCCTCCGCGGTGCGGTGCGGCCTGCCCTGACCGGTGTCGAGATAGGCCTTCAGGCTGGAAGCGAAGAAATGGTCCCAGCCAGCCTCGCAAACATCATAGCAGAGCAGGCTGGGCCTGAGGCCTTCATGCTCAAACCGGATGCGGCAGCCCTGCGGATCCGGAGAAATCCGCCAAATAGCGCGCGTGCCGAGCCATTCGGTTTCGATTTCGCTGGGCTGCCCTTCGTGCAGATGCAGCGCCTCGACGCATTCCAGCTCGACAAGTTCGCCGGGAACAAGGCGCTTGGCCTCAAAGATCCAGAAGGAGCGTCCCGGAGGGAAGGTGAATTTGGCGCGGTCGCCGGGCTGCAGAATGGGATTATCCGGCTCCGTCCACCAATCCCCGAACCCTTGGGTTAGAGCGTGAAATGCCTGGTCCGGTGTGGCTGCGGTAGAGATGCTGCGCTTGTAATTCCGTGCAGCTGGGCGTCTGGTATGCTCGTCCCAGTGCAGCGGAAGGGTTTCGGCCATGCCGGGCAGCACGCTCATCCGGTCCTTCCAGTCTGCCAGACGGGGGTAGAGATCCGGAGGGAAGCCGAACCCGAGCTTCTCCATCACCTCGTGGCGGGTTTCGGCGGCCCTTTGGATCAGGCGGATTTCCGGAAATACTACTGCGTCAGCGGCGCTGGGGGTATACCCGGCCAGATACGGCCTGCTGTCCAGAAGCCCTTCCAGCCAGCGGCACTCTCTGTGCAGGGCCTCTGACGCGGTCTTCAGCGCTGTTTCTTCAGGACTGCCGGGGGCCGGAGAGATACGCTTAACCAGCACAGGCGCCAGCACATCATAGCAGGCATCTCGCAGATAGCTGCTGGCCTCCATCGTGATCTGCCAGATTTCTGCGGCTTCTTCCGGGGTTGCGCCAAACAGCGGATGCTTCGGAAAGGCCCTGTCGAGCCAGGCAAGAGCCGCGATGGAATCCCGTATGACGCAGCCGCCTGCTTCCAGCACCGGGACCGTGCCGCGCGGATTGAGCGAAAGGAAGGGTTCCTTCTTGTGCTCGCCGTCTGACGCTGACAGCACCTTCTGCTCCCAGCTCAGCCCCTTGAGTGCCAGGCCCGCGAGAACACGCCAGGCGCGGGGTGCGCCGCTGATTGTGTGAATAGTGAGTGTCATGCTGAACCTCCTTCAGGTGTCTCTGAGGAGGATAGAGGTTGGTAATTAATTGAAAAGTAGGCAGAATTTTCTTACTTAGTCAGGTAAATGATACTATTGCCCGGCTGTTGCCGAGCTGCTTCCAATAACAAGTTCCTGCTGAATGGCATCCTAAACTCAGGATTTCCGCGAAACTTCGTGAATTCATGTTAGTATGATTTTTGTACCAAGAGAGATTTGCGATGAATGCCGAACCGCCAGAAAATTTCCAGACCCCGCAATCTGGCCCGGCATTTGGCACGCGCTGTCCGATGCCGGACATCGCTCAGCTCATTGGCGGCAAGTGGAAGCTGATCATCCTTCAAGTGCTGATTTTTCAGGGAACCAAACGGTTTGGCGAGCTGAGGCGTGACGTTGAAGGCATCACCCAGACCATGCTCACCAGCCAGCTGAGGGCGCTGGAGAAAGACGGCCTTGTCAGCCGGGAGATCTTTCCCGAGGTTCCGCCGAGGGTGGAGTATACGGCAACCGCCAAGGCTATGGCGCTAACGGATATGTTCCATGCAATGCATAAATGGTGGGTGCTTCATAACAGCGAACAGGCCAGCTGACCTGAGAGTCAGCCAGCCTGAGTATGAGCAGCCCGATGCCGGAAAACGGCTTGTGTTCCCCTGACCTGCCCGTCAGCGCAGCGGCGCCAGCGGCATGTGACGGTTCACGTCCTTGTAGAGCAGGTAGCGGAACTTGCCCGGGCCGCCTGCATAACAGGCTTGCGGGCAGAAGGCGCGCAGCCACATGTAATCGCCGGCCTCGACCTCGACCCAGTCCTGGT
The DNA here is from genome assembly GCF_000813785.1 of Leisingera sp. ANG-DT. Lineage (NCBI taxonomy): Bacteria > Pseudomonadati > Pseudomonadota > Alphaproteobacteria > Rhodobacterales > Roseobacteraceae > Leisingera > Leisingera sp. ANG-DT. The sequence continues at coordinate 51,891 of NZ_JWLE01000045.1, forward strand.
TCAGCCGGTAGACCGCCTTGCCCTCCAGCACATAAAGGCCATGCTCCATCACATGGGTCTCGGCAAAGGGGATCACCGCGCCGGGCTCGAAGGTGACGATGGTCACATGCATGTCGTGGCGCAGGTCGTTGGGGTCCACGAAACGGGTGGTCGCCCACTTGCCCTCGGTTTCCGGCATCGGGGTCGGGTCGACGTGTTTGTCGCTGGTGACAAAGGCCTCCGGCGCGTCCAGCCCTGCAACCGGCTGATAGGCCTTGCGGATCCAGTGGAAGCGGACCGGTGCGTCACCGTTATTGCGCAGGCTCCAGACCGCTTGCGGCGGCAGGAAGGCATAGCCGCCCTCCTCCATTTCATGCGCGGTTCCGTCGATGGTCAGGGTCATTGATCCTTGCACCACGAACAGCACCGCCTCGGTGCCTGCTTCCGTTTCCGGACGGTCGCTGCCGCCGCCGGGCTGCACCTCGGCGATATACTGCGAAAAGGTCTCGGCAAATCCGGACAGGGGCCGCGACAGCACCCAGAAGCGCGCCTTGTCCCAGAACGGCAGCAGGCTGGCCACGATATCGCTCATGGTGCCCTTGGGGATCACCGCATAAGCCTCGGTGAACATGGCGCGGTCGGTCAGCAGCTGGGTCTGCGGCGGCAGCCCGCCTTCCGGAGCGTAATAGGATCGTTTGGTCATCGGCTGCCTTTCCTGCTGAAGTGCTGCTCCATTGATACCCGCCTGTCCGGCGCAACCGAACTTATTTCCGTATCAAGAATACCTGAAGGATTGTCTTGGTATTTTTGAAGACGTGACTGGCGGCCCTATCCACCGCCGCCGCCGATATCTTCCGGCGCAATGGAGACGGTTTTGACCACTGCATGGCATTCTGCACCAGGCTCCAATCCCAGGGCCTGGGCGGAGCGTCGGGTGACACGGGCCAGAACCCGGCCCGCCGGCGTGGTCAGCGAGACCATAGCGCCGGGCCCGCCGCCGGTGCGGACATGTTCCACAGTGCCCGGCAGGATGTTAAGCGCCGACAGCCCTTCGGGGCGCTGGCGCGACAGGATCACCTCATGCGCCGAAACCCGCACCCGGACCATGCTGCCGGGCGCCCTGGCGATCTGCGGCAGGTACAGCGGCACGCCGCCTGCATCCAGCTCTGTCAGCCCGTCGCCGTGATGCCGCGCCACCCGTGCCTGCAGCAATGCGCCTGCCGCGCGGACGCCTGCGGGCATAACCGCGGGATCACCCAGAACCTCTGCCGCGGAGCCTTGCCGCTGAACCTGGCCGTCCTGCAGCACAACCACGGTGGTCGCCAGCCGGGCGACTTCAGCCGCCGAATGGCTGACGTAGAGCATCGGAATGCCGATCTCGTCCCTCAGCCGCTCGAAATAGGGCAGGATCTCTGCCTTGCGGGCCTCATCCAGAGCCGACAGCGGTTCATCCGCCAGGATCATCCGCGGCGCGGATAGCAGCGCCCGGCCAATGGCAACGCGCTGCTTTTCGCCGCCTGACAAATGTCCGGGCCGGCGCTGCAGAAGCGGGCCGATGCCCAAGAGCTCCACCACCCGGTCCAGGTTTTCTCGCTTTGCATTCCGGGGCGCGAACCATTGGCCGAAAGCCAGGTTCTGGCGCACCGTCAGATGCGGGAACAGCCGCCCCTCTTGAAAGACACAGCCCATCCGGCGCTTGTGCGGCGGCAGCCATTGCCCCCGGCTGGTGTCGCACAGCACCTCGCCCTGCAGCGCCACCCGGCCCTGATCCGGCCGCAGCAGCCCGGCCACCGCCTGGATCACCGTCGTTTTGCCGGTGCCGGAGCGGCCAAACAGCACGGTGACCCCTGGCGGCGCCTCAAACTGCACGTCCAACCCGAACCCTGGCAGCGCATGTTGCAGCGAAACGGTCAGCATCAGCGCCCCCCGGCCCGGTCAGCCGCCCGGCGCGCCAGCAGTTCCGACAGCAGCAGCGCGGTCAAGGCGATTGCAATCGACACCAGGGTCAGCCGCAGCGCCGCGGTCTCGCCGCCGGGCACCTGCAGAAAGGTGTAGATCGCCGAGGGCAGCGTCTGGGTCTGTCCGGGAATGCTGGAGACAAAGGTGATGGTGGCGCCGAACTCGCCCATGGCCTTGGCAAAGCCCAGCACCACGCCGGCGATCAGCCCGGGCAGGATCATCGGCAGGGTGATGGTAGCAAAACACATGATGCGCGATGCGCCCAGGGTGGCGGCGGCCTGTTCCAGCTTGGGGTCCACCGCCTCCACCGACAGGCGGATGGCCCGCACCATCAGCGGAAATGCCATGATACCGGCGGCCAGCGCTGCCCCGGTCCAGCGGAAGGCAAAGACGATGCCGATCTGCTGCAATGCGCCGCCAACCGGTCCTTTTGTGCCGAACAGCATGAGCAGCAGGTAGCCGGTGACCACCGGAGGCAGGATCAGCGGCAGGTGCACCAGGCTGTTGACGATCTGCTTACCTGGAAACTGCCAGCGTGCCAGCGCGTAGGCGGTGAAGACCGCCGGCGGAAGTGCCGCCAGCGTTGCCCAGATCGAGACCTGAAGCGACAGCATCACCGCTTGCCATTCCTCGGGACCCAGCCATGCAGATTCAGCGCTCACTCTTGGGGTTCTCCAAAACCGTGATGCAGAAAGATGCTCCGGGCCGCGGGGCCGTTAAGAAAATCCAGAAACGCCTTTGCCTCAGCCATATTGCCGCCGGTGACGACAGCAGCCGGGTAGATGACCGGAGGATGGCTGTCTGCCGGAAAGGCTGCAATCACCGTGACTCCATCTTCCGCCTTGGCATCGGTGGCATAGACAACTCCCATTGACGCCTCGCCGGAGGCAACCAGCGCCAGCGCGGAGCGCACATTGGCGGTCTGAGCCACCTTGGGGGCAAGCTCATTCCATTGCCCCAGTGCCATCAGCGCTGCCTTGCCGTAGATGCCTGCAGGCACCGCATCCACCAGCGCCATGGCCAGGCGGCTTTCTCCAAGCCGGCCTGCCAGATCCGAGGCCTCTAAGTCCAGCGGCAGAGCACCTGGTCCATGCGCGATCAAAACCAGATTGTTCGCAAGCAAGTCCAGACGTGAGGTTTCGTCGATCAGGCCTTCTTGCTGCAGCACGTCCATCCAACTGGGGTTGGCTGAGATGAACAGGTCTGCCGGTGCGCCCAGCTGGATCTGCCGGGCCAGGGCTGGAGAGCCTGCATATGAGAGTGTTAGTTTTTGACCGGTGCTGTCCCGGTAGGATGCCGCTGCCTCATCCAGCGCGGTTTTGGTGCTGGCGGCCGCAAACACGGTGACTTCGGCCTGCAGCTGCCCGGCCATGCCGGAGATCAGCGCCCCTGCTGCAGCAAGGCTCCGCCAGAAAACCGGCGAAGCCAATGAATTCAAGAATGAAGCCAGGTATGCGCTCATGACCCCTAAGGGACTACCTGTGCCGGCCGGTGCGGGCAAACGGTATTTCACGCACTGTGCTCAGCGGCCTTGCAGGCCAGGCGGCGTGCCGAAGGTGGCGGCCGGTCAGAACAGATCCACCACGCCAGCGCCAGCGCCTGCCGCTGCCGGTGCAGGGACCGGAGCCGGACGTGCGGCGGCGCGCTGTTCCAGTTCGCCGAGTTTGCGGTCGTCCTTGACATGTGTCTGCTGGGCTGCGCCGGAACAGGCGTGGAACCGTACCCGGCGTGCCGAAGTGCCTCCGACGCTGGAAGAAATCACGGGAATGCCTTCGTCGCGCAGGAACCGCTGCACGAAATCGGCATTTGCAGCCCCGATATCCGACAGGTTTGCCGACATTTTGGCGCCGCCGAACACCTTGGCTTTCAGGTTGGAGCGGCTGGCACCTTTCTTGAGGATGCCGTTGATCAGCAGCTCCATTGCGTGGATGCCGTAGCGGGCATTGGCCGCCCCGCCCTGGCGGGCGTTGGCGAGCAGGAAATGATTCATCCCGCCCACACCATTTTCCGGATCGTAAATGCAGGCCGCGATGCATGAGCCAAGGACCGTGGAGAACATGATCTTCTGATCCGTGCTCACCCGGTATTCCCCCTGCAGAACCGTAACGGATTTCGAATTGGCGAAAACAGTAGTCAAAGTCAGGTCCTTCCTGCGGTTCGATCAGACCTTGCTGGCCTGTAGTAGTGTATTGGCCATCCGGGCCAGAGGCACCTGCTGCTGGGCAGCCCCCATTTCCCAGGCCACCCGTGGCATGCCGTAGACCACTGAGGATTTCTCATCCTGGGCAAAGGTCTTGGCGCCGGCCTTGCGCAGTTCCAGGAGCCCCCTGGCCCCATCCTGGCCCATGCCGGTCAGGATGGTGGCTACAACGTCCTTTCCATATGGCACGGCAGAGGTGAACAGAGCGTCAACAGAGGGTGTGTGGCCGGAAATATCGGGGCCTTCCTTCATCCGCAGGCGCAGCGGTTTGCGGCTGGTGATCCCCATGTGGCGGCGCTGGCCTGCGGCGATGTAAACATGGCCCGGCTCCAGCGTGGTGCCGTCTTCTGCCGGGCGCACCCGGGCAGGGCAGATGCGGTCCAGCAGTGACACCAGCCCGGAGCCGAAGTTCTTGCCGGTGTGCTGCACAATCAGGGTCGGAGGGCAGTCGAAGGGGAAGCCGACCAGCACGCTGCGCAGCGCCTCCACGCCACCCGTTGAGGATCCGATCAGAATAAGTTTCTTGCTGCCGCCAGCAGCAGCGGCCGGCCGGGCGGCCGAGGCACCTGCGGCAGCCCGGGGGCTGCGGCGCGGCGCGTTGAGCATCATATCGAAATACTGCGCAAACTGGCTTGGGTGGTCTGATTTGGTCAGCTCGAAGATACCGGCGCCGACATCAAGCAGCGGTGAGGACTTGCGGGCCGGCGTGGCGCCCTGAGTGTCCATCACGGAGACCCAGCGGGTGTCCATGGCGGAAAACAGCGCCATCATCATCTCAAACTCAGGCAGCTTGGTGAACCCGTCCTCAACGAAGGCAAACACCGGCTGTGCGGCCTCCGCCTGATTGTAAGCCATCATCAGGTTGTTGGCCAAAAGCACTTTCATGCCGGGATAGGCGGACTCCATATAGCCCTGCAACGTGCGTGCAAAGTTCCGGTCCGTGGTAATGATCAATAAGTTTCGCGAAGACAATGGGTTCCCCAGTCAAGTTGCAGTGCCCTAAGAATTGCAGGCACAGGTTGCCATAGT
>NZ_JWLE01000046.1:0-30768 GCF_000813785.1 Leisingera sp. ANG-DT
GGCCCGCCAATTGGCGGGCCGCTCTCATGTCTCGCTGTGCCGTCAGGCTCAGGCCTTGATCAGGCCCATGCTTTCCAGCTTCAGCAGAACCTGGTGGGCGCAGTTGTCGACGTCGACGTTTTCGGTCTCAACCGACAGTTCCGGGTTGGCCGGCACGTCATAGGGGTCGGAGATGCCGGTGAATTCCTTGATCTTGCCTTCACGGGCCAGTTTGTAGAGGCCCTTGCGGTCGCGGCGTTCGCATTCCTCGATCGAGGTGGCAACGTGCACCTCGACAAAGGCGCCGAACTGTTCCACGTCCTCGCGCACGGCGCGGCGGGTGGTGGCGTAAGGCGCGATCGGGGCGCAGATGGCGATGCCGCCGTTCTTGGTGATCTCGGAGGCCACATAGCCGATGCGGCGGATGTTGAGGTCGCGGTGCTCTTTCGAGAAGCCCAGCTCGCTCGACAGGTTCTTACGAACAATGTCGCCGTCCAGCAGGGTGACCGGGCGGCCGCCCATTTCCATCAGCTTGACCATCAGAGCGTTGGCAATGGTGGATTTGCCGGAGCCGGAGAAGCCGGTGAAGAACACGGTGAAGCCCTGCTTGGAGCGCGGCGGCTTGGTCTTGCGCAGTTCCTTGACCACCTCGGGGAAGGAGAACCACTCGGGGATTTCCAGGCCCTCAGCCAGGCGGCGGCGCAGTTCGGTGCCGGAGATGTTCAGGATGGTGACGTTGTCGCGGTCGGCGATCTCGTCGTTCGGCTCGTACTGGGCGCGCTCCTGCACATAGACCATGTGTTTGAAGTCGACCATTTCGATGCCCATTTCGCCCTGGAACTCGCGGAACAGGTCCTGCGCGTCATAGGGGCCATAGAAATCGTCGCCGGCGGAGTTCTTGCCGGGGCCTGCGTGGTCGCGGCCGACAATGAAATGGGTGCAGCCGTGGTTCTTGCGGATCAGGCCGTGCCAGACCGCCTCGCGCGGGCCGGCCATGCGCATTGCCAGGTTCAGCAGCGACATGGAGGTGGTGGCGGCCGGGTATTTGTCCAGGACGGCTTCGTAGCAGCGCACGCGGGTGAAGTGGTCGACGTCGCCCGGCTTGGTCATGCCGACCACCGGGTGGATCAGCAGGTTGGCCTGGGCTTCGCGCGCGGCGCGGAAGGTCAGCTCCTGGTGGGCGCGGTGCAGCGGGTTGCGGGTCTGGAAGGCAACAACCTTGGTCCAGCCCAGCTTGCGGAAGTAGGCGCGCAGCTCATTCGGGGTGTCGCGGCGGCCGCGGAAGTCATAGTGCACGGGCTGCTGGATGCCGGTGACCGGACCGCCCAGGTAGACCTTGCCGGCCTGGTTGTGCAGGTAGTTCACCGCCGGATGCGCGTCGTCATCGGCGCCAAAGACCTTCTCGGCCTCTTTTGCCTTGTTCGGCACCCAGTTGTCGGTGACGGTCATGGTGGCGAGGATCACGCCTTCCTGGTCGCGCAGGGCAATGTCCTGGCCCGCTTCCAGCTTGGCCGCGAAATCTTCGGACACATCCAGGGTGATCGGCATCGGCCACAGCGAGCCGTCGGTCAGGCGCATGGTGTCGACGACGCTGTTGTAGTCAGCCTCAGACAGGAAGCCCTTAAGCGGATTGAAGCCGCCGTTCATCAGCAGTTCCAGGTCGCAGATCTGGCGCGGGGTCAGATCCCAGCTGACCAGGTCGGCTGCTTCGACTTTCAGTTTCTGGGCGCTTTCGTAGGAGACATAAAGCTCAGGGATGGGAGCCAGATTGCTTTGCATCGGATGGGTCCTGTGTTTGAGAGGGGGGAGGCCGCTAGCGGAGCCGGTGAGTTCCGCATGCAGCGCGTTGTATTCTGCGAGCTTGCGGGCAAGGAATTGATCGGTGAGCCGCACTTTTTCCGCAGCACCCCGGGTAGTCAGCGAATAGGCAAACCGCTGCCGCTTGTCGGGACCGGGGCGGGCGCTGATGGTGATCAGGCCACTTTCGGCCGCAGCGCGCAGCAGGGTGTTGAGCCGCCCCAGCGAGATCCCCACCGCCGCGGCGGTGGCGCGCTGCGAGGCGTCCGGCGCCGTATCGAGCTGGCGCAGGAGGCGGAACAGCAGGTCTTCGCCTTCCGGTGTGGATATGGATGCGGTTTCGGTCACGAGCGGCAGCAGTACGGTCAACGGGTTAAAAGTGTGTTCACGCGTGAACGCATTACATGGTTTGCTGCGGAAGCAAAGGGGGAATTGGCCGCAGCTGGCGAAAATCTGCTGCGTTGCAGGGCTGCAACGGGCGCGGGTAGCAGGTCTGCTTGTTCTCCCCCGGCGTGCTGGGATGGATAGCTGGCGCGGGCTGGACCGGAAGGGCAAACACCCGTTTTGCGGTTTGGACGCCGGGCCTAACGCTGTTCTCCGGCCAGGGTGCGGGGCAGGGCGGCGGCGTGGGGCACGGGCAGGGCGTCCAGCGGCCTGGAAACGCCGCGCAGCTGGAAGGTTTCCAGCGGCAGATGGTCCGAATCATAGCCTGCGGCCTCCAGCACCCGGGCGGAGATCAGCAGCTCGACACCGAGTTCCTTGGTCTTGGCCTCGAGCCGGCTGGCAGTGTTGACGCTGCCGCCGATGATGGTGCGCGGGGCATGGGCGGCGCTGCCTATCTCGCCGAGCACCAGCTCGCCCAGATGCACTCCGATCCCGATGCGGACTTCCGGTTCGCCGTCGGCGGCCAGCTGGGCGTTGAAGTCCTGCAGCGCGGTGCCGATGGCGGCGGCGGCCTCCAGCGCGGCGCGGGCCGAGCGGGCAGGGGAGCGCTCCTCGAACAGCGCCAGCAGCCCGTCACCGAGGTATTTGTCCACCGTCCCGCCGGCATTGGTAATGGCGGGGACGATGGCGTCGAAGAAGCGGTTCAGCAGGAACACCACGTCATAGGGCAGCTGTCCCGCTGTGCGGGCGGTGAAGCCGCGCATGTCGAGGAACAGCACCGCAAGCTGCTGCTCGCTGCCCTGGCTGGCATGGGCGCGGCCCTTGCGGCCGTCAGGGCGGAACAAGCGGGTGACCGTCAGCGGCGCCTGCGGGCGGATCTGGCAGGCCAGCCGCATGTTGGCAGGCGCTTTGACCCGTTCCAGGCTGAGTGCCTCGGGCGGTTCCGGGGGCGGCAGATGCTCGCTGCCCTCGTCCACCACCACGCGGCAGGTGGTGCAGCGCCCCTTGCCGCCGCAAAGGGAGGTGTGCTGGACGCCGCCCGCGCGTGACATTTCCAGCAGGGTCATGCCGCGCTCGGCGCGGATCTCCGGACCGAAGGCGTAGCGGATGGTGACCGCCCGGCGGCGGCGCAGCAGCTTGCGCAGGAGATAGGCGGCGGCGGTGACGCCAAGCAGTGCAAAGAAGATCGAAAGCCAGAGCGTCTCTGTCTCGAACATCTGTGCAAAGGCCTGCTGGCTGGGCCAGTTGAAATCCGCCATCAGCGCGGCGCGCTCAGTGCCTTCAACAAACAGGTCATAGATGCGGCGGCCCTCTGTCAGCAGGCCGGCAAAGGCGAAGGCGGGGATGAACACGGCCACGCCTGCCATCCAGGGGATCAGCGGGCGCCACCAGCGGGTGAGGCGCAGCCAGTAGTGCAATCCCATGCAGCCGTGGATCCAGACTGCCAGCAGCAGCAGGCTTTGCTGCCAGATCTCGGGCGAGGCCCACATCAGGATGATCTGATAGGGCATCTCGTCATTGGTGCCGTAGACCTCGTGCGAGTAGCGGGTAAAGACGATGTGGGCGATCAGCTGCAGCGGGATCAGGAGGCCAAGCACAGTCTGCAGCGCCTCGCCCCAGCGCATCCGCAGGGTGCGGCGGCGGGCCAGGTTCCACAGCGCGAGGCCTGCGTGCAGGATCAGCGACGCATAGAGGATCAGGCTGCCAATCAGGCTGCGGGTGATCACTTGGCGGGCGTCCTGAAACTCGTCCATCCATTCGGGTGAGATCAGGCCGAGGCCGATGTTGAGGAAGTGAAAGAAGGCATAGGTCAGCAGCACCAGCCCGGTGACGATCCGGGTGCGGGTGATCCAGTTGCCTTGCCAGAGCGCGCTTGCCACCCGGGTCCTCCTGTTCGCGGTTTCCGGGTGCAGACTGCGGGCGCGCGGGGGCGGGGTCAATGCCCGGTTGCAGGCGGTGAGAGCCACGGGGCGGGCGGACCGGCAAGGGAAAGCACGGGCAGGCCGCTGCCGAACAAGACCAAATGGGTTAAGTCCGGGCGAGAGCGGGATGAGTAGAGCAGCCCCTGCGCCCCCTCCGTCCGGGCGGTATCAGAAAAGACCCAGGTCGGTGAAGGAGTGCCCCTGGCACGGATGTCCTGCCAGACCGCGGAGACCTCTGGCCGGCCGCGCAGATCCGCCAGTCGGATGTCTTTCACCTGCAGGGGCAGGATGATGCGCGGCGGGTCATCGGAAGAGACATAGCGGCGGATGGCAATGCCCGCTCCCTCTGCGCTGAGCGAAGTATAAAGCGCCAACTGGCCGCTGTGGTGAAAACGGCCCTCAGGAGCGCGGGCCGGAGCCAAGGGCCGATCCGCCTGAGAGCGGAAAAGAATGCGCCAGACGGTGCCGGAGAAGTTGAGAAGACCAGCTGCCGGGGTCAGCCCTCCAGCCCCCAGCCGTCCGGTGCAAAGCCGTGGGAGAGGGCCGCGCGGGTGGCCAGTTCCTCGCCGATCCAGATGCCGGTGGCAGAGATGATCTGGTCCTGCAGGGTGGCGGACAGATAGGCGGGATCCTCGCCGTCAGCCTCGAAGAACTCGCAAGCATAGCCTTCGCGGCTCAGTTCCTCGGCCAGCGGGCGCCAGTCGGCGCCGGTGCGGGCGGGGACGAAGAAATAATCCACGTCCGCCACCTCCGGCAGGCCGTGTTCGGCCTGCAGATCGTTGAATGCCGCAACGGTTTCAGCCCGTTGCGCGGCGAAATCATGCGGCATCCCTGTTACTCCTGCTCGGCCAGGAAGCGTTCGGCGTCAAGCGCCGCCATGCAGCCCATGCCAGCCGAGGTGACCGCCTGGCGGTACTTGTGGTCGGTCAGGTCGCCGGCGGCGTAGATGCCGGGGATCGAGGTCTCGGTGGAGCCGGGCTTCACCTTTACATAGCCGCCGTTGTGCAGCTCCAGCACGTCCTTGACCAGCTCGTTGGCCGGCGCGTGGCCGATGGCGACAAAGACGCCCTTGCAGGGGATTTCCTTGACTTCGCCGGTCTGCACGTTCTTGACCACGACGCCCTCAACCCCCAGCGGATTGTCGGTGCCGACAACCTCTTCGAGGGTGTGGAACCACAGAGTCTCGATCTTTTCGTTCTTGAACAGGCGGTCCTGCAGGATCTTTTCGGCACGCAGCTCGTCGCGGCGGTGGATCAGGGTCACCTTGGAGGCGAAGTTGGTGAGGAACAGCGCCTCTTCCACGGCGGTGTTGCCGCCGCCGATCACCACGATCTCCTGGCCGCGGTAGAAGAAGCCGTCGCAGGTGGCGCAAGCGGAAACGCCGAAGCCCTTGAACTTCTCTTCGCTTTCCAGGCCGAGCCATTTGGCGCGGGCGCCGGTCGCCAGGATCACCGCGTCGGCGGTGAAGGTGGTGCCGCTGTCAGCCTTGGCCACAAACGGGCGCTTGGTGGTGTCGAGCGAGGTGATGTAGTCGCCAATCACTTCGCATCCCATCGCCTGGGCGTGCTCCTGCATCTTGATCATCAGGTCGGGGCCCTGCACCTCGGTGAAGCCGGGGTAGTTCTCGACCTCGGTAGTGGTGGTCAGCTGGCCGCCGGGTTCGATCCCCTGGACCAGGACCGGCTCCAGCATGGCGCGGGCCGCGTAGACCCCCGCAGTATAGCCGGCAGGCCCGGAGCCGATGATCAGAACCTTGGTGTGGCGCGTCTCGCTCATGTGTTGTGTCCCCAACTAATGCAGCCTGGCGGGTGTGCCGCCGTCAGGCAATGCATATAGCGGCAGGGCGGGCAGGCTTAAACCCCCAAGGGGCTGCATGCCGCGGGATACAAATTTGCCGCAGGGTTGCGCATTGCGGCTTGCGCGCCCGAGCTGCAAAGAATATTGCGCGACGCTGAAACAATATTGCGCGCTGCGGTGGCGGTGCTATAAGAAACGCAAATCTCACAGGAGTTTCCAGCATGGTCACAACCCGTCTTGATCCGATTGATCGCAAGATTTTGTCGGAGCTTCAGGCCGATGGGCGGATGACCAACGTGGAACTGGCCAAGCGGGTCGGGATTTCGGCGCCGCCGTGTCTGCGCCGGGTGCGGGCGCTGGAGGAGGCCGGGCTGATTCACGGCTACCACGCAGATGTGAACTCCCGCGAGCTGGGGTTCGAGGTGCAGGTGTTTGCCATGGTGGGGCTGGAGAGCCAGGCCGAGGCGGAGCTGAGCGCCTTTGAAGAGAAATGCCGCAGCTGGCCGTTGGTGCGCGAGTGCCACATGCTGAACGGCGAGGTGGATTTCATCCTGAAATGCGTGTCGCCTGACCTGAGCACGTTCCAGAGCTTCCTGACCGGCGATCTGCTGACCACGCCGAATGTGGCCAGCGTGAAAACCTCGCTGGTGATCCGCGGCGCCAAGGATGAGCCGGGCGTGCCGTTTGAGGTGCTGGAAGAACGTCTGGCACGCGAGGCCTGAGGCAGTTCTTCAGGTGAGGGCGGCAATGTCGGGCGAGCCCGCCCGCCGCTCCCGGTTCATAGAATGGCAGGCCCCGGCTGGCTGATGCTGTCAGCCCTTGGGTGCGCCAGCGGGCCGAATCCCTGGATGCTGTCGGCATGGGCAAACAGGTTCAAGAACAGCGTCTTGATTGCATAGCTTGCCAGTTTCAGCGCGTCGGGGCCCGGGTGGTAGCTTTCAAATGCGAGGCCGCCGACGGTGATCACCGCATGGCGGGGCAGGCACAGGTGGTAAAGGTCGACCGGCGCCGGCGGCGCGGTTTCAAAGATGCTCATGCCGTCCTGGAATTCCGAGGCCAGGGTCAAGAGCTGGCCGTCGCCTGATCCTTGCATGTGCGGCGGCGTGCGCAGCAGGCGCGCCGCGGGGCCTGCCACCAGGCTGGCAGAGGGTTTCTGCAGGCCCAGGCTGTCTGCCATGAAGCTGGTCAGAGTGCAGCTGCGGCTGCCGGAGCGGCCGGGCAGCACGCTGGTGCGGCCGATCCACAGCAGCGGCTGGCTGCCGCCGTCGCGGGTCAGGAGTTCATCGCCGGGCAGCAGATCCTCGACCGCGATCGGGCCTTGTGCCGTTTCCACCAGCGAACCGCGGGAGAAGGCGCTGAAGGCGTCCTCGAACAGCGGCAGGGCCGGGGCGATATGGCGGGTTTCCGAGATGCCGCCGCCGGGCAGCAGGCAGCTGACCTCATAGCGGCGCAGCTGCGGCTTGTTCGCGCTGCGCAGCGCAGCGGGGTCCTGCAGGATTGCAGTGGCTTCGACGGCATTGGCTGCAGCCCTGTGCAGCGAGTGCGGGATGGTCATGACAGCAGACCTCTCCTTTCAAACTGCCCGCTTGCATCGGCCCCCACCGGCAACGCAGACGTGCTTGAACGATATGATGCGCCCAAATTGGCAGCAATTAATTCGAATTGTCAAAAAATCTGAATCAAACTGGTTAACGGCGGGCGGCGGGGCTGCGGCAGTTTCAGCGGGCCGCGCCTTCAGGCCGGTTGGATGCCCCGTTGGCGGCTGGCCGGGCTGGCGCAGCTGCGCCAGGGGTGCCGCTGCCGGGGCATCCGTCCCCGGCGTTAACCCAGTTTCCGTGCTGCAGGCTGAAGCTGCGCCTGGCCGCGGCGGCGGCGGGCGGCAACCCAGGGCAGGGTCACGGTTTCGCTCTTGGCGGAGCGGGTGATCGAGGCAATGAAACGCTTGTTCATCTTCATGGTCAGTCTGTCCTTCGCCCTGCAGCTGCACCCGTGTCGCCGGGCGGCTGCGGTTTTGTTTGTTCTGACCTGTTTATGGGTAATCTTTGCGCCCGGATTATGACCCGCCGGGGGCATTTTCGGCCAAGCCGCAGGCCGGGGGGCGGCTGGCGTGCGGCTTTACCTGCGATTGCAGGAGGCTGATTTCAAAGGGAAATGCCAGCGCGGCATGGCGGGTTTCCGTAGCGGAAACAGTGAATGCGGCGGAATTTAATAAAATCCGCCACAATTGCGCAGATCCGCATTGGTTAACGCGGGCTTAAAGCCGGATGCAGGAGATCAGACGGCCGTAGTCGGCCTCTTTCGCGTGGGTGGCGCGGCGGAAGGAGAAAAACTTCTCCGCATCCGAATAGGTGCAGTGGCGGCTCCACTCAGCCGCGCCGATCCCCGCCTGGCGCAGTTTGTGCAACCCAAGGCCGGGCAGATCGAACAGGTAGCGGTCGCCTTCGCCATTGGCGAAGAAGCGGGCATAGGCGTCGTCCTGCATCATGAAGTCGTCAAAGAACTCCGGGCCGACCTCATAAGCGCGCTGGGAAATGGTCGGGCCGATCACCGCCGCGGTGTTTTCGCGCCGCGCGCCGAGGCCTTCCATCGCTTCCAAAGTGGCTTCCAGCACCCCGTCCAGGGTGCCGCGCCAGCCTGCGTGGGCGGCGCCGATGACGCCCGCATCGGGGTCGGAGAACAGTACCGGCTGGCAGTCGGCGGTCAGGATCGACAGTGCCAGCCCCGGAACATTGGTGACCATTGCATCTGCTTGCGGGCGCTCCTGCGAGGGTTCTTTCACCACCTGCACGTCGGCGCTGTGGACCTGGTGCACGGCGTTGAGGTGTTCCGGCGGCACCTCCATCGCGGCGGCGACGCGGTTGCGGTTGATCTGCACCGCCTCGCGCTGGTCGGTGGAGCCGAGGCCGCAGTTCAGGCCGCGGTAGATACCGGAGGATGCGCCGCCCTTTCGGGTGAAAAACCCGTGCCGCACCGGGCCAAGCAGATCGGACGTGAGAATTTCAAGCGTCATGGGTTCAATCCTGGCAATGGGGCGGCCTGGGGCGGGTAGAGGCCGAGCACTTTGAACAGGTTTCCCATTTCCTCCGGGTGCGTCAACCGCCGATGTGCGGCGATCAGGGAGTCCAGCGCCGCACCCTGCAGCGGCGCGGCCAGGGCACGGGCGCGGTCTGTGATGCCAAGCCGTTCCAGGAACACGCCCTGCGGGGTGAGGCGGGTAAAGGCGCAACCTGCGGTTTTTGCAGCCATTGCCAGCGCCTCAAAATCCACATGCGCTGTTAGATCGGCCTCTCCCGGCGTCTGCAGCGGATCGGCGGGTTCATGCGCGCGCAGGGCCTGAAGCGTATCTCCAAGCGCCCTCCAGTCGCCGTAATCCACGATCAGCGCGGCGCCGCCACGGGCGGCGATTCGGGCGGCGATGGCGTGTAGGATGGGGGCGGCGGCCTCGCACAGTTCGACCAGATCGCCGTCTTTTGTGTCTTCCAGCCGGTGCGCCAGCGCGGGCTGTGACGCGGCGGAGCTGAGGCCGAAGGCAAGCGCGCCGTCCTGCAGGCCGATACGCATTTCGCTCCAGCCGTCACCTGCCCGGATGAACTGGCGGATGGGCAGCGCGTCGAAGAACTCGTTGGCGACCAGGAACAGCGGCTGATCGGGCAGGGCATCCACGCTGTCCTGCCACCGGGGAGCCTGGTCCTTCAGCGCCTTGGCTTGCACGCCGCGCAAGGCGGGCGAGGCCTCCACCAGGTGGATCTGCATGGCGGCGTGAAAACCCGGCACGCCGCGGGTGGCGCGCAGGAGGTCGGCCATCAGGGTGCCGCGGCCGGGGCCGAGTTCGGCGAGAGTGAAGGGCGCAGGCGCGCCTTGATCCAGCCAGGCCTGGGCGAGGGAGAGGCCGAGGAGTTCGCCAAACATTTGGCTGATCTCAGGCGCGGTGGTGAAATCGCCCTTGGCGCCCAGCGGGTCGCGGGTGGTGTAATAGCCGAACTGCGGATGCAGCAGGCAGTCGGACATGTAGTCGGCGACGGACATCGGGCCATCGGCGCGGATGCGGGCGGTCAGATGATTCTGCAGGCTCATGCCGTGCTCCGGGCCGCGCGGCGGGCGCGGATCAGGAACCAGAGGCCGATGGCGATCATCGGCAGCGACAGCGCCTGGCCTTGGGTGAGGCCGATGCCGTCAATGTGCCAGGCCAGACCCAGCGGGTTGCCGGGGGTGACGAACTGGGCGTCCGGCTGGCGGAAGAACTCGACAATGAAGCGGGCAAGGCCATAGCCCGCGAGGAACACGCCCATGAGGCGGCCCGGGGTGTGGAAGGCGCCGCGGCGCCAGGCAAGGTACAAGAGCAGGGCGCCAAGGATCAGCCCCTCCATCAGCGCCTCATATAGCTGCGAAGGGTGGCGGGCGCAGAGCTCTCCCAGCGCCTGGCCGCAGTCCTGTGCCGCCTGGCCGGGGAAGGCGACGCCCCAGGGCAGATCGGTCGGGCGGCCCCAAAGTTCTGCATTGATGAAGTTCGCCAGCCGCCCCAGCAGCAGGCCAGGCGCGACGGTATGGGCGACCAGATCGGCGATCTGCAGTTTCGGGATGTTGTGGCGTGCAGCATAGATCAGGGTTGCCACGATCACGCCGATGAGGCCGCCGTGAAAGGCCATGCCGCCCTGCCAAATCTTCAGGATCTCCGCAGGGTTCGCCAGGTAATAAGTCGGCTGGTAGAACAGCACGAAACCCAGACGCCCGCCGAGGATCACGCCGAGAATGATCCAGGTCAGCAGATCCTCGACCTGCTGCGGTTTCATCGGCGGCTGGTTTGCGGGCCAGAGGCCGGGGCGGCGCAGGGCGGCCACGGCGAGGCGCCAGGCGATGACGATGCCCGCGATATAGGCCAGCGCATACCAGCGCAGGGCAAACTCGAAGGAGCCGATGGCGATCGAGAAAATCTCGGGCGAAAGGTCGGGGAATTGGATCATGGCCTGCATGGGCGACTGAATGCCTTTGGTCCTTGGGGGAAGTCAACGGGGGGAAAGTCAACGGCTTGCAGCCGCGCGCGCGCTTCCCCATATAGGGATCAACCCCGAGACGGAGAAGAACATGCAGACCCGCAACAAGATCCTGGACGATATTTCGCAGCTGATGACCAACGCGATGGGCGTGGCCCAGGGCGCCAAGGATGAGGCGGACACCGCGCTGAAAAGCATGATCGACCGCTGGCTGGCCGACCGCGACTTCGTCACCCGCGAGGAATTCGACGCAGTGCGCGCAATGGCCCAGAAAGCGCGCGAGGAAAATGAAGCGCTGAAGGCCCGTCTGGACGCGCTGGAAGCCGCACAGAAGTAAGCCAGGGCGCGGGCAGATTGCCCGCCGTATGGTGTTATAAGGCTTGCTGCAGGGAAACCTGTGGCGGGCTTTTTTGTTTTCGCATTAAGCTTTAGCGTGCAGGAGGACACGGAGGCTAAAAGTAAGCAAAATGCGCATCACCGTTGCAATCGAAGAGCTTAGCGGAAACGAGTTGCCGCCATGCGGCGAAGCGTTCTGGCTAGCCGACCTTCCAGCTCACCGAGCCTTTGCCAAAAGCCTCTGGAAGCGGAATGCAGCGGTGCCGAATAGCGCATTGTTTGCCATAAAGCCGCACGAGGCGCTTTCTGACAGGCTTTTGGATCAGTTCGAGCAGGTAGAGCTTCACTTCTCTGAGTGGAGCGAAGTTATGTTTGTAAGAACTGAACTCGCACGCGAGCTGCCCGCGTATTTCGCAGCCCGCGGCTTTGCCACCGAAATCGTCAAAAACGGGTTTGTCGTGCGGCGGTCTGTCTCCCGCGCATAGCTGCCCTGCGGGCCTGTGGGTAAAAACTGGTCGCTTTCCGCCTGCGGGGTCGAAAACTGCGCAGCGGTTTGCAGGCCGGGCGGTACATGCTGCCTCAGTTTCATCAGAGGATCACAGCATGGTTTCTGTCTATACGGTGCCGGGGGCGTTCAGCACGCAGGAATGCGCCGAAATCATCCGCAAATCAGAGGAAGCGCCGGACAGCGAAGCGCTGCTGGTCGGCCAGACCCGCGATCACAACCTGCGCCGCGGCAGCGTGGTATGGCTGGACGATGTGCCGGGCACCGGCTGGGTGATGGACCGGCTGATCTCTGTGGTGCGCCGCGCCAACAAGGAGCGCTTCGGCTTTGATCTTCGCGAGTTTGCCGAAAGCCCGCAGGCGGCCAGTTACAAGGCTGACGATGCGGGGCATTTCGCCTGGCATTCCGACATCGGCGACGGGCCGGTGGCGGGCAAGCGCAAGCTGAGCCTGGTGGTGCAACTGAGCAAGCCCGGATCTTATGACGGCGGCGATCTGGAAATCATGCCGGGCGCCCATGTGGTGGCCGCCAGCCGGGTGCAGGGCAGTGCCACGGTGTTCCCGAGTTTCCTGCTGCATCAGGTGACGCCGGTCACCCGGGGCACCCGCAAGTCGCTGACCGTCTGGGCGCATGGCCCGGCCTTCCGCTGAAGGGCTGACAGACCTGTCGCACGGCCTATGGCACGCGCGGACCGTCATTCATGCGCAAATTGCGATGTGTTCTGCTATACTGGTCCCGGGCTGCCCTTGCGGCGCCCGGGGTTTGTTCAGCGGGGGACTGGTAAGATGACGGCACAAAACGGCTATATGCTGATTGCGGATATTTCCGGCTACACGCAGTTTCTGACCTCATCTGAGCTGGACCACGCCAATCCGATCCTGCAGTCGCTGCTGCAGGCGGTGGCGGAGCAGGTCGGGGAGCCGCTGCATTTCTGGAAACTGGAAGGCGACGCAGTGCTGGCCTATTCATCCCGGGCTGAGCTGGTCTCCGGCGATCTGATGCTCACGTTTTGCGAGAACCTCTATAACGCGTTCGCCGCCCGGCGGCAGGATATCGTGGCCAATACCACATGCCCCTGCCGCGCCTGCGCCAATGCGGGCGGGCTGGATCTGAAGGTGATCGTCCACTACGGCGCCTTTGACGAGATGCAGGTGGGTCCGGTCAAGGATCTGTCTGGCGCAGATGTGATCCTGGTGCACCGGATGACCAAGACCGAGGCCGCGGCGGAAACCGGCGTGCGCAGCTATGCGCTGTTCAGCGATGCGGCGGTAGAGGCGATGCAGCTGCAGGCGGCGATGCAGCCCTATTCGCAAGCTATCGAGCATTTCGGCGATGTCTCCATGCAGGTCTATGACCTGGCCCGCGCCTGGGAGCACTTCCGGGCCGGGCAGGAGCGGGATTTCCTGGAGGAGTCAGACGGGGTCTGGACTTACCGGCGCCGGTTCGACGCCTCGCCGCAGCTGGTCTGGGAGGCGCTGACTGCGCCGGAGTTCAAGCTGCGGTGGATGGATCAGGTCAGCGCTATGCGGATGGAGAACCCGCAAGGCCGCCTGGGGCCGGGATCGGTCTATCACTGCGCCCATTCGCTGGCGGAGTTTGTGTACAGGATCACGGACTGGCAGCCCTTCGACTATTTCTCGACCCGGATCAAGGACCCGGCCCGGGACGGCGTTGAGCTGCCCGAGACCTACCAGCTGACGCCGGACGGGGACGGGACTGCGCTGCGTTATACGATGGGCCGGGCCTATGACCGCGCGGGCAACCGCTCTGAGGCCTCTGAGCAGGAGGCCGCCGGGTTCCTGTCGGAATTCTGGCCGGTATCCTTTGACGCGATGGACCCGCAGGTGTCGCGGCAGCCCTGAACCGGCAATTCACAAGGGGTAGATCAAGACACAAAATACAGGGCGCGGGCGGCTGTCCGGGCTTTACCTTTGCAGCCGCCCGTTTCATAGTCGCGCAGCCGGCATTTAGGGGGCTGTGGATAGTTCATCCACAAGTTATTGCAGATATCCCCAAAATAAAGGGTTGCCAGATCACTTTTTCGGCTCCACCATATCTAGTATGGGAGCGGGGATGCCTCCCCGGCCCATAGCACAAAAACCTAGCTATAGGGCGCCTATGGGCCCTGGTGTGCTAGGCAAAAAGAGAGGTGGCATCATGGCACTATCCGAGCTTCACCTGGAAGAAGACGTCCATCCGATCGACATCGTTGAGCATCTGGCGTCGCACCACGACTGGGACTTTGACCGGGTCGGGGACGATCAGATCGCGATGTCGGTGGAAGGGCAGTGGCGCACCTATTCGCTGACGCTGGCCTGGTCGGGCTATGAAGAATGCCTGCGGCTGGTCTGCAGCTTTGAGATGGAGCCGCCGGAGGCAGAACTGCCGCGGCTTTATGAGCTGATCAACTGCATGAACGACCAGTGCTGGGAAGGCTCCTTTACCTATTGGGCAGACCACAAGCTGATGCTGTTCCGTTACGGGCTGATGCTGTCCGGCGGCCAGATGGCCAGCCCGCAGCAGATCGACGCGATGCTGAATGCAGCCGTCGCCAATGCGGAGCGCTACTATCCGGCGATCCAGCTGGCGGTCTGGGGCCAGCGCAGCCCGCAGGAGGCGATGCAGGTCGCCATTGCAGAGGCCTACGGCCGGGCGTAAACCTGTGCCCTGAACCTGACACCAAGGGGAGGGGCTTAAGATGGATATGCAGGATATTGCTGCACGCGGCCTGGTGCTGCTGGGCTGCGGCAAGATGGGATCGGCGATGCTGGCCGGATGGCTGGAGGGCGGACTGCCCGCATCCTCGGTCTGGGTGATTGACCCGAACCCGTCGGACTGGCTGAAGGGCACCGGCGTCCGCATCAACGCAGAACTGCCCGCGGCGCCGGGCATTGTGCTGATCGCGGTGAAGCCGCAGATGATGGGCGAGGCGCTGCCCACGCTGCAGAGCTACGGCAATGGTTCCACTCTGTTCATCTCGGTGGCGGCAGGCACCTCGATCGCAACCTTCGAGGATGTGCTGGGTGCGCAGTCGCCGATCGTGCGGGCGATGCCGAACACGCCGGCCGCCGTCGGGCGCGGCATTACCGCGATTATCGGCAACAGTCACACCAGCGACGCCGACCTCGACCGGGCCGAAGGGCTGCTGAAGGCCGTGGGTCAGGTTGTACGGCTGGACAACGAGGGCCAGATGGATGCCGTCACCGGCGTCAGCGGCTCCGGTCCCGCCTATGTGTTCCACCTGATCGAAACCTTGGCCGTCGCGGGCGAGGCGCAGGGGCTGCCCGCCGAACTGGCGATGCAGCTGGCCAAGGCAACCGTCGCAGGCGCCGGCGCGCTGGCAGAGGCGGCAGAGGAAAGCCCCAGCCAGCTGCGCATCAATGTGACCAGCCCCAATGGCACCACCCAGGCCGCTTTGGAAGTTCTGATGGATGATGACGACGGCTTCCCGGCACTGCTGAACCGTGCGGTGGCGGCGGCAACCAACCGCTCCAAGGAGCTGTCGCGTGGCTGAGATTTCCTTTGACGACTTCCTGAAAGTCGATGTCCGGGTCGGTGAAGTCATCCGTGCGGAGCCGTTTCCCGAGGCGCGCAAGCCGGCAATCAAGCTCTGGGTCGATTTCGGGCCGGAAATTGGCGTAAAAAAGAGCTCAGCGCAGATTACGGCGCATTACATGCCGGAAACGCTGGTGGGCAAGCAGGTTCTGGCCGTCGTAAACTTCCCGCCGCGGCAGATCGGCACGTTCATGTCAGAAATCCTGGTTCTGGGCCTGCCGGATGAAAACGGAGAGATATTCCTGGCGGGTCCCGATGGACAGGTCCCGCTGGGCGGGAGGATGCACTGAAATGAAAATCTGGATTGCGCGGCCGATGACGGCAGCGGTCACGGCACGGGCGCGGGAGGCCTTTGCTGATCTGGAAATCCGCGAGACCAACGCGGTGATGAGCGAGGCGGAGATGCTGCGCGCGCTTAGCGAGTTCGACATCGTGGTGCCGACGCTGGGCGACAAGTTCACCGCGGAGATCTTTGCCAAGGCGGGCACGCCCCGCTGCAAGCTGCTGGCAAACTTCGGCGTCGGCTACAACCACATCGACGTGGAGGCCGCGCGGGCGGCGGGTGTCGAGGTGACCAACACGCCGGGCGCGGTCACTGATGCCACCGCCGATATCGCGATGACGCTGATCCTGATGTCGGCGCGCCGCGCTTCCGAGGGCGAGCGGATGCTGCGCAAGGGCGATTGGGAGGGCTGGCACCCGACCCAGATGCTGGGCCTGCACGCCACCGGCAAACGCGTCGGCATCGCCGGCATGGGCCGGATCGGCCAGGCGATTGCGCGGCGCTGCCATTTCGGCTTTGGCATGGATGTGTCTTATGTGGCGCGCTCCCCCAAGGAACTGGACTTCCCGGCCGACCGCGCCGAGAGCCTGATTTCCATGGCAGGCGAGGTCGATTTCCTGGTGGTGGCGGTGCCGGGCGGGGCCGAAACCACGCATCTGATCAACGCCGAGGTGCTGAACGCGATGCAGCCCCACGCGCATCTGATCAACATCGCCCGGGGCGAAGTGGTGGAGGAGGCGGCGCTGATCGAGGCGCTGCAGAACCGCAGTATTGGCGGTGCGGGTCTGGATGTTTATGAGTTCGAACCCAAAGTGCCGCAGGCTCTGATTGATCTCGACAACGCCACCCTGCTGCCGCATCTGGGCACCGCGACGGAGGAAGTGCGCAGCAACATGGGCCATATGGCGCTGGACAATGTTGCGGCCTATCTGGCTGGCGAGGCGCTGCCGAACCGGGTCTGAGGCCGGTTTTTGGAACCGGGGCTCCGCCCCGGACCCCGGGAGTATTTTGAACCAGAAAGAAGCGGCAGCGGGTTATTCCGCTGCTGTTTTTCTTTTAGGCAGGTCTCCCACCGCCTCGCGCCAATGGCGGCGGCAGAGCGAGACATAGGTTTCATTGCCGCCGATCTGTACCTGGTCGCCCTCGGTCATCACCCGGCCCTGATCGTCCTGACGGACCACCATCGTGGCCTTCTTGCCGCAATGGCAGATGGTGCGGACCTCGCGCATTTCATCTGCCAGCGCCAAAAGGGTGGCGGAGCCGGGAAAAAGGTTGCCCTGGAAATCCACCCGCAATCCGTAGGCCAGCACCGGCACCCGCAGATCATCGACCACGCGGGCCAGCTGCCAGACCTGCGCAGGCTCCAGGAACTGGGCTTCATCCACGAAAATCGCGGCCAGCGGACCGCGGGCCAGGCGCGCCTTGATGCGGGTAAAAAGGTCGTCACCGGCGGCGAACATGTCCGCCTCCTCGCCGATGCCGATGCGGGAAGCGATTCTGCCCATACCTGCGCGGTCGTCCAGGCGGGCGGTGAGCAGGTAGGTCTCCATATGGTTTTCGCGGTAATTGTGTGACGCCTGCAACAGTACCGTCGACTTGCCCGCGTTCATGGTGGAGTAGTTGAAATAGAGCTTGGCCATGGCGGCGGGTTTACCCGCATGGCGGCGCCGGGGAAACCGGTTTCTTGGCGGAAACAGTGCAGGACTTGCGGCCTGAGAAGGCTCACCGGGGCAGACGCGGCCGGGGTGGAACAAAACCCCTGTTAGCGGCCAACGCCATTTGCCCCGGAGAGCGCAAGTTCCGGGCAGACCAATTACCCTGAAGGCAGGCCGTCACTCACTCCGTCCTGCTTTGCACTGGACAACAGATGCCAATTGCACCATGTCACTTGCTAAATCCCTGAAAACCTGAGGGATGGATAAGGTATCGCAATTCCTCTACAACTCAGAAATGGGAAAACAATCAGTTCGTTCCCCTAAGGGGCGGCGGGCAAGCCAGGTAGGACGTATATGGCTGAAATCGGGACGTATCTGAAGAAGCACACAGAAGCGCTGGTGAAGGATGTCGGCATCGAAGCCGCCTGCCAGATCACCGGCAAGTCGAAGGCGACGCTGGGGCGCTATTATTCGGACAATGCAGAGCACGCCGACCGGTTTATGCCAGTGGATGCGGTGGCCAAGCTGGAAAGTGCGGCGTCCTTTCCGCATGTGACCTCGGCGCTGGCGGATCTGAAGAACATCACGCTGTCCTACAACGGCAACGGCAGTGCTGAGGAAACCGGCCGCAGCGGCGGTGTGAACTCGGACGTGATTGCTCTCAGCCAGCGGTTTGCCCAGCTGATGTGCGAATACCAGGCTGCAATGGAAGACGGCATCATCACCGTGAACGAGGCCAAGCGCCTGCTGCGCGAGACGGTGCTGCTGCAGCAGGTGCTGCTGGATATGAAGCTGCATCTGGAAGAAGAAAGTGCCTGACACACCGGATCTGAGCGACCTGCCCGGCATTGCGGAAGGGCAGCTGCATGGAATCGACGTGGAGACGCTGGCAGCACCGGATGATCCGCGCCATCCGCCGCGCATCCTGCTGCTGTATGGTTCCCTGCGCGAGGTGAGCTATTCCCGCAAGGCGGCAGAGGAGGCGGCACGGGTGCTGCGTGCGCTTGGCTGCGAGACGCGGATCTTCGACCCCTCAGGCCTGCCTTTGCCCGATGATGCGGGCGCGGCGGAGCATCCCAAGGTGGCGGAGCTGCGCGAGCTGGCGGTCTGGTCCGAGGGCATGGTCTGGTCCAGCCCGGAGCGCCACGGCGCGATGACCGGCATCATGAAGCTGCAGATCGACTGGCTGCCCCTGTCCCTGCAGGGCGGCATCCGCACCACTCAAGGCAAGACGCTGGCGGTGATGCAGGTGTCGGGCGGCTCGCAAAGCTTCAATGCGGTCAACCAGATGCGCATCCTGGGCCGCTGGATGCGGATGCTGACAATCCCGAACCAAAGCTCGATCCCCAAGGCCTGGCTGGAATTTGAGGAGGGCGCGCGCCTGCCCGAGGGTCCGTTCTACCGCCGCCTGGTGGATGTGATGGAAGAGCTGGTGAAATTCACCTGGCTGGTGCGCGGCCGCAAGGATTACCTGACCGACCGTTATTCCGAGCGGGTCGAAAGCGCCGAAGAGGTGCACAAGCGGGTGTCGCAGAAATAACCCGGGGCAGGGTGCCCGCGGCCAGATGAACAAAGCCCCGGCAGCGCCGGGGCTTTTGTTGTTCAAATCAGCGGGATCAGCGGCACATCGCAGGCGGCCAAGGCCAGGAGGGCGGACAGCAGCAGGGTCAGGCGCATTCGGGGGCTCCTTTGAAAGGTGGATTTCCCATCCTTGCCGCAGGCAAACCCGCGGCGCAAGCGCAGCGGCGGTGAAGTGCCGGGCGATAGGCTGCGGGCCGGTTCCCCTTATGGGTGTGCCTTGCGGTTAAGTAATTGGGCGCTGCTGTTTCCGGCCATTAGCCGGTTGTTAAGGCTCATTTGCGCCGCAATTGGGCCGCGAAGTTACCAGCGGCGCCGGAACTTGCGTAAAACCAGCGAAAACCGCAGATTTTCCTCCTAACGAAACGGATAGGGTTTTCCAGTTTTTTTAAAGGAATTTTCCAAAATTTGACGGCGCCCGTTAAGTAAATAAGGAGTTTACAGGCGCAAGTTCCGGCAAAACGAGCGCCTGTTAAGACCCTGTTAACCCTGTCATATTCTGCGCATCTTTCTGCCAGCGCGGCACCGCAGCAGGCCCCATTCCAGCCTCACAGCTCACCGACATTGGAGATGTGGGAACATGGAGTGAAAGTTATGAAACGACTACTGGGAATAGCCGCCGCTTTAGCCATCGCAACCGTTTGCAGCGCCGGCAGCGCGGCCGCAGGAGGGAAGGGGACCGCAGTGCAGACGGTGCCGGGGTGGCAGGCGGTGGGCCGTCTGAACATTGGCGGCCGCGCGATGTGCACGGCGACGCTGATTGCGCCGGATCTGGTGGTGACAGCGGCCCATTGCATGTTTGATGTCCGCCATGGCCGCCAGGTTAACCCGCGCAGCATCCGGTTCGAAGCTGGCCTTAACGGCCGCCAGTCCAAGGCCGCCCGCAAAGTTGCCAAGGCAGTGATCCACCCCGGTTACCGCCACGGCCAGACCAGCCAGTTCCAGACCGGCACTGACATTGCCGTGCTGCGCCTGGACCGTGCGATCAGCGGCGATGTTGTCCGCCCGCTGTCGCTGGCGGCGGCACCGCAGAAGGGCGCGCATGTGGACGTAATGTCCTATTCGCACAGCCACGCCACGTCTCCCCGGCTGCAAAGCGCCTGCCAGGTGCTGTCGGCGCGCCAGAGCTCGGTCATTACCTCCTGCCGGGTGGATTACGGCGCGTCCGGCTCTCCGGTGCTGCAGACGCGGCCCGGGCGGCTGCCGCAGCTGGTGTCGGTGATTTCCTCTAAGGCCCGGATGAGCGGCCGCGGTGTGTCGCTGGCGGCGCCGCTGGGCCATGAGCTGCAGGCGCTGATCCGCCAGGCGGGCTGAGGCAGGCCCGCGCACAGATACTGTTGCTGCCACAGCGCGGCATCAGAATGCGAAACAGCCCCGCTTGGTTCCCCCGGGGCTGTTTCCATGTCCGGCGGCAAGGCCGCACCGCAAAGCAAAAAGCCCCGGGAAATCCCGGGGCCTTTCTGTTTAAATCCGTGACAGCAGGGCGTCTGCGGAAGCGTGTTCACCCCTGCAGCGACTTCACCTCGACATCCCCTTCGGCCTGCGCCTTGATCGCACGCGCAGCGGCGTTGGAACCGGCCGCGGTGGTGAAGTAAGGGATCTTGTCGTAAAGCGCGACGGAGCGCATTTCCTTGCTGTCTTCAACGGCTTGCGCGCCCTCGGTGGTGTTCATCAGCAGTTGGACGTCGCCGTCCTTCAGCATGTCGATGACGTGCGGGCGGCCCTCATAGACCTTGTTGACCAGATCACAGGCGACACCCTGGCTGTCCAGCCAGGACTGGGTGCCGCGGGTGGCGACCAGGGTGAAACCCTGCTCGACCAGGATCTGCGCGGCTTCCAGCATCAGCTTGCCCTTGTCGGCGTCCTTGATCGAGATGAAGGCGCGGCCCTTGGACGGCAGCACCATGCCGGCGCCCATCTGTGCCTTGAGGAAGGCGCGGGCAAAGGAGCGGTCCCAGCCCATGACTTCGCCGGTGGAGCGCATTTCCGGGCCGAGGATGGTATCGACGCCCGGGAAGCGGGCAAAGGGCAACACCGCTTCCTTGACCGAGAACCAGGGCATGTCCGGGTCGGCCAGGGTCATCGGGTCGGCGATCGGGGTGTTGACGTCATAGCCAGCGTCCGGGCCGTAGGGCGGGCGCATCGGGAAGTTCGACAGCGGCTCCCCGGCCATCACCCGGGCGGCGATGGAGGCGATGGCGCTGTCGGTGGCCTTGGCGACAAACGGCACGGTGCGCGAGGCGCGCGGGTTCACCTCGATCAGGTAGATCTCATCGTCCTTGATCGCGAACTGCACGTTCATCAGGCCGACCACGTTCAGCGCCAGCGCCAGGGCGTTGGTCTGGACCTTGATCTGCTCGATCATGTCCTTTTCAAGCGAGTAGGGCGGCAGCGAGCAGGCACTGTCGCCGGAGTGCACGCCGGCCTCCTCGATGTGCTGCATGATGCCGGTGACGTGCACGTCCTTGCCGTCGCACAGCGCATCGACGTCCAGTTCGACCGCGCCGGCCAGGTAGCTGTCCAAGAGCACCGGGCTGTCGCCGGAGACCACGACGGCCTCGGCGATGTAGCGTTTCAGCTGGTCCATGTCGCGAACGATTTCCATCGCCCGGCCGCCCAGAACATAGGACGGTCGGATCACCAGCGGGAAGCCGATTTCGCCTGCGATTTCCAGTGCTTGCTCGTCGGTGGAGGCGATGCCGTTCTTCGGCTGCTTCAGGCCCAGCTGGTTGACCAGCGCCTGGAAGCGCTCGCGGTCTTCGGCCAGGTCGATGGCGTCGGGGGAGGTGCCCAGGATCGGGATGCCTTCCTCTTCCAGCGCGTTTGCCAGTTTCAGCGGGGTCTGGCCACCGAACTGCACGATAACGCCGTGCAGGGTGCCGTTGTCCTGCTCGACCCGCAGGATTTCCATCACATGCTCAAACGTCAGCGGTTCGAAATACAGCCGGTCCGAGGTGTCATAGTCGGTCGACACCGTTTCCGGGTTGCAGTTGATCATGATGGTCTCATAGCCCGCGTCGGTCAGCGCAAAGCAGGCGTGGCAGCAGCAGTAGTCGAACTCGATGCCCTGGCCGATCCGGTTGGGGCCGCCGCCGAGGATGACAACTTTCTTCTTGTCCGAGGGGCGCGCCTCGCATTCGACGTCGCCGAATGCCGGTGCCTCGTAGGTCGAATACATGTAGGGCGTCTGCGCCTCGAACTCGGCGGCGCAGGTGTCGATCCGCTTGAACACGGCGTTGACGCCCGCGGCGCGGCGGGCCTTGCGGACGTCGGTTTCTTTCTGGCCGGTCAGCTTGGCCAGGCGGGCGTCGGTGAAGCCAAGCATCTTGAGCGCGCGCAGGCCGGCAGCATCCGACGGCAGGCCGTCGGTGCGGATTTCCGCTTCGGCCTCGACGATCTCGCGGATGCGGGCCAGGAACCAGGGGTCGAATTTGGTGACCGTCTGGATTTCGTCATCAGACAACCCGTGGCGCATCGCCTGGGCGATGGTGCGCATGCGGTCGGGGGTTTGCTGGCCGATGGCCTTGATCACCGCGGCGGTGTCGCCTGCCGGTTCCCACGGGCCTGCGCCGACGCCGTCGATGGCAACCTCATCAAAGCCGGTAAGGCCCGATTCCATCGAGGCCAGCGCCTTTTGCAGCGATTCATGGATAGTGCGGCCGATGGCCATCGCCTCACCCACCGATTTCATCGCGGTGGTCAGGTAGGGCTCGGAGCCCGGGAATTTCTCGAAGGCGAATTTCGGGATTTTGGTGACGACATAGTCGATGGTCGGCTCAAACGACGCCGGGGTCACCTTGGTGATGTCGTTGTCCAGCTCATCCAGGGTGTAGCCCACCGCCAGCTTGGCCGCGATCTTGGCAATCGGGAAGCCGGTTGCCTTGGAGGCCAGCGCGGATGAACGCGAGACCCGCGGGTTCATCTCGATCACCACCATGCGGCCGTCGGCCGGGTTCACCGCCCACTGCACGTTGGAGCCGCCGGTTTCCACACCGATCTCGCGCAGCACGTTGATCGAGTGGGTGCGCATGATCTGGTATTCTTTATCGGTGAGCGTCAGCGCCGGAGCGACGGTGATCGAGTCGCCGGTGTGCACGCCCATCGGGTCGACGTTTTCGATGGAGCAGACGATGATCGCGTTGTCCGCCTTGTCGCGGACCACTTCCATCTCATACTCTTTCCAGCCCAGGAGGCTTTCGTCGACCAGGATCTGGTTCACCGGCGAGGCATCCATGCCGGAGCGGCAGAAGTGGATGTAGTCATCGCGGTTATAGGCGACGCCGCCGCCGGTGCCGCCGAGGGTGAAGGCGGGGCGGATGATCGCGGGCAGGCCGATTTCATCGAGGGCTTCCAGCGCGATGCGGACGCCTTCGTCCAGGTCCGCGGTGCCGTTTTCACGCTTGGGCGCGGTGACGATGGTGGCCTTGGGGTTTTCGATGCCGAGGCGGTCCATCGCCTCACGGAACAGCTTGCGGTCTTCGGCCATCTCGATGGCGTCGCGCTTGGCGCCGATCATCTCAACGCCGAACTTTTCCAGGACGCCCATCTCTTCCAGCGCCAGCGAGGTGTTGAGGCCGGTCTGGCCGCCCATGGTCGGCAGCAGCGCGTCGGGGCGCTCTTTCTCGATGATTTTGGCGACAACCTCGGGGGTGATCGGCTCAATATAGGTGGCGTCGGCCAGGCCCGGGTCGGTCATGATGGTGGCCGGGTTGGAGTTCACCAGGATGACCCGGTAGCCCTCTTCGCGCAGCGCCTTGCAGGCCTGGGCGCCGGAGTAGTCAAACTCGCAGGCTTGCCCGATGACGATGGGGCCTGCCCCGATGATCATGATCGACTGGATGTCGGTTCTTTTGGGCATGGCAGGCTTCCTCTGGTTTTTCGCGCGGGCAGGCTTTGAATCACGGGCGCTGGCGTGCGCCCAAATTGTCCTGCGTTATAGGGACCGCGCCGAAAGGTTCAAGGGGTATCGGAAACGGAATTGGAAATGCCGCATCCACCCCTTTTGTTCGCATAGCGAACAGATATATGTGGGGGCAAGAAACTCGCGGAGATTTTTTCAGTGCGGATTCGCTTTGACCGGGGCCCCAAGGGGGCTGGCACATGCTTTGACCAGCCGCTGCGCATGATCCGCGCGGACGGGCCGGAAGAGGTGCCTGCCGCACTGGCTGCGCTGGATGCGGCGCGGGACGCCGGGCTCTGGCTGGCGGGCTATGCGTCCTATGAGCTGGGTTATGCGCTGGAGCCGAAACTGGCTGTGCGGATGCCAAAGGAGCGGCGGCTGCCGCTGATCTGCTTTGGGGTTTATAATGAGCCGCTGCCGCAAAACACCGAGAGCAACGCCCGGCCGCGGGGGAGCGATGCGGGTCTCGAGGGTATTACCCCTCGTTGGGGCCAGGAGCGTTACACCGAGGCCTTCGCCGAAGTGAAGCGCAATATCGGCAAGGGTGACATCTACCAGGCCAACCTGACCTTCCCGATTGATGCAGAGGCCTATGGCTCTTCCGAGGAGCTCTATGCGGCCTTGCAGGCGAAACAGGCAGTTGGCCACGGCGTTCTAGTCGAACAGGACGGGCTGCCGGACCTGTTGTCGCGCTCGCCGGAGCTGTTCTTCCGCACCGATGCGGAGGGCGTGATTGAGACCCGCCCGATGAAAGGCACTCAGCCGCGTAGCGACGATCCCGTCGAGGACGCCCGCCGCCGCGACTTCCTGCGCCAGGACGAGAAGAACCGCGCCGAGAACCTGATGATTGTCGACCTCTTGCGCAATGACATCAGCCGCGTGGCGCAGACCGGGTCCGTGCATGTGCCGGAGCTGTTTGCGGTGGAAAGCTACGCCACCGTGCATCAGATGGTGTCGCTGGTGCGGGCAAAATTGCGGCGTGATGCCGGGCTGGCAGAGATCTTTGCCGCTCTGTTCCCCTGCGGGTCCATCACCGGCGCGCCCAAGATCCGGTCGATGGAGATCCTGGCGGAGCTGGAGCCCTGGGCGCGCGACATCTATTGCGGCACCATTGGCTGGGCAGCGCCAGACGGGTCGTCCGAGTTCAACGTGGCGATCCGCACCCTGATGCTGGAGGACGGCCGCGCGACGCTCAATGTGGGTGGCGGCGTGGTCTGGGACAGCACTGCGGATTCGGAATATGAGGAAGCGCTATGGAAAGCCCGGTTCGCCCGCGTGACGCCGTCCAGAACGATCCCGCTTTCCGCCTGATCGAGACGCTGGGCTGGCATCCGGGGCAGGGGTTCCGGTATTTGCAGCCGCATCTGACCCGGATGGAGCGCAGCGCGGCGGCCTTTGGCATTCCCTTTGATCCTGATGAGGCTCAAGCGGTTCTGACAGAGGCTGCCGGCGATGCGCCGCTGCGCTGCCGCCTGACGCTGGATGCGGAGGGGCGATTGGCGCTGACCACGGCTCCTTTGGGAAACACCCCGTCTGAATGGCGGCTCGGCATTGCAGAGACCCGGCTGGAGGCCGGTGACTTCTGGCTGCAACACAAGACCACCCGCCGCACGCTTTATGACACTGCGCGGGCCGCGCTGCCGGATGGCGTAGATGAGCTGCTGTTCCTCAATCAGCGCGGCGAGGTTTGCGAGGGGACCATCACTAATGTCTTTGTGACCTGTGCCGATGGCTGGATGGTGACGCCACGGCTTTCCTGCGGCCTGCTGCCGGGCATCCTGCGGCAAGTGCTTCTGGAGCGTGAAAAGTGCCAGGAGGCGGTTCTGGGTCTGCAGGACTTGAAGCGTGCGCAAGCCATCCACATGGGCAACTCGCTGCGCGGGCTGATCCCGGTGCGGCTGGTCTGACAGGCAGTGCTCCCGCGCACAACCGGCCCCCTGGCTGGCGCCAGCGGGCCGTTGACCTTGGGCCCGGCAGCGCACCTGACGGTGCGCTGCACGCCGCGCCGCAGGCGCGGCGCCTGGCCCAACGCTGAAGGTCCCGTCGCGGCAGCGGCGGGGCTGGGGGGGGCGGGAGATCCCCGATAGCGTCCGGAACCGCCGATTTCAGGTGTTCGTCCGCGCCGAAATGCCCCTGTTTGCTTGACAAGCGCGCTGCAACCTTGTGTACCACCCCGGACGAATTTAAGCGCCCGAATGCGCATTTCCCGAATGACGGTCCCCAAGGACCCGCGACCCGCATAACGAAAGGCCGAGCCATGCACGCCTACCGCAGCCACACCTGCGCCGAACTGAACAAATCCAACGTCGGTGAAACCGTCCGCCTGTCCGGCTGGGTTCACCGCGTCCGCGACCACGGCGGGTTGCTGTTCATCGACCTGCGCGACCACTACGGCGTGACCCAGGTGATGGCCGACCCGGACAGCCCGGTGTTTGCCGAGATCGAGAAGGTGCGCAGCGAATGGTGCATCCGGATCGACGGCAATGTCATGGCCCGCGACGAGAGCCTGGTGAACCCGAAAATCTCCACCGGTGAGATCGAAGTCTTCATCCGCGACATCGAAATCCTGGGCAAATCCGAGGAACTGCCGCTGATGGTGTTCGGCGAGCAGGAATACCCGGAGGAAACCCGCCTGCGCTACCGCTACCTGGATCTGCGCCGCGAGAAGATGCAGAAGAACATGGTGCTGCGCGCCAATATGATCCAGTCGATCCGCAAGCGCATGTGGGACATCGGCTTCAACGAATACCAGACCCCGATCATCACCGCGTCCAGCCCCGAGGGCGCGCGCGATTTCCTGGTGCCGTCGCGCCTGCATCCGGGCAAATTCTACGCGCTGCCGCAGGCGCCGCAGCAGTTCAAGCAGCTGATGATGGTCTCGGGCTTTGACAAGTATTTCCAGATCGCGCCCTGCTTCCGTGACGAGGACCCGCGCGCTGACCGGTCACCCGCGGACTTCTACCAGCTGGACATGGAAATGTCGTTTGTGACCCAGCAGGACGTCTTTGACACCATCGCGCCGGTGATGGCGGGCGTGTTCGAGGAATTCGGGCAGGGCCGCAAGGTGGACGCCGCCGCCGACTGGCCGCAGATCTCCTACAAGGATGCTGCCAAATGGTACGGCACCGACAAGCCGGACCTGCGGAACCCGATCAAGATGCAGGACTGCTCCGAGCATTTCCGCGGGTCCGGGTTCGCGATCTTTGCAAACCTCTTGGAAAACGAAGGCACCGAAATCCGCGCTATCCCGGCGCCGACCGGCGGCTCCCGCAAGTTCTGCGACCGGATGAATAAGTTCGCCCAGGGCGAAGGCCTGCCGGGCATGGGCTATATCTTCTGGCGCGACCAAGGCGAGGGCATCGAGGCCGCAGGCCCGCTGGCCAAGAACATCGGGCCTGAGCGCACCGAGGCGATCCGCCAGCAGCTGGGTCTGGGTGTCGGCGACGCGGCCTTCTTCCTGGGCGGCAAGCCGAAAGCGTTTGAAGGCGTCGCAGGCAAGGCCCGCACCGTGATCGGCGAGGAACTGGGCCTGATTGACAAGGACCGCTTTGCCTTTGCCTGGATCGTCGACTTCCCGATCTACGAGAAGGACGAGGAAACCGGCAAGATCGATTTCGAGCACAACCCGTTCTCGATGCCGCAGGGCGGCATGGACGCGCTGCTGAGCGATCCGCTGGCCGTGAAGGGTTACCAGTACGATCTCGCCTGCAACGGTTATGAGCTGGTGTCCGGCGCGATCCGGAACCACAAGCCGGAAATCATGTTCAAGGCCTTCGAGATCGCCGGTTACGGCGAGGACGAAGTGAAGAAGCGCTTTGGCGGCATGGTCAACGCCTTCCAGTACGGCGCCCCGCCGCACGGCGGCTGCGCGGCCGGCATCGACCGCATGGTGATGCTGCTGGCCGATGAGGCCAACATCCGCGAGGTCATCATGTTCCCGATGAACCAGCGCGCCGAGGACCTGATGATGTCGGCACCGTCGGAGCCGCTGAGCGAGCAACTGATGGAGCTGGGGCTGCGGGTGATCCCGCAGGATCAGTAACTGCCGCGAGGATTTTGTTGAGGCCCGGGTATTTGCCCGGGCCTTTTCCTTTGCCGCCGGGGCGCAGCCGGAATTCTGCGAAAATTCCGGCCAGCAATACAGGTGTTTTCCTGGCCGTTTTCCGCGCCAGAAAACGGTTTTCCGATAAGTTGTATGGCAAACCGCGGAAACTTGCGTATCACTTGAAATTCACCTGTGGGCGGGGACGGTGATGCTCTAACCTGCAGGTGTACTGACAGTCCGGGGGCAAGCAGGGCCATGCAATTCGACGGCGATTTGGCTGAAATCCGTTTTGGTGCAGGGCTGTCGCCGCTGCTGCCGCCGCCGGCGTCGGCCGCAGACATGCTGGAGCGGCTGCAGGAAACAGATGTCATTGCACAGCGGTTTCCGGTCAGCAGATTTGAAGACGTCGCTGCCGGTGTTCAGGAATACCGCCAGCTGCGGCGTGCGCGCAAAGAGCAGCAGGATGCAGCCGGGGCCGAGGCGGCTCAGCAAGCGTTCAAAAGCTACCGCCGGGCCCAGAACCGCCTGCGCTTCGAATGGCATGGCCAGCGGCTGCTGCGCATGGTCCATTCCAGGGATGGATTTCGGGAGAGACTGGCCCTGTTCTGGGCCGACCATTTCACCGCGCAGGGCAAGACCGGCGCCTGGCGGCATCTGGCCGCGCCCTATGCTGAAAGCGTGATCCGTCCTCATGTGGTGGGCCGGTTCGAGGACATGCTGATTGCCGCGGCAACCAGCCCGCTGATGCTGCAATACTTGGATCAGAGCCGCTCCTCCGGCCCCGGCAGCCGCGCAGCAGCGCGGCGCAAGCGGCTGAACGGGCTGAACGAAAACCTGGCCCGCGAGGTGCTGGAACTGCACACACTGGGGGTGGACGGGCCTTACAGCCAGGCAGATGTGCGGCAGCTGGCGGAACTGTTCACGGGGCTGAGCATCTCGAAGGAGGCAAGGTTCGTGTTCCGGCCGGGAATGACCGAGCCGGGGTCCGAAGCCGTTCTGGGGGAAACCTATGGCGGCGGCAAACCAAAGCTGGAACAGGTGCTGGAGGTCTTGCGCGACCTAGCGCGCCATCCCGCCACCGCGCGCCATCTCGCGCGGAAACTGGCGGTGCATTTTGTGTCTGACACGCCGGAGACGGCGCTGGTTGATCATATGGCTGCCCGCTACCTGGAATCGGATGGGGCCCTGCTGGCGGTTTACGAGGCGCTGCTGGAGCATCCGCAGGCCTGGGCGCCTGAACTGAAAAACGTGAAACCGCCGTTTGACTTTGTTGCCTCTGCCTGCCGGGCACTGGCCGTGCCTGCAGCCCGAATTGAGACATTCAAGCCCGGGCAGAAGAACCGCCTGCTGCTCGCGCCGCTGACGCCGATGGGGCAGCGATGGGAGTTTTCCGGCGGCCCGGACGGCTGGCCGGAAGCAGACGCCGCCTGGATCACCCCGCAGGCGCTGGCCGCCCGGCTGCGCTGGACGATGGCAGCGCCGCGGCGGCTGCTGCAAGAGCTGCCGGATCCGCGGGACTTTGCGCAGAACGCCTTGGGCGGATACGCCAATGAGAGAGTCCGCTTTGCTGCCCGTGCGGCGGAAACCCAAGCCGAGGGGATCGGCCTGATCCTCTCTTCTCCCGCATTCCAGCGCCGCTGACAGGAGGATTTCCAGATGCAGATGACCCGACGTTCGCTTCTGGCCCGTTCCGCCGCCCTGGGCTGCTCGCTGGCGGCCAGCCCGCTGCTGACCCCGGTCACCTTTGCCGCTGCGCCCTGGGACACACGGCTGGTGGTGGTCATCCTGCGCGGCGGCATGGATGCGTTGGATGTGATGCAGCCCTATGGCGACCCGGACTATGCCGGGCTGCGGCAGAGCCTGGCGGGCGGCCCGGCGGCGGGGGCTGCGGACCTGGACGGGTTCTACGCCTTGCACCCGGCGCTGGCACCGCTGCTGCCGCTGTGGCGTGCTGGCCAGCTGGGCTTTGTGCAGGCGGTCTCAACCCCCTACCGCGACCGGCGCAGCCATTTTGACGGCCAGGACCTGCTGGAGGCCGGCACCGCCGGGCCGGGCGAAGCGGAGGGCGGCTGGCTGAACCGGCTGTTGCAGC
The DNA here is from genome assembly GCF_000813785.1 of Leisingera sp. ANG-DT. Taxonomy (NCBI): domain Bacteria; kingdom Pseudomonadati; phylum Pseudomonadota; class Alphaproteobacteria; order Rhodobacterales; family Roseobacteraceae; genus Leisingera; species Leisingera sp. ANG-DT. Next base: position 29,820 of record NZ_JWLE01000046.1, read on the forward strand.
AGTTGCCGGGGGTGGAGGCGCGCACCGCCTTTGCCATCGGCCAGGAGCGGATGCTGCTGCTGCAGGGCGGCGCGCCGGTCTCGCAATGGGCGCCGGGGGCCGGATTGGCGATGAGCCCGCAGGCGGAGCGGCTGGCCGGCCTCTTGATGGAGGAGGACCCGCTGTTCCATGCGGCCTTGAACGAGGCGCTGGAGCTGACCCGTCAGGATCTTTCACTGGACTTGGGTCAGGAGGATGGCAGCAGCGATGAGGGCGAGGATATGATGATGTCCATGATGACCGCGCCGAAGGGCAAGGCGCATCAGGAAGTTGCCGCCTATGCAGCGCAGCAGCTGCGCGGCGAGACCCGGATTGCGGCGTTCTCGATCAACGGCTGGGATACCCATCAGCGGCAGGCCAATGGCTTGAAAAATGCGCTAGGGCGGCTGTCTGAGGCCATTCTGACCCTGCAAAGCGGCTTGGGGCCGCAAGCCTGGGGGAAGACGGCGGTTGTGGCTGTCAGCGAGTTCGGACGCACCGTGCGGGAAAACGGCACCGGCGGCACCGACCATGGCACCGGCGGCGCGATGCTGCTGGCTGGCGGTGCCATCCGCGGCGGCCGGGTGCTGGGGCGCTGGCCGGGATTGGCGGAGACGGATCTCTATGACCGCCGCGACCTGATGCCGACCGCGGATGTGCGCGGCCAGCTGGCCTGGCTGCTGCACGGGCTGACAGGTGCTGGCAGGAGCGGTTTGCAGGCCAATGTTTTCCCCGGTCTGGACATGGGCGCAGACCCGGGCCTGCTGCTGTAGCAGTTAAAGTTCCTGACAGGGGGTTGTGCTCCCGCCGGTCCGGGCCCAAGGCCGCCAAGCGGCCCGGCGCAAGCCGGGAGGCTGCGGGCGCGGGAGAACTGCGGATGCGAGTGATTTGGGGGAGCGCGGGAGTTGGGCCGGCGGGTACGGCGCCGCGG
>NZ_JWLE01000047.1:0-14545 GCF_000813785.1 Leisingera sp. ANG-DT
TTTGGAAAGATGAAATGAGGAGGGCGTCAGAAGCCCAGGTAGGCAATGCCGCCGAAGGTGACGGCAACGCTGATCCATTGCGCGCGGGTCATGCTTTCGCGCAGAACCAGCCAGGCCAGAACCACGGTGACAAGCCCGAAAAGCGAGGCGCTGACGGAGGCGAACTCGGGCCGGGGAAGGGAGCCTGAATATATCACCAGACCCAGCGCAACTGCATCCAGCGCGCCCATCACGCAGAGAAGCGGCAGGACCTGGCGGGGCGGGAGCTGCAGCGCACGCAACAGGATTGCGAGGGCCGCCGCCAGCAGGATTGCAGCCGCGCGGGTCAGGATCAGCACCGGCAGCTCAGCCCCGGCCTGGGTTGCGGCCTGGCCGGTTGCAAAGGTCAGCGCAAAGCCGGTTGCCGCCATCAGTCCCCATCCTGCGGTCCGCGGGTTTATCGCGCCGCCGTCGTCCTCGGCTGAAAACACCGCGATGCAGCCCACGCCGCCAACCACCGCGGCAACTGCCAGCCAGTGGCCAGGCCCGACCGGCTGCCCCTGCAGCATTGCCAAGCCAAGCGACAGCACCGGATAGGCGCCGATCAGCGGCGCCGCCAGCCGAACCGGCCCCAGCGCAAAGGCGCGGTACAGCGCGTAGGACGCAAGAGCGTAGATGGCGCCGGAGAGCCCGGCGAGTTTGGCTGCCGGCAGAGTCATCGCGGGCCAATCCGCCAGGGCAAGGCCTGCCGCAGCCATCAGAATCGCACCCGTTGCAAACACCGTCAGCATGGCGGGCAGAATACCGGTTTTCTTGGAGACAACCCGCACGCAGAGGTCATGTATGCCCCAGGCAAGCGCTGCAATCAGTCCCAGTACCAGCGAGTGCATGGCGGTTATCCTTTTGTTTGCGGCATTCACCCCCAGGAAAATGCCGCATCCCGGGCAATCGCCATTTTTCCGCAGAAAATCAACATGTTTGTTGATTAGAGTGCCGTATCGGAATATTCTTTTCAATAAATAAATATTCCGGTTGTGCAAGATTTGGCCGGAGTCCAACAGGAGATGCGCGATGAATGACATGAGCTTCCCTGAGGTTGTCAAAGGGCCGCCCAAGCCGTCTGGGCTGTATCAGCCGTCGGTGTTCTCATTGCCCAAGGGAACCGAACGCTATGCGGTCGAAGGCTGCGGCGCGATCCTGATCCGAGTGGAGACCGGCGACCGGGTGACGGTGATCAATGACGAGGGCGGCCAGCCCTGCGAGATCATCGCCGCCGAGGATAAGGGGCGCATCGATGCCAGGATCATCGGTGCAGCAGCGAACTGCGATGCCGGCGGCTTGAAGGCGCTGCTGACGACCTCGGATCAGTCCCTGCGCGGTTTGCGGATGGGGATGGAGGCGCGCGGCATTGATCTGGCGCAGGGCGGTGCGGTGCGCATCTTTGACAGCACGACCCCGGCCAAGACCGAAGAAAGCTTTACCGTGCAGCGCGACGGGGTGGTGATCATCGCAGCCCCCGGCGGCATCATGGACTTCGAGAAGCAGGACACGGCGACCCCGCTGACCGTGATGGTCAAACGTGCCGTGATTAAGCAGGTGGCGCGGTTTGAATTGCCCGATCCGCTGGCCGAGCCGGTCAACGAGGTGCGGGTGCACAGTGCCACTGCCGAAAGCTATTTCGTGAAGGCCGGCGACTATATCCAGATCATTGATGTGGATGGCCGCCAGTGCACCGACTTCCAGTGCTTCGCCGCCCGCAAACTGGACAAGGGGATTGAGCATGCGCTGGATGTGACCACCACCCGCACGCTGATGGGCCATGCCTATCCGATGCCAGGGCTGCATGCGAAATACTATGACCAGGACATGCTGCCGCTGGTCGAGGTGGTGCAGGACACCGTGGGGCGCCACGATGCTTTTGCCCTCGCCTGTGCCGCGAAGTATTATGACGACATCGGCTATCCCGGCCATGTGAACTGCTCGGATAACTTCAACGGCGTGCTGGCGGGCCACGGGGTAACGCCGCGGGCTGGCTGGATGGCGATCAACTTCTTCTTCAACACCGGGCTGGACGATCACGGCGTGATGTATGCTGATGAGCCCTGGACCCGGCCCGGTGACTACGTGCTGCTGCGGGCGCTGACCGATCTGGTCTGTGTCAGCTCTGCCTGCCCGGATGACACCAGCGCCGCCAATGGCTGGAACCCCACCGACATTCACATCCGCACCTATAGCGGAACAGAGACTTTCAAGCGGGCGATTGCGTTCCGCGCGACCCCTGAATCGGAGCCCAAGATGACCAAGGAAACCGGTTTCCACGACCGCCTCAGCAAGCTGACCCGCAATTTCATCGAGTATAACGGGTTCTGGCTGGCCAATTGCTATGCCGAGTCCGGCCCGCTGGAGGAATACTGGGCCTGCCGCGAGAAATCGGTGGTGCTGGACCTCTCGGCCCTGCGCAAGTTCGAGATCACCGGGCCGGATGCCGAGGCGCTGTGCCAGTACATCTTTACCCGAAATATCAAGAAGCTGGCGGTGGGTCAGGTGGTCTATACCGCGATGTGCTATCCGCATGGCGGCATGATCGACGACGGCACTGTGTTCCGCCTGGGCAAGGACAATTTCCGCTGGATCGGCGGCTCGGACTACGGCGGCGAGTGGATCCGCGAGCAGGCAGAGAAGCTGGGGCTGAACGTGCTGATCCGCTCCTCAACCGACATGCAGCACAACATTGCCGTGCAAGGCCCGGAAAGCCGCGACCTGCTGAAGAAGATCATCTGGACCATGCCCCATAATCCGACGCTGGAGGAACTGGGCTGGTTCCGCTTCACGCCCGCACGCATCGGGGATGACCAGGGCGTGCCGGTGGTGGTCTCGCGGACCGGCTACACCGGCGAGCTGGGATATGAGATCTTCTGCCACCCGAAACACGCCAGTGAGGTGTTTGACGCGGTCTGGGAGGCCGGGCAGGACCACGGCATCCGCCCGATGGGGCTGGAGGCGCTGGATATGGTGAGGATCGAGGCCGGTTTGATCTTTGCCGGTTACGACTTCAGCGATCAGACCGACCCGTTTGAGGCGGGCATCGGTTTCACGGTGCCGCTGAAATCGAAAGAGGATGATTTCATCGGCCGCGATGCGCTGATCCGGCGCAAGACCACGCCTGCCCGCAAGCTGGTCGGGCTGGACATTGACTCGGCAATCGACGTGGGTCATGGCGATTGCGTCCACATCGGCCGGGCGCAGATCGGCGAGGTGACCTCCTCCATGCGTTCGCCGCTTCTGGGCAAGAACATCGCGCTGGCACGGGTGGATGTGTCCTGTTCGGAGGCCGGAACCGAGGTGGAAATCGGTAAACTTGACGGGCATCAAAAACGGCTGCCGGCCAAGATTGTACCCTTTGCGCATTACGACCCCAAGAAGACCCGGCCTCAATCCTGAGGCCGGCCGTTTGCGGGGCAGGGAGGTTAAATGGTTCAGAAGCTGATAGAACAGATCGGCGGCGAGGCGGTTCTGCGGACGCTGGTGGAACGGTTCTACGACATTGTCGAGGAAACCGAGACCGGTGCGCAGATCGTCAAACTGCACAAGCGGGGGCATGGCATGGACCATGCCCGGATCGAGCAGTTCAACTTCCTGTCCGGTTTTATGGGCGGACGCCGGTATTACGAGGAAAAACACGGGCATATGGACGTGAAACTGATGCACGCCCATGTGCCAATCACTGGAGAAGACGCCGAAAACTGGCTGAAATGTATGGACCAGGCGCTGGCGGAGCTCAAACTGGAAGGCCCCCATGTGGAGCGGTTGCGCCAGGTGTTCCGTCGGGTGGCCTTGATGCTGGTGAACGATCTGGCTGAGTGGGGCGAGAAGCGCGCTTTGGCTTGAGCGCGCCGCCTGTTGCCGCCGCGGGAGCCTCCGGCGGGAGTATTTCAGGAAAGATGAAAAGCGGGAGTGGCCTGGTGATCAGCCGGGCAGCCTCAGGAAAACCTGCACATCGGCCACGTTGGTGCCGGTGCCGCCGGTGATCAGCAGCGCGCCCGCGGATTTGAGCGCCGCGTAGCTGTCGTTGTTGGCCTGCAGTGCGTCCGGGTCCTGACCTGCTGCCCTGATGGCCTCCCAGGTGTCGGGAGTGGCGATGCCGCCTGCTGCATCCGTGGGGCCATCGCGCCCGTCAGTGCCGCCGGAGAGGAACAGCCAGTCGCCGCTGAGCCGTTCCGCGCCCAGTTTGGCGACGCGGAGGGCCAGTTCCTGGTTGCGCCCGCCAAGGCCGCTGCCGCGGAGCTGCACCGTGGTTTCACCTCCGAAGATCAGCGCAACAGGTTTGTCCTTGGGGGCGGTTTCTGCCGCTTTTACAACCGTTTCAGCGGCCTCTGCCACATCGCCCACCAGCCGGTGCGAGACCAGCTTGGGGGTCCAGTCTTCAGCGGCAACGGCCATCATTGCCTTGAGGCTGTGGCGGTTGGAACCGATCAATGTGTTGGTGGCCTGGGGCGGGGTTTCCTGGGCATTCTCGGCGGCGCTGAGGCGGGTCTTGACGGCCTCAGGCGCGCTGTCCCAGATGCCCGCGCGCTGCATAATCCCGCGCGCATCAGCGCGGGTGCCGATCGGTGCAACGGTAGGGCCTGAGGCGATGGCGCGCAGGTCGTCGCCGATCACGTCTGAGAGGATATAGGCCTGCACCTGGGCAGGTGCTGCATGGCGCAGCAGTCCGCCGCCCTTGGTGTCCGACAGCTGCTGGCGGATCAGATTCATCTCGTTGATTTCAAGGCCGGAGGCGAGCAGCAGCTTGTTCACCGCCGCCTTGTCCGCCAGTGTCAGGCCGGGGGCAGGGGCCACCATCAAGGCGGAGCCGCCGCCGGAAATCAGCGTAATCAGCCGGTCATTGGGGCTAAGGGAACGGGCCAGCTCAATGGCGGCCTGACCTGCAGCAGCGCTGGTTTCATCCGGCACCGGATGGGCGCCGCAGATCACCGTGGCGCCGGGAATTTCCGTGTAGTTTTCAGGGTTTGTGATCGCCAAAGCCTGGTCTGCATCCGGGATCAGCGCCAGCGCTTCGCGCATCATCGGGATGGCAGCCTTGCCGACAGCCAGCAGCACATTCCTGCCGCCTTCGGGCAAGGGGGAGAGCGGCGAGGTCGCTAGCTGGGCACGCAGGGCTTGCGCCGGGTCTGCCCGGTCGACGGCGGCCTGAAACAGGGCCTTGGCGGTGGTCAGCAATCCGGTCATCTGCGTCTCCCTGGCATAGCGCCGCTTAGCCGCCCCAGCCAAAGCCGGGGCGGCGTAAGGTCTTGAAACAGAACGGCGGCTTAGGTGCCGGCGATCTGCTTGGCTTTTTCCACCAGCACTTCTGCCTGACGGATCGAGGCGTAGTCAATCAGGCGGCCGTCCAGCGACACTGCGCCCTTACCGGCCGCTTCAGCTTCGGCCATCGCTTCCAGAATGCGGTGCGCCTTGGTGATTTCCGCGTCCGACGGCGACATCACCTCGTTGGCCAGTTCGATCTGGCTGGGGTGGATGGCCCATTTGCCCTCGCAGCCCAGAACCGCGGCGCGTTTGGCGGCGGCCTTGTAGCCTTCCTTGTCCTGGAAATCGCCGAACGGGCCGTCGATCGGACGCAAGCCGTTGGCGCGGGCGGCCACCACCATGCGGGCCAGCGCATAGTGCCACATGTCGCCCCAATGCACGTCGCGTGAGCCATCTGCGGCCGGGTCGGTCAGCACCGAGTAATCCGGGTTCACGCCGCCGATGATGGTGGTGCGGGCACGGGTCGAGGCGGCATAGTCGGCAACGCCGAAATGCAGCGATTCATTGCGCTTGGAGGCTGCGGCAATTTCACTCACGTTCTGCATGCCGAGCGCGGTCTCGATGATGTGCTCGAAGCCGATCCGCTTCTTGTAGCCCTTGGCGTCTTCGATCTGGGTGACCAGCATGTCGACGGCATAAACATCGGCTGCGGTGCCGACCTTGGGGACCATGATCAGGTCAAGACGTTCGCCTGCCTGTTCAACCACATCGACCACGTCGCGGTACATGTAGTGGGTGTCGAGGCCATTGATTCGCACCGACATGGATTTATTGCCCCAGTCGATGTCGTTCAGGGCCTCGATGATGTTCTTGCGGGCCTGGTCTTTTTCGTCCGGCGCAACCGCGTCTTCGAGATCCAGAAAGATCACGTCGACATCAGATTTCGCTGCTTTTTCAAACATTTGTGGCTGAGAGCCGGGGATTGCCAGCTCGCTGCGGTTCAGGCGGCCAGGGGCCTGTTCGATAGTGTGAAACGACATGGGTGCGCTCCTCATTCGCAATGGGGTTTCGTCCTCTCCTCCCTAGGCATTCCCCATTAGAAGGTTTCCTGTCAAGAAAAAAGTTTTCATTTAAATACATTCGCGCGGGAGCGCGCCCGCGCGTCGCGCCCTCGCGTGCGCCCGCGTATGCGAGCACGCACGCGAGGCGCGTGGCGGCAATCCGGTGTCATTTTTCCACGCTGAAATCGCCTTTGGCGGCGCGGTTGGCGTAGTAGAACGCAATCGCCTGGGCGCGGTTCTTGACCGAGAGTTTTTCGTAGAGGTTCGACAGATGGAACTTCACCGTGTTGGTCGAAATCCCCAGCTCCTTGCTGAGCTCCTTGTTGGTGAGCCCCTTGGATAGCGCCTCAAGCATCGTGCGCTCGCGGCGGGACAGCTGCTCGATCGGATCGGTCTGGAGGCCCCGGACGTCGAGGAAGGGGAAAACCATCTTGCCCGCGGCCACGGCCAGGCAGGTGTCCAAGAGTCCGTCGACAGCGCTGGAGCGCGGCGCGAAGCCGGCCGCGCCCGCGCTCATCGCCTTGCGCGGAACGTCGCCGCTGTCGTCGGCATAGACCACCAGCCGTGGCGCGTTGGCCTGGTCGCGCAGCACTTCGATCAGCTTGGCGCCGCCGAGCGCGGGCAGGTTCCAGTCGATGATCCCAACCTGAACCGGCACCCGCATCACCGTTCCGAGGAAGCCTTCGGCGGTTGCGGAGGTGGCGACCAGCGAGAATCGCGGGTCTTTGTCGAAGATCTCGGACATGGCCGACAGCACCAGGGGATTTGCGTCAGCAAGCATGACCGATATCGGGGAAACTTTGTCGCTTATAGGAGCCATTTGGTGCCTTTTCGTTTCAAACTACCCAAATGGGTAGGGTGCATTTCGGTATGCAACGGTATTTTTACCAGTTCGGGTAGGTTTTTAGCCGCCCATTTAGATACCCAAAAGCAGGATATAGGAATGTTGCAGGTTTTGTCGACCTAGGTTTTCCTTAGGTTAACAGATGTTGCCCGACAGGAAACAAACCTTCCCGCAGCGAAGATCGCGACGAAGAAGGCCCGTGACCTCCGGCACATTGCCGAAACGACAACAGCGAGGCCTGACCCCGATGACTGAACCCACGATCTTCCCCAGCCTGGAAATCCCGGAAACCCTGGCCGCCGGCCCTGGACCGGGCAATACCGATCCCCGCGTGCTGCAGGCTTTTGCCAACACCGGCCTGGCTGATCACATGCAGGCGGACGTGCTGCGCGGCATGATCGAGTGCAAGCAGATGCTGCGCGACCTGTGGGGCACCGCCAACACCTACACCTACGGCGTCGGGGGCACCGGCTTCTCCGGCCTGGATTGCATGCTGAATGCAATCCTGCCGGGCGATACCGTGGTTGCCTTCCAGAACGGCACCTTCTCCGGCATCGACGCGATGACCATCCGCATGAAGGCCGCCACCCGCGAGGAGCTGGCCGCTGACGCGATGAACCCGCAGCCGGCCTCCGTCACCGTGGTGGATGTGCCGCACGGCGAGTCGGTGTCGGGCAAACTAGTGGAGCAGGTGCTGGCTGAGAAGAAGCCCAAGTGGGCCTTCATGGCGCATTGGGAAACCGGCTCGGGCCGCATCAACGACCTCAAGGGTTTCTCGGATGCCTGTGTGAAGCACGGCGTGATGGGCCTGATCGACGCGGTGTCCTCGCTGGGCATCGAGGATTTCTCGATCGACGACTACCCGGGCGTTGCCGGCTGGGCGTCCTGCCCGCAGAAAGGCGTGCTGTGCCTGCCGCTGACCTATGCGCCAGTCTCCTTCACCGACCAATACATTCAGACCGTGCGCGAGAACGGCTGCCATTCGTATGTTCACAACCCGATCCTGGAAGCCCGCCACTGGGGCATCGTGGACGGCCAGGACGTTGCTGCCGGCACCTACCACCGCACTCATTCCGGTTATGCGGTTGCCGCCTTCCACGAAGCACTGCGCATCACCCTGCAGCACGGCCGCGCCCAGAAAGCCCGCGACTATGCCTTCCACGAGAAAGCGCTGCGCGATGCCGTGACCGCGATGGGCTGCGACGTGACCTCGAACATGACCAGCCTGGTGGTTCTGAACCTGCCCGGCGATCTGGCAGGCCGCGAAAAGGAACTGGTGGGCAACTGCCGCGCCGTGGGTTTCGGCATCTGGCCGACCCTGTCGGAGCCGGTCCAGGTCCGCATCGGCATCCTGAACCAGATCACCCCGGTTGCCATCACCGACATCGTCAACCGCTTCGGCAAGGCGATGAACGACATGGGCGCCAAAGTCGACATGGAGGCAATCAACGCCCTGCTCGACAAGCATTACGCACCGGAACTGGAACCGGCTGAGTAATAGAATTCCGACATCCATGAGGAGGAGAGGACCATGGATATCCACGAGTATCAGGCCAAGGAAGTTCTGAGCAACTTCGGCGTGACCGTTCCGCCGGGCGCGCTGGCCTACAGCCCCGAGCAGGCGGCCTACCGCGCGCGGGAACTGGGCGGCGACCGCTGGATCGTCAAGGCCCAGGTTCACGCCGGCGGCCGCGGAAAGGCGGGCGGCGTCAAACTGTGCAACTCGGAAGCTGAGATCTATGAGGCAACCGAGAACCTGTTCGGCAAGAAGCTGGTGACCCACCAGACCGGCCCCGAAGGAAAAGGCATCTACCGTGTCTATGTCGAAGGTGCGGTTCCGATCGCCCGCGAAATTTACCTCGGCTTTGTGCTGGACCGCTCCAGCCAGCGGGTGATGATCGTTGCCTCGTCCGAGGGTGGCATGGAGATTGAGGAGATCTCTGCCGAGCGGCCCGAGTCCATCGTGCGCTCGACCGTTGAGCCGGCCGTGGGCCTGCAGGACTTCCAGGCGCGGGAGATCGCATTTGCCCTGGGCATCGAGCCGGCGATGACGCAGCAAATGGTGCGCACGCTCAAGGGCTGCTACCAGGCGTTTTCCGAATTGGACGCCACCATGGTTGAGATCAACCCGCTGGTCGTCACTTCGGACAACAGGGTCATTGCGCTGGACGCCAAGATGACCTTTGACGACAACGCCCTGTTCCGCCACCCGCAGATCGCGGAGCTGCGCGACAAGTCCCAGGAAGACCCGCGCGAAAGCCGCGCTGCAGACCGCGGCCTGTCTTATGTCGGTCTCGAAGGCAACATCGGCTGCATCGTCAATGGTGCAGGTTTGGCGATGGCGACCATGGACACAATCAAGCTGGCCGGCGGCGAGCCTGCCAACTTCCTGGACATCGGCGGCGGCGCAACGCCTGAGCGGGTCGCCAAGGCGTTCCGCCTGGTGATGTCCGACAGCAATGTGCAGGCGGTTCTGGTCAATATCTTCGCTGGCATCAACCGCTGCGACTGGGTTGCCGAAGGTGTGGTGCAGGCGCTGAAGGAAGTGCAGGTCGACGTGCCGGTGGTGGTCCGTCTTGCGGGCACCAATGTGGAGGAAGGCCAGAAGATCCTGGCGCAATCCGGCCTGCCGCTGATCCGCGCAACCTCGCTGATGGAAGCCGCTGAGCGGGCCGTCGGCGCTTGGAAAAACGACCTTGATCAAAACACTCGTGTGAGGGCCGTGAAATGAGCATCCTTCTTGATCGCGAAAGCCGTGTCATCGTCCAGGGCATCACCGGCAAGATCGCCCGGTTCCACACCAAGGACATGATCGAATACGGAACCAATGTTGTTGGCGGCGTGGTGCCGGGCAAGGGCGGCGAGACCGTCGAGGGTGTGCCGGTCTTCAACACCGTGAAAGAAGCGGTTGAGGCCACTGGGGCCAATGCCTCGCTAGTGTTTGTGCCGCCGCCGTTTGCAGCCGACTCCATCATGGAAGCGGCGGATGCGGGCATCAACTACTGTGTCTGCATCACCGACGGCATCCCGGCTCAGGACATGATCCGCGTGAAGCGCTACATGTACCGCTATCCCAAGGACAAGCGGATGATCCTGACCGGCCCCAACTGCGCGGGCACCATCTCGCCGGGCAAGGCACTGCTGGGCATCATGCCGGGCCACATCTACCTGCCGGGCACCGTGGGCATCATCGGCCGCTCGGGCACTCTGGGGTACGAGGCCGCTGCACAGCTGAAAGAGCTGGGCCTAGGGGTTTCCACCTCGGTCGGCATCGGCGGCGACCCGATCAACGGCTCCTCCTTCAAGGACATCCTTGAGTGGTTCGAAAAGGATCCGGAAACCGAGGTCATCGCGATGATCGGTGAAATCGGTGGCCCGCAGGAAGCGGAAGCGGCGGATTACATCAAGAACCACGTGACCAAACCGGTGGTGGCCTATGTCGCGGGTCTGACCGCACCCAAGGGGCGCACTATGGGCCACGCGGGCGCAATCATCTCGGCCTTCGGGGAATCCGCTTCCGAGAAGGTGGAGATCCTGTCGGCCGCGGGCGTGACCGTTGCCGAGAACCCCGCCGTGATCGGCGAAACCATCGCAAGCGTGATGAAAAAGAACGCCGCCTGATCCGGCAACGGAACAGGCGCAACGCTCCACCCTTGGCCCGGGGCAATGGCGGGGGTGGAGCGCATTAATAAAAGCACAAGCACGTCAGGGAGATGACATCATGGCAAAGCCCAAGGTTCTGGTGACCCGCCGCTGGCCCGCCGCCGTTGAGGCGCAGCTGGCTGAGGCGTTTGATGCTGTGCTGAACACCGGTGACAAGCCGCTGACCGAGGACGAGTTGCGCGCCGCAATGACGTCTTATGACGCTGTGTTGCCGACCGTTACCGACAAGATTTCGGCCAAGGCGTTCGATATCGCCAAGCCGCAGGCCCGGATCCTGGCCAACTACGGGGTCGGCTACTCCCACATTGATATGCATGGCGCAGCCGGTCACGGCATGACGGTGACCAACACGCCGGATGTGCTGAGCGAATGCACCGCCGACATCGCCATGACGCTGCTCTTGATGGTGGCCCGCCGTGCTGGCGAGGGCGAGCGCGAGCTGCGGGCTGGCGAATGGACCGGCTGGCGCCCGACCCATCTGGTTGGCACCAAAGTCTCCGGCAAGACGCTGGGTATCGTCGGCTTTGGCCGCATCGGCCAGGAGATGGCCCGCCGCGCCCACCACGGGTTTGGCATGAAGATCGTGGTGCAGAACCGCTCCCGTGTGTCGCCGGACGTACTGGCCCGTTTTAACGCCACTCAAGTCGACGGTCTTGAAGATCTAATGCCGAAATGCGATTTCGTCTCGCTGCACTGCCCGGGTGGGCCTGCCAACCGGCATCTGATCAACACCCGGATGCTGAACCTGATGAAACCGGATGCATTCCTTATTAATACGGCCCGCGGCGAGGTGATTGACGAGCTGGCCCTATCCCGTGCCCTGTGGTTCGAAACCATCGGCGGTGCCGGGCTGGACGTGTTCGATGGCGAGCCGCGCATCAACCCGGACCTGCTGGACTGCGACAACCTGGTAATGCTGCCGCATCTGGGCAGTGCGACCCGGGAGGCGCGCGAGGCGATGGGCTTCCGCGTACTTGATAATCTGACCGACTTCTTTGCAGGACGCGAGCCGCGCGACCGGGTGATGTAATGGCTGATCCTGCCGAAACTGCCCCCGCAGACTATGAAGACACTTCCTATGCCGCCGGGCTTCGCGCCGAATTGCACGCCTTGTGGCTGGATGTGCTGCGCCAGCGGGCGCCGGAAGTCGCGGCCAAGATCGCTTCTGAAACCGCTTGGGATCTTTCCAATGGGCAGCCCGCGACCGCCTACATGCAGGCCTTCAACATCTGGTTCCAGCTGCTGAAGATCGTCGAGGAAAACGCCGCCATGCGCGACCGCCGCATGGCGGAGACGCAGGACGGGCCGGAAGTGGTCGAGGGCAGCTTTGCCCGCGCGCTGGATATGGCCGGGGAGTTGGCGACACCGGAGCGGCTGCAGGAGGTCACCAGCCAGTTTTCCATCGGCCCAACCCTGACTGCGCACCCGACCGAAGCCAAGCGCGTCACCATCCTGGAAATCCACCGCCGCATCTACCGCGTGCTGGTGTCGCTGGAGGCCAAGCGCTGGACCCCGCGCGAGCGCGCTGATCTGCTGGAGGATCTGCGTTCCGAAATCGACTTGTTGTGGATGACGGGCGAGCTGCGCCGCGACCGGCCCAGCCTGCAGGACGAAATCCAATGGGGCCTGCAGTTCTTCCGCGACAGCCTGTATGAAGCGGTGCCGCAGCTGTTTGAACGCTATATTGCCGCCGCTGAACCGCGGTTAGGCGAAAGCGCCGATGCGCCCTGCCTCAAGTTCCATTCCTGGATCGGCGGCGACCGCGACGGCAACCCGAATGTGACGGTTGAGGCGACAGCGGCAGCGCTGACTGCGAACCGCGCAGCAATCCTGAAACGCTACCAGAAGGCGTTGACCACCGCAGCGGAACGGATCTCGATTTCGGCCGCCGTGTTTGCCTTACCGGACAAAGCCTCCGCCCGGCTGGCAAAGATCGTTGCGGCGGCGCCCGGTGCCGCTGCTCTGACTGCCCGCAATCCCGGTGAAGTCTTTCGCCAGGCGCTGACCGCGATCCTGGCGCGGATCAAGGCCACTGCGGCAGAGGAAACCGGCGCCTATAAACATCTGGGTGACTTTGTTGCCGACCTGACAGAAGTGGAAGAGGCGCTTGAGGAAATCGGCGCGCACCGCCTGGCGGCCCGCTATGTGCGGCCGATCCGCTGGCAGGCGGATGTCTTTGGCTTCCGCACGGTGACGCTGGATATCCGCCAGAACTCCACCGTGACCACGGAAACGCTGACCGAGATTTGGGCGCGTTCCGGCGACGTGCCGGAGTTCGGCGGCCCGGATTGGTCGGCGCGCCTGCGCAAGGAGCTGGGTAGCGCCTCGCTTCCTTACATGACCCCGGATGAGCTGAGCCCGCAAAGCGGTGAACTGCTGAAATTGCTGCGGCTGATGCGTGATGCAGGGGCGGGTGAGGACCCGCATGCGATGGGGCCTTTCATCCTGTCAATGACCCGTTCTACCGATGATCTGCTGGGGGTCTACCTGCTGGCGCGCTATGCGGGCTTCGGGGCTGAGAAGGCCGCGCTCAAGGTGGTGCCGCTGTTTGAAACCATAGGCGACCTGCGTGCCGCACCCGGCATCCTTGACGGCCTGCTGGAGGTCCCCTTTGCCCGCCGCTCGCTGAAGTCCGGCGACAACCGGATCGAGGTGATGTTGGGCTATTCCGACAGCAACAAGGACGGCGGTTTCCTCTGCTCCACCTGGGAGCTGGAGAAGGCGCAGCGGCTGATCACCCGCACCCTGGCGGCGCACCGGATGAAGCCGGTGTTCTTTCATGGCCGCGGCGGATCGGTCTCCCGCGGCGGCGCCCCTGCGGAGCGCGCCATTGCGGCCCAGCCTGCGGGCACCATCGCGGGCCGGATGCGGATCACAGAACAGGGAGAGGTTGTCAGCTCCAAATACGCCAACCGCGGCACCGCCCTGCACCAGCTGGAGCTGATGGCATCGTCCGTGCTGCGCCACTCTCTGCAAGAAGACACGCCGCTGGTAAACCCGGAATTCGATGACGCGTTTGAGGCGCTCGCGGGCATGTCCCAAGCGGCCTACTCCAACCTGCTGAACGTGCCGGGTTTCCTGGACTATTTCCAGCAGGCCAGCCCGGTTGAGGAACTGGCCATGCTCAAGATCGGCTCGCGCCCCGCGCGCCGCTTCGGGGCCGGGTCGCTGGACGACCTGCGGGCGATCCCCTGGGTTTTTGCCTGGTCGCAGAACCGCCACATGATCACCGGCTGGTACGGCTTCGGCTCTGCGGTTGCCAGCTTCCGCAAGTTCCGTGGTGCCCGCGGCGATGCAGTGCTGCAGGACATGTTCACTGGTTCGCCGCTGTTCCGCCTGGTGGTGGATGAGGTCGAAAAGACCCTGCTGCAAAGCGACATGGAGATCGCTGCCGATTACGCAACGCTGGTGCAGGACACTGAAATCCGCGACCGAATCTTCGGCTCCATCCGCAAGGAATACCAGCTTGCCTGCGAAGCAATTGCATTCCTGACCGGTGACAGCAGCCTGTCCCAGCGTTTCCCGCGCCTGCGCGCCCGCTTCGGCCGGGTGGAAAACATGCTGCGCGAAATTCACAAAACCCAGGTGCGCCTCTTGCGCGAAGAGCGTGCCCGGAAATCTTCAACAGTGCCGGTCCCGCTGATGCAGTCGATGAACTGCGTTGCGGCGGGCCTTGGCTGGACTGGATAGACAGGAGCCCCGAATGTCCAAAGATCTGTTTTTCACCCAAACGCTGTCTGAGCGCGATCCT
>NZ_JWLE01000048.1:0-43492 GCF_000813785.1 Leisingera sp. ANG-DT
CCGGCTGCGCGCAGCCGGGCCACATGCAGCGCGTCGTAATCCGGCACAAAGGTCTCAAAACTCTTGGACCCCCAGGTGGTGCGCAGCCCCTTGGTTTCAAAGCAATCCTTGATGGCAACGGGCAGACCGTGCAGCGGGCCGGCAAAATCCCCGCGTGCCGCCATTGCATCCAGCTCCGCCGCCCGCGCCTCTGCTGCCTCCCAGTCCAGGGTGACAAAGGCATTGACCGTGCCTTCCCGCACTTCGGTCTGTGCCTTGTGGGCAGCCAGCACCTCCCGCGCGCTCAGCTCCCGCCACCGCAGTTTGGCAGCCATCGTTTCGGCGCTAAGCGCGGTTATATCGGCCATGCGGCAAGTCTCCCGGTTAAGATGGCAGCGGTGCTGCCTCGACCCTAGGGAGATTGAACGCTTCGCTCCGTCCTGAAACCGGCCTGAAAGCGGCCTGCCAGCGACCTTGCCGCGGTCAGCGGCGCAGCCAGCGGTGGACAGAGAGCTTGGCTTGACCGCAAGCGCTGTCCAAATCAGCGCCCCGCGCCAGATGGCAGGCAATTGCGGTGGCGAGGCTGCATCCGGTGCCGCGTTTCGCAACAGGCAGCCGCTGCGCCGTGTGCCGCCTGACTGACCTTTGCGGCGTGAACAACAGGTCGGTGCTCTTGGTGCCGGTGCCGTGCCCGCCCTTGACCAGCACCGCCTGCGCGCCTTGGGCCAGCAGCGCCGCCGCCTTCACTTCAACTGAGCCGCCGACGCCTGCCAGCACTTTCAGCTCCGCTAGATTGGGCGTGACCAGCGCCGCACGGTGCAGCAAGGTGCCAAACCCGTCCGCGTCCATCAGCGTGCCGCCGGAACTGGCCTGCAGAACCGGGTCCAGCACGGCGGGAAGATCAGCGGGCAGGGCGGCCGCCACAGCCTCCGCGACTGCGGCAGAACCGAGCATGCCGATCTTCACAGCACCCGGCGCCGGGGATGTTGCCAGCGCCGCGCGGATCTGATCCGCCACCGCCTCAAGCGGGCAGGGGTGAACACCCAGAACTGCCTCGTCTGTTTGCACCGTGACGGCTGTCACCACCGGGCGGACAGTCACGCCCAGCTCTGCGGCCATCGCCGTATCCCGTGTCAGCCCCGCACCGCCGCTGCTGTCGGTGCCGCCAATGGCCAGGATCACCGTCATGCGCTGTCCCCCGCGGCGAGCAGGGCCAGATCGCTGTACCCCGCCTGTCGCAGATCCTGTGCCGCACCCCAGGCCCGCAACCCGCTGCGGCAGCACAGCACGATCCGGCTCTCCCTTGGCAGCCCCGCTGCTGTTAGCTCCGCACGCGCGATCCGGCGGGCCTGCGGAGCCAGCAACTTGGGCGCCTCAGCGGTGTCCCGCAGTTCAACCACCGTATCGTCAGGCGAGATATGAGCCGCGGCAAGGAAGGGCAGGGCCTCCTCTGGCTCCTCGGCTTTGTCAAAGCGGAAAGTGCTCACCTGCAGCTCTCCGAGCCGGAAAACAAACAGCTGCCCCAGCGGCGAGGGCTCATGTTTCAGCAGCGTCTTCAGCGCCAGTTGCGCCTGCAGGGCGCCGATCATGCCCACCACCGGCCCCATCACACCGGCGGTTGCGCAGGTCGCGGCCTGTGCAGGCAAGTCCGGGAAAACGGCACGCAGCGACGGCGCGCCGCCGCAAAAGCCCCCGGCATAGCCCGACTGCCCCAGTGCAGAGGCCGAAACCAGCATCTTGCCCTGCCGCAGGCATTCATCCGACAGAATATAAGACACCGCAAAACTGTCCGCCGCATCCACCACCAGATCGACGCCAGCCACCATCTGCTCCGCGTTGGCTGCATCAAGATACCGGGCCTGCGCTGTAAACTGCAAACCCGGATTGGCGGCTAGCAAGTGCTGCCGGGCCGCCTCCACCTTGGGCAAACCGATGTCCGCCATGGAATAGAGCACCTGCCGGTGCAGGTTGCTTTCCTCTACCATGTCGCCATCCATCACCGTGATCCGCCCGACACCCGCGCCGCTCAGGTATTGCAGCACCGGACAGCCAAGCCCCCCGGCGCCAACCACCAGCACATGGGCGCGGGCGAGGCGTGCCTGGCCCTCCGCACCTACTTCCGGCAGGACCATCTGACGCGCATAGCGGCTCATGCGTCCTCCCGGATCCGGCAAGCCTGCACCCATTCGCGGGTGCGGGCCTCAGGATCGTCTGCCAGCTGGATGTCCGTCACCACCGCCGCGCTGTCGGCGCCCGCTGCAAAAACCCCCGGCAGCCGCTCCGGGGTCAGCCCGCCGATGGCAACCAGCGGCACATCGCCTGTCATCTGCTTCCAGCGCGTGACCCGCTCCAGCCCCTGCGGCCCCCATTTCATCTTCTTCAGGAGTGTCGGATAGACCGGCCCCAGCGCCACATACGCGGGCCCAAGGGACAGGGCACGGTCCAGTTCCGCCTCGTCATGGGTCGACAGGCCGAAGCGGACCCCTTTGCGGCGCAGCGCGGCAAAGTCGGCGGTGTCCATGTCTTCCTGTCCCAGGTGCACAAAGCCGCAGTTCAGATCCAGCGCCGCCTGCCAATAGTCATTGACCACCAGCTGGCAATCATGCACCGCGCAGAAATCCCGCGCCCGGGCAATCTGACGGCGGACTTCAGCCTCCGGCTGGTCCTTGATCCGCAGCTGCACCAGCTTGACCCCATGCGGCACCAGCAGCTCCAGCCGTCCCACATGGCCTGTGATCAGATAAAACCGTTCCATCATGCAAACTCCGCCATTCCCAGAACCGGGGTTGAGGGCACCGCCATATCGCGCCGCTCCATTGGATCGGCTGCAAACCCCGCACGGCCCGCCTCAACCGCCAGCGCCATTGCACGGGCCATGCCCGCAGGGTCGCCGGCCTTGGCGACCGCAGTGTTCAACAGCACCGCGTCCATGCCCAGCTCCGTCGCCTGGGCCGCGTCCGAGGGCCGCCCGATCCCGGCATCAACAACCATCGGCACCCCCGGAAAATGCGCTCGCATCGCCCGCAAGGCGTCCGGGTTGCGCAACCCCTGGCCGGAGCCGATCGGCGCGCCCCAGGGCATCAGCACTTCGCAGCCCGCCTCCAAGAGTTTCTCACCCACCACCAGATCATCGGTGGTGTAGGGGAAGACCTGGAAGCCTTCGCTGCTCAGGATACGCGCGGCCTCTACCAGACCAAACACATCCGGCTGCAGCGTGTCGGAGTGTCCGATCACCTCCAGTTTGATCCAGGGCGTATCAAACAGCTCCCGCGCCATGCGGGCCGTTGTCACCGCCTCCTGCACCGAATGGCAGCCCGCTGTGTTCGGCAGGATGCGGCAGCCGGTCTTCTGCAGCTCCTGCCAAAAGGCGGTGCCGGATCCATCGGCGGTTTCGCGGCGCAGGGACACGGTGATGATCTCCGTGCCGCTGGCCTTCACCGCCTCCGCCAGCACCGCAGGCGACGGGTATTGCGCGGTGCCCAACAGCAGCCGCGAGGTGATCTCTGTTCCGTAGAATTCCATCTCAGCCTCCCTGCATCGGGGCCAGGACTTCCAACTGGTCGCCCTCCGCCAGTTGCACCTCTGCCCGCTGGCCGCGGGCAACAAATGTGCCGTTCAGAGCGGTCGCAACAGAGGAACAGGCAAAGCCGAGTTCCCGCAGGGCAGATTGCAGGTCACTTGCCGAAACCTCATGCGGTTTGGCGTTCACGATGATCTTCATCTGAAGTCTCCGGTAGCAGGTGGTCCGCGGCCTGCTGCGCCATCGCGGGCGCCAGCAGGAAGCCATGGCGGTACAACCCGTTGAGGTAAAGCGTGCCGTCTTGTTCAGTGAGCCGCGGCAGGTTGTCGGGGAAGGCCGGGCGCAGGCCCGCGCCGGTTTCCACGACGCCGGCCTCGGCAAAGCCCGGGTGCAGGGCAAAGGCCGCGCTCAAAAGCTCGCTCAGCGAGCGCAGCGTGACGGCACGGTCGGAACTGCTCTCGATCATGGTGCCGCCGATCATGAAATACCCATCATCGCGGGGCACCAGATAGAGCGGCATCCGCGGGTGCAGCAGGCGCAGGGTGCGGCGGATTTCCAGCTCCGTGCAATGCAGGATGGCCATCTCGCCGCGCACCGGACGCAAGGCGGGCAGGGGTGCCGCCATTCCGGTGCAATCCAGCGTGACGCGGGCCGGGGCGGGTGAGCCATAGCGGATCTCGACCCCCAGCTCCTGCACCTTGGTGCTCAAGTCCCGCAGCGCCCGCCGCGGGTCCAGATGCGCCTCGTCCTCAAAGAACAGCCCTTGCGCAAACCGTCCCGCCAATGCCGGCTCCAGCGCGCTGATCTCCGCTCCGTCCACGCTGCGGTGGCTACTTGTGCGGCGGGCGAAACGGGTCAGCTCTGCCCGGTCGCGGGCAGGCGCCACCACCAGCGTGCCGCGCCTGTGCACGGTCGTGACCTTGGCCCACCAGCCGAAGGCGCGGCTGCCGAGGGTGATCACCTCTGCTTCGGCGCTTTCGCGTTCGCACCAGGGTGCCAGCATGCCGCCGGCAAAGCGCGCGACACTGCCAGCCCCGGGCGTCTCGCCCCGCTCATAGACGGTGACCGCGGCCCCGCGCTGCGCCAGTTCATAGGCGCAGGCGAGACCGGCAAGCCCCGCACCGGCGATGGTGATCATTCCGCCGGTTCCGCAGCTTCAGCGGCAGGCACATACAGCTCGCCGCCTTCGCGGAACTTGGCGGCCATTGCCTCCATGCCCTCTTTCTGCGCCTCGGAGCGGATGTCGTGCGAAATCCGCATGGAGCAGAACTTCGGCCCGCACATGGAGCAGAAATGGGCAACCTTGTGGGCCTGTTTCGGCAGGGTCTGGTCGTGGAATTCGCGCGCGGTGTCCGGGTCCAGCGACAGGTTGAACTGGTCCTCCCAGCGGAATTCGAACCGCGCGCGGCTCAGCGCATCGTCGCGGCGCTGGGCACCGGGCAGACCCTTGGCGAGATCGGCGGCATGGGCGGCGATCTTGTAGGTGATGACCCCGGTCTTAACATCGTCGCGGTCGGGCAGGCCCAGGTGTTCCTTCGGTGTCACGTAGCACAGCATCGCGCAACCGAACCAGCCGATCATCGCCGCCCCGATGCCGCTGGTGATGTGGTCATAGCCCGGCGCAATGTCGGTGGTCAGCGGCCCCAGCGTATAGAACGGCGCCTCGTGGCAGCACTCCAGCTGCTTGTCCATGTTCTCCTTGATCTTGTGCATGGCGACATGGCCTGGCCCCTCGATCATCACCTGGCAATCCTTGGCCCAGGCGATCTTGGTCAGCTCGCCCAGGGTTTCCAGCTCGGCAAACTGGGCTTCGTCATTGGCGTCCGCAATGGAGCCGGGGCGCAGCCCGTCGCCCAGCGAGAAGGACACATCGTACTGGCGGCAGATGTCGCAGATTTCCTCGAAATGCTCGTAGAGGAACGACTCCTTGTGGTGATGCAGGCACCACTTCGCCATGATCGAGCCGCCGCGCGAGACTATCCCCGTCACCCGGTTCACCGTCATCGGCACCATGTGCAGCCGCACGCCCGCGTGGATGGTGAAGTAGTCGACGCCCTGTTCCGCCTGCTCGATCAGCGTGTCGCGGAACACTTCCCAGGTCAGGTCCTCGGCGATGCCGTTCACCTTTTCCAGCGCCTGGTAGATCGGCACGGTGCCGATCGGCACCGGGGAGTTGCGCACGATCCATTCACGGGTGTTGTGAATGTTGCGGCCCGTCGACAGGTCCATCACCGTGTCGGCCCCCCAGCGGATCGCCCAGACCAGCTTGTCGACCTCTTCCTCCATCGAGGAGGTCACGGCGGAGGTGCCCATGTTGGCGTTGATCTTCACCTTGAAATTGCGGCCGATGATCATCGGCTCGATTTCCGGGTGGTTGATGTTTGCGGGGATGATGGCGCGACCGGCGGCGATTTCGGACCGCACGAATTCCGGCGTCACGTAGTCCGGGATGTTGGCGCCAAAGTCATTGCCGTCGCGGTTTGCGTGGCAGGGCGACAGCTCGCGCAGCTGGTTTTCGCGGATCGCCACGAACTCCATCTCCGGCGTGATGATGCCCGCACGCGCATAGGCCAGCTGGGTCGGCGCCTTGCCGTCCTTGCCGCGCAGCGGGGCGGGCTTCACCGGGAATTCGGGCGTCAGCCGGTCGCCTTCGACAAAGCCGTTATCCTCCGGTTTCACGTCGCGGCCCTGGTAGCTTTCGACGTCGCCGCGCGCCTCGATCCACTGGCGGCGCAGCTGCGGCAGGCCCTGGCGGATGTCGGTCAGCACCTCCGGATCGGTATAGGGGCCGGAGCTGTCATAGACCGGCAGCGGCGCCTCGCCCGCGGTGGGGTGGGTGGCAATCTCACGCATCGGCACGCGGATGTCCTCATGGACCTCGCCGCTGACGTAGATCTTGCGCGATGCGGGCAATGCGCCCGTGGTGATTTTCGGGTTGGGGACGTTCATCTGGTGTTCCTCCGGGCCTTCGGTTCAAAAACACCAATTGAGCCGGGACGGAGGAAAACGGGCAGGGGGGTGTACAGCCGGTGTACGGCCGGTGCACGCATGCTGCCTGTCCGAAACACCGCTTGCCGCCGGGGCGCCGTGCGATGCTTCTTGCTTCCTACGCCAGTATCAACTGGGTCAGGTTCAAAGGGTCGCGCCGCCGGTCCGGGATCCTCCGCACCATGACGCCTCTCAGTCCCTTGGGCGGGACTCCCCTGCGTGCCTATAGGGCTAGGGGAGGTGCGGGGTTTGCGTCAACCGGAATCTTTGTAGATTATTTTTTGGCATTAATATCAGTTCAGTATTGGCCTTATTGGCGCCGGGTTGGGGCAAATCGCTGCAGCGCAGCTTTGATGCTTGATCGAAGGCTGCAAAATTATCTATAAAACCGGAAACGCCATCCGCGCATGGCCAACAGGTATAGAGAACAGGAGACAGCATGCTGGACGCTGCACCCATCCGCACCGACTGGACCCGCGAGGAAGCGGAAGCGATTTATAACAAACCTTTCATGGACTTGCTGTTTCAGGCGCACACCGTGCACCGGCAGTATTTCGATCCCAACCAGGTGCAGAAATCCAAGCTGCTCAGCATCAAGACCGGCGGCTGCGCCGAGGATTGCGCCTATTGCTCTCAGTCGGCGCGCAACGGCGCGCAGCTTTCTGCCTCCAAGCTGATCGAGGTGCAGCGGGTGATCGCCGAGGCCAAGAAAGCCAAGGAAGGCGGCGCGACGCGCTATTGCATGGGGGCCGCCTGGCGCTCGCCCAAGGACCGAGACATGGCCGCACTTGAGGCGATGGTGCAGGGCGTCAAGGACCTGGGCATGGAAACCTGCATGACCCTGGGCATGCTGGACGAGGAACAGGTGTTCCGCCTGCGCGATGCCGGTCTGGATTACTATAACCACAACATCGACACCTCGGAGCGTTACTACTCCGAGATCATCACCACCCGCACCTTTGCCGACCGGATCGACACCCTGAACCGGGTGCGTGAGGCGGGCATCAAGGTCTGCTCCGGCGGCATCGTTGGCATGGGGGAAAAGCAGCTGGACCGCATCGACATGATGCTGGCGCTGGCCACGCTGGAGGTGCACCCGGATTCGGTGCCGGTCAACATGCTGATCCCGATCGCCGACACGCCGCTGGCCAATGTCGAGAAGCTGGACCCGATCGAATTCGTCCGCTCGGTGGCGCTGGCCCGCATCCTGATGCCGAAGTCCCACGTGCGCCTGTCCGCGGGCCGCACCGATATGTCGGACGAGATGCAGGCGATGTGCTTCTTTGCCGGTGCCAACTCGATCTTTGTGGGCGACACGCTGCTGACCGCGGACAACCCCGAAGAGGACAAGGACCAACAGCTGTTCGACCGTCTGGGCATCACCGCGATGGCGGCAGGCTGCGACGGCAGCCGCTGATGGCGGGCGCCTTTCCGCGGCATGAGAACTCGCTGGAAGCGCTGCGTACGCGTGGACGCTACCGGCAACTGATGCCGCGGGACGGGCATGACTTTGCCTCTAATGACTATCTTGGGCTGGCGGGCAGCGATGTTCTGCGCGCCGCCGCCGCAGACGCGCTGGCGCGCGGGGTGCCGGTGGGGGCGGGCGGCTCGCGCCTGCTGCGCGGCAACGATGCAGAACATCAGCTGCTGGAGGCTGAGGCGGCTGCGTTTTTCGGCACTGAGGCCGCGTTGTTCATGGGCGGCGGGTTCAATGCCAATCAGGCGATTTTCTCCACCCTGCCGCAGCAGGGTGATCTGGTGCTCTATGATGCGCTGATCCATGCCAGCACCCATGACGGGATGCGGCTGGGCCGGGCAGAGACCCGCAGCTTTGCCCACAGCGATGCGGAGGACGCGGCACGGGTGCTGAAGGACTGGCGCTCGACAGGCGGCGAGGGCCAGGTCTGGTTCGCGGTTGAGGCGGTCTATTCGATGGATGGGGATCTGGCGCCGCTGGATGCGCTGATGGCGGTGGCAGACGCCGAGGGCGCCGTGCTGGTGGTGGA
The DNA here is from genome assembly GCF_000813785.1 of Leisingera sp. ANG-DT. NCBI lineage: Bacteria > Pseudomonadati > Pseudomonadota > Alphaproteobacteria > Rhodobacterales > Roseobacteraceae > Leisingera > Leisingera sp. ANG-DT. The sequence goes on from NZ_JWLE01000048.1 coordinate 8,494, forward strand.
TGAGGCGCATTCCTCTGGCGTGTTCGGCGATCTGGGGCGCGGGCTGGCGCACGGCATCGCCAACCGTCCGAATGTCCTGTCCCTGCACACCTGCGGCAAGGCGCTGGGCGCCTCGGGCGCGCTGATCTGCGGCCAGAAGGTTTTGATCGAGACACTGATCAACAAGGCGCGCGGGTTCATCTTTGCCACCGCGCCGTCGCCGCTGAACGCGGCCCTGGTGCGCGCAGCTTTGCAGGAACTTCAGCAGAACCCGGGCCGCCGCGAACAGGCGTGGCAGGGAATTACCCATGCCCAAGATGAGGCCAAGCGCCTGTGCGGGCTGGATGGTTCCCAAAGCCAAATCCTGCCGGTGGTGATCGGTGACGACAAGAGCACCATGGCGCTGGCCGCGGCCATGCAGGCGCGCGGCTACGACATCCGCGGCATCCGCCCGCCGACAGTGCCGCGCGGCACCTCGCGGCTGCGGCTGTCGATCACACTGAATACGGGGGTAGAGGTCATCACCCGGATGTTCGAAGACCTCTCCCGGGAAATGGAGACAACCCCATGAGCGCGCTGATCGTGACCGGAACCGACACCGGCATCGGCAAGACCGTCTTCTCGGCCGGCCTGGTGCAGGCGCTGGGCGCCGCCTATTGGAAGCCGGTGCAATCGGGGCTGGAAGAGGAGACCGACAGCCAAATCGTCTCCCGCCTGTCGGGCCGCCCGGCGCTGGCCGAGGGCTACCTTCTGCAACTGCCCGCTTCGCCGCACCTGTCAGCAGAGGCCGAAGGCGTTGAGATCGACCCGGACGCGCTGTCCTTGCCGGAGGTGGACGGTACTCTCATCGCCGAAGGCGCGGGCGGGCTGATGGTGCCGCTGAACCGCGAGGTTCTGTATCTCGATCTGTTCGCCCGCTGGCGCGCACCGGTGATCCTTTGCGCGCGGACCCAGCTGGGCACGATCAACCATACGCTCCTTTCGCTGAAGGCGCTGCGCGATGCGCGCTGCCCGGTGGTCGGCGTGGCCTTCATCGGCGACGCGGAGCCGGCGGTTGAGGAGACCATCTGCCAGTTCGGCCAGGTGGCGCACCTGGGGCGGCTGCCGGTGCTGGGCGAGCTGACCTCTGACGCGCTGGCCGTGGCCTTTCAGGCCAGCATCCGGGTGGATCTGATCAAGGAGGCCTTGGCCCAAGGAGAGATGGCATGAGTGCCGCAGACCTCACCCAGCTGGAGTTTGATCAACAGCACCTCTGGCATCCCTATACAAATGTCACCAAGCCCGGCCCGACCTTTGTGGTGAAGGAAAGCGAAGGCATGTACATCACCCTGGACGACGGCACCCGTCTGATAGATGCCATGTCGTCCTGGTGGTGCATGATGCACGGCCACAAGAACCCGGCGATTACCAAGGCAATCCACGACCAGCTTGACACCCTGCCGCATGTGATGTTCGGCGGGCTGACCCATGACCCGGCCATCGACCTGGGCCGCAAGCTCTTGGAGATCACCCCCGAAAGCCTGACGCGCATCTTCTATTGCGACAGCGGGTCCGTCTCGGTCGAAGTGGCGATGAAGATGGCGGTGCAATACCAGCACGCCATCGGCCAGGCGGGGCGCAAGGAATTTGCCACCATCCGCTCCGGCTATCACGGCGACACTTGGAAGGCGATGAGCGTCTGCGACCCGGATACCGGCATGCACCACCTGTTCCAGGGCGCGCTGAGCGTGCAGCACTTCGTCTCCCGCCCGCCAGTCCGCATTCATGAGGATTGGATCGACGACCCGGCGCAGAACGGCCTGGGCGAGCTGCGGGCAGTGCTGGAGGCCAACGCCAAGAGGATCGCCGCCTTCATACTGGAGCCCGTGGTGCAGGGCACCGGCGGGATGTATTTCTATCACCCCGAATATCTCAATCAGGCGCGCGCGCTCTGTGATGAGCTGGGCATCCTCCTGATCTTCGACGAGATCGCCACCGGCTTTGGCCGCACTGGCGAGTTGTTTGCCACCAATTTCTGTTCGGTTGAGCCGGATATCATCTGCCTCGGCAAGGGGCTGACCGGCGGCCATATCTCCTTTGCCTGCACCATGACCAATGACCGGGTGGCAGAGGGCATCGGCGGCGGCAACCCGGGCCTGTTCATGCACGGGCCGACCTATATGGGCAACCCGCTGGCCTGTGCCGCTGCCAAGGCGTCGCTGGACCTGCTGACGGGGCAGGACTGGCGCGGCACGGTGGCGGCAATCGGCGAACAGATGCAGGCCGAACTGGCCCCGGCGCGGGATCTGCCGAATGTGGCCGATGTGCGGGTCCTGGGCGCCATTGGAGTCATTGAGATGAAGCATCGCGTCTCAGCCGACGAGGCGCATGCCCGGGCGCATGAAATGGGCGTGTTTCTGCGCCCCTTCGGCACCAACATCTACACAATGCCGCCCTTCATCACCTCGCCGGATCAGCTGAGCGAAATCACCGCAGGTATGCTGCGGCTGGCGCGGGAGCTGTAAGCCATGGAGTTCCGGTGGCTCAAACAGATCCAGGCAGCCGAGGCCATCGTGGTCTTCGGCGGCTGGGCTGTGGGGCCGGAGGTGTTCTGGCACCTGGATGGCCCCCAGGACATCCTGTTTGCAAGCGATTACACGGATTTGGATGCAGAGCTGCCGGACCTTTCCGGCTATGAGCGGGTCAGCCTGCTGGCCTGGTCGTTTGGCGTGGCTGCCTATGCGCATTGGCAGCAGGGGCGTCCGGACCCGTTCAGCCGCAAGACGGCAGTGAACGGCAGCCTGCAGCCGGTGAACCGCGGGGCGGGCATACCGCCGGCCGTGTTCCGCCGCACTGTGGAAACCCTGAGCCTTGACAGCTATCAGCAATTCCTAGGCCGGGTGTTTGGCGCCCGGCAGGACGCCGAAGCTCTGGATGTGGAAGCGCGCCGGGCAGAACTGCTGGCGGTGGAGCGCCGCGGGGACGCGCCTCAAATGCGCTTTGACAAGGTCTGGATTTGCTCCGGCGACAAGATTTTTCCGCCAGCCAATCTGGCGCGTGCCTGGGCGGGGCAGAACGTTGCGAACCTGGACGCGCCGCATGCGCCATTTGACCGGTTTGCGCAGTGGGAGGCGCTGTTCTGATGAAAGACATGCAGCCCCAGCATCCGGATCAGTCACGTGTGCGGAAAAGCTTCCGGCGCGGGCTGGAGAGTTATCACGACGCCGCATCGGTACAGGCGGAAACTGCCCGCCAATTGGCCCGGATGCTGCAGGATCAGGCGGGGGCGCGGCGCTTCGGCAGTGTTCTCGAGTTCGGCTGCGGAACCGGCCATTTGACGCGGCAGCTTATGCAGCGGTTCCGGGCGGACCGTTTGATCCTCAATGACCTTGTGCCGGAGGCGGGACAGGTGTTGCAGGCACTGGATGAGGAGACCCGGCTGAACGCCAGGTTCGAGGCCGGTCCGGTGGAGAGCTTGCCGCTGCCGTATCAGCTGGATTTGATCGCTTCTGCCTCGACCGTGCAGTGGATACCTGACTTGCCGGCGCTGCTTTCCCGGCTGGCAATGCAACTGAAACCCGGCGGCTGGCTGGCGCTATCGGGTTTCGGCCGCAGCCAGTTCCGCGAGCTGGCAGCGTTGGGGTCCGCCGCCGCTGCACCCAGTTACCTTGATGCGGATGAATGGTGCTCGGTGCTGCCGGATGGTTTGGAAATCCAGCAAATCGCCCAGCATCCCTCCGTTCTGGAGTTCGGCTCTGCGGTAGAGCTGCTGAAGCATCTGCGCCAGACCGGGGTGAACGGCAATGCTCAGCAGGGGTGGAGCCGCAGGAAACTGTGTTCGTTCGAGGATGACTACCGCGAGCGGTTTGGCCGGGGCTGCAAGCTGCCGCTGACCTATGATCCGGTGCTTCTGGTTGCCCGTCGTGCTGGCTGATCCGGGCGGATGCTTGAAGCAAGTTTTAGGCTTTTTCCTATTCAAAGGCGCAGCTGTTCCCGCAAGCCGTTAATCTTTGTCAACTCCCGCCTGATATGCCGGTCCGCGGAGCTGCGCTGAGGCGCGGCGCGTGGGACGACTGGCAGAACGGGAGTTACGCCAATGAAAATCAATGTGATTGCCGCAGCTTTTGCGGCACTGGCGGCTACGGGGGCCGCCGAAGCTGCAGATATGGGGGATATGGGAACTCCGATCCGGCTGTCGCTGAACAACTGGACCGGCCAGCACCTGTCGACTTATATCGCTGGCGGACTGCTGGAGGAGGCGGGCTATACCGTCGAATATGCCGAGGCGGACCAGAGCAACCTGTACGGTGAAATCGCCGACGGCGATATGCATGCAATGGTGGAAGTCTGGACCAGCAGCGATCCTGCTGAGTACTTCGATCTGGTGGATGCGGGCCGTCTGGAGAACCTGGGCGACATGGGGCTGGATGCGCGCAACGGCGTGGTGTTCCCGCCCTACGTGGCGCAGATGTGTCCTGGGCTGCCCAATTGGGAGGCGCTGCGCGACTGCGCAGGCATCTTCTCAGAGGACGGCAAGGGCAAACGTGGCATTTACTTGGCCTACCCGGAATCCTGGGGTTCGCCCGGTGCTGACCGGATCCGCGCGCTGGAATTGCCGTTTGACGTGGTCGCGGCCGAGTCGGAGGCGGCGATGATCGAAGCCTTCCAGGCGGCTTATCGCGAGAAACGCCCGGTGATCTCCACCTTCTGGGCGCCGCATTGGGCAATGTCTTCGTATGCGCTGCAGTTTGTGCGCCTGCCCAAGCCGGAGCCCGCCTGTTACACCGATCCGACCTGGGGGCCGAACCCCAAGGCCACCGGCGACTGCGATTTCTACCGCGGTGGCGTGGTCAAGGCGAGCTGGCCGGGGTTTAAGGAGCGCTGGCCTGCCGCCTATGAGATTTTGAAGAACTACCAACTCAGCATCTGGGACCAGCAACCATTGATCGGGCTGGTGGATGTCCGCGGCGAAACCCCGCAGGGTGCGGCCCGCGGCTGGCTGGCGGTGAACCGGGCCAAATGGATGCCCATTGTCGAGGAAGCGACGGGCAAGGGCCGTTCCTGAGCCGGGCTGCTCTTAACTGCTAAAAAAAAGACAGCGCTCCCGCGATGCGGGGGCGCTCGTCCCGTTTCATCGCATCCGGCTTGCGGTCTGAAGAGCCCCCGGGCTAAGTCCAGCGGGCACGCCGGTTGATTCCGGAACTTGTGTGTTTGCACAAAAACTTAAACCGTCAATCAAAATTTTTTGCCATTTGCGTCGCATTTGCTCGACAAGCGGTCGTAATATGTTCCAATACTTGCATTATCCCCGGCCACACTTGGGGCATCGGCGTCTGCAAGTAACAGAACGGCCGGCCAAAAGGCTGGCCAGGCGCCATGAACCGCCGGGTTCCAATGACGCGCCAAGCCGGACAACCGGCGGCGCAACAACAATGACAGGGAGTAGAAGGATGAACTTCAAGGGATTTGCGCTGGCGCTGGGCGCCGCAACAATGACGGTTGCCGCGGGCATCGCCTCCGCTGCCGAGCTGGGCGACACCAGCAAGCCGATCAAGCTGGCGGTGAACGAATGGACCGGCCAGCATGTGACCACCCACATCGCGGGCGAGATGCTCAAGGCTGCGGGCTATGATGTGGAATATGTCTCTGCTGGGATGATGAACCAGTTCCAGGCGATTGCAGATGGCGACATCCATGCGACGCTGGAAATCTGGTCCTCCAATGTCTCCGATGAATACGCCAAGAAGGTTGAGGAAGGCACCGTCGTCGAGCTGGGTGACCTGGAGCTGAACGCCCGCGAAGGCATTGCCTATCCGGCGCATGTGGCCGAGATCTGCCCCGGCCTGCCGGCCTGGGAGGCGCTGAAGGACTGTGCCGCGCAATTCGCCACCGCTGAAACCCTGCCCGAAGGCCGCTTGGTTGATTACCCGGCCGATTGGGGAACTCCGGGGGCCGATCGCATGACCGGCCTGGCGCTGCCGTTCAAGGCCGTGCCTGCGGGTTCCGAGGCCGCGCTGATTGTTGAACTGCGTGCCGCGACCGAACGCAAGACGCCGCTCCTGATCACCTTCTGGCAGCCGCATTGGGCGATGTCGGCATATGACGTGAAATTCGTCGATCTGCCGCCGGGCGAGGACGCCTGCTTCTCCGATCCGGCCTGGGGCCCGAACCCGGATGCTGTCAACGACTGCGACTTCTCACCCTCGCGCATCTTCAAGGCCGCCTGGTCCGGCACCGCGGAAACCTGGCCCGCGGCGTTTGAGATCCTGTCGAACTACACCCTGGCCGTGGAAGACCAGCAGCCGATGATGGGCGCGGTCGACGTGGATGGCGGCAAGGTCGAAGAGGTGGTTGCCGAATGGATGGCCGCCAATGAGGACAAGTGGCGCCCGGTTGTCGACGCCGCCATTAACTGAGCTGACCCAAGTGAGCGGCTCTGAGACGCCAGCCATCACCTGCCGGAATGTCTGGCAGGTGTTTGGCAACAACGCAGACAGCGCCTTGAAGGAGGCGCTGTCGCAACACGAAACACCTGAAGCAGCAGCACAGGACTTGCGCTCCAAGGGGCTGATCCCCGCCGTGCAGGACGCTTCCTTTGACGTGAAGGAGGGGGAGCTGTTTGTGATCATGGGGTTGTCGGGTTCTGGTAAGTCGACCCTGATCCGATGCATCTCGCATTTGCTGCACGCCACCGGCGGCGAGATCCGCATCGACGGCGAAAACATCGTCGAGGCCAGCCCCAAGCGGCTGATCGAGCTGCGCCGCAAGAAGCTGGGCATGGTGTTCCAGCATTTCGGCCTGTTCCCGCATATGACCGTGGCCGAAAACGTCGCCTACCCGCTGCGGGTGCAGGGGGTGAAGAAGAAACAGCGCCTTGCCAAGGCGCAGGAGGTGATCGAACTCGTTGGCCTTGGCGGGCGTGAAAAGAACTTCCCGCGTGAACTCTCCGGCGGTCAGCGCCAGCGCGTTGGCATTGCCCGCTCACTGGTGGCGGATTGCTCGGTCTGGTTTCTGGATGAACCGTTCTCGGCCTTGGACCCGCTAATCAGGCGGCAGCTGCAGGATGAGTTCCTTGAAATCCAGGCCAAACTTAGGACCACCATCGTTTTCATTACCCACGACATCAACGAGGCGCTGAAGCTGGCTGACCGGATCGCCATCATGCGCGACGGCAAGGTGGTGCAGATCGGCACCCCCGCCGATATCGTGCTGCGCCCGGTGGATGACTATGTGCGCGAGTTCTCCAAGGACGTGGCCAAGGGCCAGCACGCGCATGTGTCCTCGGTGATGCAGACCGGCGAGCACCATGTCTATGGCGCTGACGATCCCGGCCTGCGCCAGGATATGACGCTGGACGCGGCCCTCGCGCGCTGCATGGAGCTGTATGAGCCGGTGCCGGTCCGCACGCCGGAGGGCAAACTGGTCGGCGTCGTGAACCCGGCAGACCTGGCCGCCGCATTGCAGGTGGAGCAGGGGTGATGGCAGGTCTTTCGAAAGGCTCGATTGCGGCGCTGATTGCTGCCGCAATGGGCGCCCTGTGCCTTCTGCTGGAAAGCAGCATGCCGTGGCTGGTGAAATTTCCCGCTGCCTGGGTGCTGCCCGCCACCGACTGGGTTGGGGCCTTCATGGAGTGGTTCCTGGCGCTGATCAAACCAACCGCACGCGCCTTCTCAGCGCTGATGTTCTATCCGATGGAAGCGGCAAATTATGTGCTGAGCCACACGCCTTGGCCGCTGGTCATCTGCGCCACCACGGCGCTGGCTTGGACCCTGGGCGGCGTGCGGATGGCGCTGATGGCGGTGGTGGGCCTCGGCTTTGTGCTCGCTTCCGGCTACTGGCCCGAAAGCATGAACACCCTGGCGCTGGTTGCTGTCTCGGTGCCGTTGGCGCTGATCATCGGCGGCGGTATAGGCATCCTTGCCAATGAATACCCCCGCATCCGCCAACCGGTTCAGGCGGTGCTCGACATCATGCAGACGGTGCCGACCTTTGCCTACTTGACGCCGTTGCTGGTGCTGTTCGGCTTTGGTCCTGTGGTCGGCCTCATCGCCTCTGCCATCTACGCGGCGCCGCCGATGGCGCGCAATGTGCTCCTTGGCCTCGAACGGGTGGAGCCGGAGATCAAGGAAGCTGCCATCATGTCCGGCGGCACCCGCTTGCAGCAGCTGTTCCAGTGCGAGATCCCCTCCGCCGGGCAGCAGATCATGGTTGGTGTCAACCAGTGCCTGATGGCGGCGCTGTCGATGGTGATCATCGCCGCCGTGATCGGCGGCTTTGACGACATCGGCTGGGAGGTCCTCTTGACCATGCGCAAGGCCCAGTTCGGGCAGAGCCTGCTGGCAGGCCTGGTGATTGTGATCTTCGCGATCCTGATCGACCGGATGAGCGGCACCCTGACCCAGGACCGGCGCGACAGGCATGACCCGCGCGTTGCCTGGGGCATCCTGGCGCTGGGCGTCCTGGTCAGCGCGGCCTTCTGGGGCAGCGTTCAGCAGCCCGGCAACTACGGCTTGTTCAACCCGGTGGCGGACAGTGTCGACCGGGGGCTGTCGTCCTTTACCAGCGCCAATGCGGAGTTCCTGACCGCGCTCAAGAACAACGTGCTGTTCTATGTGCTGCTGCCGATGCGGATCGGGCTGGACCAGGCGGTTCTGCCCTTCACCTGGGGTTTTGCCTGGACCCCGGCGATGAGTGCGGCGCTGTTTGCGGCGGGCGCCGTTGCCGGCGTGGTCTTTGCACTGCGCGGACAGGTAGCGCTCGGTATCATGCTGCTGATTGCTGCCGGAATGCTCGAAACAGGCATTTCGCAGCTGCCTTGGCCCTTTGTGCTGGTGGGTGCCGGCGCGCTGGCCTGGGTTGCAGGCGGCCGCAATTTGGCCGTCCTGACTGTGGTTCTGCTGGGCACCATCCTGCTGTCCGGCCTGTGGGAGCGGGCGCTGCTGTCGCTCTACCTTTCTGGCGCTGCAGTCTTTGCCTGCGCGGTGATGGGCGGCGCCATCGGTCTGGCCTCTGCGGTCTCACCCGGTGTCTGGCGTGTGGTGCGCCCGGTCTGCGACATGCTGCAGACCATTCCGCTGTTCGTGTTCCTGATCCCGGTGCTGATGGTGTTCCAGATCGGCGAATTCTCCGCCTTCCTGGCGATCATCGCCTATGCCATCGTGCCGATGATCCGCTACACGCGGCACGGGCTGGTCTCCACTCCGGAGGAGATGATCGAGGCTGCGACTGCCTCCGGCGCCACCACATGGCAGATGCTCAAGGACATCCGCGCGCCCTATGCGGCGCCGTCGATCCTGCTTGGCCTCAATCAGACCATCCTCTATGCCTTTGCGATGCTGGTCATTGCGGCGCTGATCGGCACCACCGGCCTCGGCCAGTCGATCTATCTGGCGCTGGGACAGGCGGATGTAGGGCTGGGCATCTCTGCAGGCGCGGCGATGGCGATCCTCGCCCTGATCGCCGACCGCATGGTGCAAGGTTTTGCTGAGGAGCGGCGTAAGGCGTTGGGTCTGTAACGGCCCAAGAAGCCAATAGAAAGGGCGCCCAAGCGGCGCCCTTTTTTGATCTGGGGCAACGTTTTATACTGCCAGCCCGCCTATAGCTGCACAGAAGACTGATCTATATCCGGAGAGACCCTGATGGGCTGGCTTGAATTCACCGCCGCGCTGTTGCTGTTCCTGGCCAGCCACGCCATCCCCGTGCGCCCGCCGGTGCGGCCCTGGCTGGTCAGCCGCCTCGGCCTGCGCGTCTATATCGTCGCCTACAGCCTGCTGTCGCTGATGATCCTCGCTTGGCTGGTCGCCGCCGCCGCTCGCGCGCCTTTTGTTGGCGTTTTGCCCTATTGGGAGGGCTTCCGCTGGGTGCCGCTCTTGGTGATGCCGCTGGCCTGCCTGCTGGCTGTGGGTGGCATGATGCGGCAGAACCCCTTCAGCTTTGGCGGGCTTGGCATCAAGCCCTTTGATCCGGCAGCCCCCGGTATCTTGGCTGTAAGCCGCCATCCGCTCCTGGCGGCGATGGCGCTTTGGGCCGGGGCGCACCTGCTGGCAAACGGCGACCTGGCGCATGTGATCCTGTTCGGCCTCTTTGCGGGCTTTGCCTGGATGGGTATGGCGCTGATCGACAAGCGCAAGCAGCGTCAAATGGGGCAGGGGGAATGGCGCCGCCTCAGCCGCGATACCGCACGGCTGAACCTGCTGCGGATGCGCCCAAAGGCTAGTGAAGCCGCGCTGGCCGCTGCGGTGTTCCTGGCGCTTTTGCTGCTGCACGCCCCTGTCATCGGCTACAACCCGCTGCCCTGGTAGGGGTTGACCCCGGCGCCCGCATGACCACCTATGAAACGACACGAGACTGGAGAATAAGACCGATGCACCTGGCCTATGTGATGACCGAAGAACGCGGTGCCACGGACCGCTTGCTGAGCGAGCTGGCCGAACGGCTGCAGGCCAAGGGGATCCGCCTGGCCGGCATCGTGCAGACCAATGTGGAATGCTACGACAAGGAGCTGTGCGACATGGATGTGCGGGTGCTGCCCGCAGGCGAGACCATCCGCATTTCGCAATCCCTTGGCGCTGGCGCCCGCGGCTGCCGCCTGAACCCGGAGGCGCTGGAACAGGCGGTCGGGCAGGTCTCTGCCACCCTGCAGACGGACCCGGCACCGCAGCTGATGATCGTCAACAAATTCGGCAAGCATGAAGCCGACGGGCGCGGCATGCGGCCCATCATCGGCGAGGCGCTGGCGCTGGGCATCCCGGTTATTTCCGGTGTCAACAAGATGAACGTGGAGCCGTTCCAGGCGTTTGCCGACGGCATGGCGGTCGCGGCAGGCCCGGGTCTGGATGCACTGGCCGAATGGGCAGAACAGGCCGTGGCCGAAACTGCCTGAGTGGCGGATTCTCTATTCAAATCAAAGTAAAGGCCTGCGAAGCTCACGCGGGCTCTTTGCTGTGCGCACAGCGCGCGGCCTGTCCAGCCTGTTGCTGAACCACCATCGTCATTTCTGAAATAGAGAGAAGATGGTGGGCGACCCTGGAATCGAACCAGGCGTGCGTCTCCGCGAGGGAGTTACAGTCCCCTGCCACACCTTGCGGCCTGTCGCCCACTGTCAGTTGCTTGTTGCACCTGATGTGGAGGCGTGATTACAAGCAGGCCAAAGGGGCGTCAACCGGAAAAACGCAAGTTTTTCGCGTGCCTCGAAATTTCTTTCTGCCGGAGAGCAAAATGTCCAAGAAACCCAAATGGGTCGTCGAAAAAGAACAGTCCAAGAAGGCCGCCGCGGCAGAAACCGTATGGCTCTTCGGGCTGCATGCGGTGCGCGATGCGCTGCTCAATCCCAAGCGTGAAAAACTGCGGCTGATGGTGACCATGAACGCGCAGGCGAAACTGGCAGATGCCATTTCTGACTCCGGCATCGAGGCAGAGGTCATCGACCCGCGCAAGTTCAACCCGCCAATCGACCAGCAGTCGGTGCACCAGGGGGCGGCGCTAGAAGTGAAACCCTTGAATTGGGGCGGGCTGGCAGAGAACTGCATTGGCCGTGAAGCGCCCCGCGTGCTGCTGCTGGACCGTGTCACCGACCCGCACAACGTCGGTGCCATCCTGCGCTCTGCCGAGGTGCTGGGCGCCAGCGCGGTCATTGGCACCCGGCACCATTCGGCACCGGAAACCGGCGCGCTGGCCAAAACCGCCAGCGGCGCGCTGGAGCGCCAGCCCTACCTGCGGATGCGCAACCTCGCCGACACCATCACCGAACTGCAGAATATGGGCTTTGTCGTGCTGGGTCTGGATGGCGAGGCGGAGCAGACCATCGAAACCGCGCTGGCGGGTAAGCAGCACCTGCCGGTGGCGCTGGTGCTAGGGGCCGAAGGACCGGGCCTGCGCCAGAAGACCAAGGAAACCGTCGATGGCCTGGTCAAGATCGACGCTGCGGGCGGTTTTGGATCGCTCAATGTCTCCAACGCAGCCGCCATCGCCCTTTACGCCTCCATCGCCCGCTGACGCGACCCGCGTCACACCCTGTTCACATCTGCGTATGCTGCCTTTGCAAAGCGCGGCCTGTGCGGCAGACTCGCAGGGTTGCTGCAAGTAGTGAATGGAGTGCAATGTGATCCTGCGCCTGGTCCTGATGGCTGCCGCGGTGCTGTTCTTGTCCATGCCGGATACGGTGCGGGCCGAACCAGCGGTGTTTTCCTCCCGCTCAGGGGTGGCCATTGGCGGATATGATGCGGTTGCCTTCTTTGAACGCGGCGCGGCTGAGCAGGGGCGGCGCAGCCATGCTGTAATGTGGAAGGGAGTCGTCTGGCGCTTTGCCTCCTCCCGCAACCAGGCGCTGTTTGAGGCCAACCCGCGCGCCTATGCCCCCGCCTTTGGCGGCTACTGCGCCTATGCCATGTCCAGGGGGCAGCTGCACGAAGGCAATCCGCAGCTGTGGGCGATCGTTGATGGAGACCTGTATCTGCTGAATAACAGGCGGGTGCTCGTTCTGTGGCAGGCAGATACCGCCCAGATGATTGCCGCCGGGCACATCCACTGGCCTGCAATCCTGCGAAAATAGCTTGTCACCTCACAATTGCGTGACAGCCCCTTTTATTTTTCAATGTGTGACCCATATTCAATACAGACTGCGGAGTGGAACCACCGCAGATCTTTTTCACTGTCCCTCGTTCCATACCTAGCGCCCGGTTCTTCCGGGCGCTTTTTTGTTTGCTCAGCTCCGAATCCGGCTTTGCGGCGGGTGGCACCGCAGCTAGGGTACGCGGCATGACAGATTACAGCGATGAGCATCTCAAGAAGGTCCTGCAGCGTGCCAAGACAGTGGCCGTGGTGGGCGTGTCGATGAACCCGGTGCGTCCCAGCTACTATGTGGCGCGCTATCTGGGCCTCAAGGGCTACCGTGTGATTCCGGTGAACCCCGGCCATGCCGGCAAGATGCTGTTTGGAGAGGCAGTACGGTCCAGCCTTTCGGATATTGATCTGCCTGTGGACATGGTCGACATCTTCCGCCGCTCAGAGGCAGTGCCGCCCATTGTCGATGAGGCGCTGGAGGCCTTTCCCAAGCTGCAGACCATCTGGATGCAGATCGGGGTTGAACACACAGAGGCCGCCGCCAAGGCCGAGGCGCGCGGCGTCACCGTGATCCAGAACCGCTGCCCCAAAATCGAATACCAGCGCCTGTTTGGTGAGCTGCGCATGGGTGGCTTTGCCACCGGAATCATTTCCTCGAAACTCTGACGGCTGACGCGGGGCTAGGCGCTCCCGCCCGCTGCTGCCGTCCTGCCGGGCGGCCTTCACAGTTGGGCCCGGCGCCGCTGCGCTGCGCAAAGGATTTGCTGAGAAGCCCTTGAAGGGCAGGTTTGCCCTCTAGGTCCTGGCTGAGTTTGCTCAAGACCGCGCGTCAAGGACAAGCCGCGCGTGCCGCGCGGAGGCTGCGCCTCCCTTGACCCGCCGCCGGACCCGTTTGTCAGTCCTTGGGGCGGCTGGCCTTCTCGGCAATGCCGCTGAGACCTTGCCGCTCGGCCAGCACCTGCAGCACGTCGTCCAGCGCCACATCACGGGCGGCCAGCATCACCAGGAAATGATACAGAACATCGGCACCTTCGGACGCGAGCCCTGCCTTGTTATCCTTCACCGCCTCGATGATCGCCTCAATGGCTTCCTCGCCGAATTTCTCGGCGCATTTCTCCGGCCCTTTGGCCAGCAGCTTGGCCGTCCAGCTGGTCTCCGGGTCGGTGTCCTTGCGAGACAGGATGGTGGCTTCGAGATCGTGCAGCAGGCTCATCACATGCCCCTTCAGTTCAGCCGCATCGGGATGCCGGCGGCAGCCATGTGGTCCTTGGCTTCCTGGATGGTGAATTCGCCGAAGTGGAAAATCGAAGCCGCCAGCACCGCGCTGGCACCGCCCTTGGTCACGCCTTCTACCAGGTGATCCAAATTGCCGACGCCGCCCGAGGCGATCACCGGTACGTCCACCGCATCGGAAATCGCCTTGGTCAGCGGCAGGTTGAAACCGGATTTGGTGCCGTCGCGGTCCATTGACGTCAGCAGGATTTCCCCCGCGCCCTTGGCTGTCACCAGCCTGGCGAACTCCACCGCGTCGATGCCGGTCGGCTTGCGGCCGCCGTGGGTGAAAATCTCCCAGCGGCCGGGCTCCACCGTCTTGGCGTCAATGGCGCAGACGATGCACTGGCTGCCGAACTGATCCGCGGCCTCGGCAATCACGTCCGGGTTTGCCACTGCGGCCGAGTTGAAAGAGACCTTGTCAGCACCCGCCAGCAGCAGCGCGCGCACATCTTCCTTGGTCCTGACGCCGCCGCCCACGGTAAGCGGCACAAAGCACTGCTCGGCGGTGCGCTGGACCATGTCGAACATGGTGCCGCGGTTTTCATGGGTTGCGTGAATGTCGAGAAAGCATATCTCATCCGCGCCCGCCGCATCATAGGCCTTGGCGCATTCCACCGGGTCGCCCGCATCGCGCAGGCCGACAAAGTTGACGCCCTTGACCACGCGCCCGTCAGCGACGTCGAGACAGGGGATGATGCGGGTTTTCAGCATGGATCGTGCCTTTCAAGCTGCTTGCCCCGTGGGTACGCAAACCAAAAGGCAAGCGCAACAGATATGGCGGGGGATGCGCGTTTTGGTCCTGACTGTCGGCGGAGGAAGCATCCGCGTGGAACCGCCGGAACGGGCTGGTCTCGCAGATTTGAGTTGCCTGCCCGGCCTGCCTGCCCGGATCATGGATGGACGCCGTGACATTTGGAGACTTCGTTATGACAAAATCCCTTGTTCTTGCAGGCGCCGTTGCGCTCGCCTCTGCACTCCCCGCCGCCGCTGAACTGGTGACTGTGCAAAGCCAGAAATCCGTCGGTGAAACCATGGATGCGCTGCAGGCCGCGGTGGAGGGTGCGGGCGCGACTGTCTTTGCCCGGGTGGACCATGCCGCAGGCGCGCAGAATGCAGCACTGGAGCTGAGCCCGTCCCAGCTCCTGATCTTCGGCAATCCGAAACTCGGCACTCCGGCGATGCAGGCAGACATGCGGGCGGGGCTCTACCTGCCGCTCAAGGTGCTG
Source organism: Leisingera sp. ANG-DT (assembly GCF_000813785.1). Lineage (NCBI taxonomy): Bacteria > Pseudomonadati > Pseudomonadota > Alphaproteobacteria > Rhodobacterales > Roseobacteraceae > Leisingera > Leisingera sp. ANG-DT. The sequence goes on from NZ_JWLE01000048.1 coordinate 23,514, forward strand.
GCGTATGAGGATGGGGACGGCCAGGTCTGGCTGACTTATCAGGATCCAGGCGAAATGCTCTCTGGCCTCGACATCCCGGCTGACGCGGCGTTTATCGCCAAGATGCAGGGCGCCTTGGGCAAGCTGACCGCAAAAGCAGCCGAGTAGCCTCAGCGCCGCGCTGCCAGATAGCGTGACAGCGCAATCGCCAGCCCCCACAGCAGCCCGGCCCCCATGGAGACCGGGCCAAAAATCAGCGGCCCCCAGGCGGCAAGGACACCCATGGTATAGGCGGTCTCGCCCAAGTCCTGGCCCAGCACCACGCAGGGGTTGGCAAACCCTTCGTGAATTTCGCAATCAAAGCCAAACCCCAGCAGCATCACAAAGGCAATGCACAAGAGCCACAGGACAATCGGCCCAATGGTCAGGATGGCCAGAACTCGGCGGACAAGGCGCATGGGTTTTCCCTTCGCCAGTAAGGTGTCAGGCTTTCAGAACCGCCAGCGCCTCTTTCAGGTCAATGGCGCCATCATAGAGCGCCCGGCCTGAAATCGCACCATTGAGAGGCGCGCCGCAGGATTTCAGCGCCCTGAGGTCATCCAGCGATGACACGCCGCCGGAGGCAATCACCGGAATGCTGACCGCATTGGCCAGATCGGCGGTGGCTTCCACATTCGGGCCCTTCATCGCACCGTCGCGCAGGATGTCGGTATAGATGATCGCGGCAACGCCCGCGTCCTCAAAGGATTTGGCGAGGTCGGTGACCATCACGTCGGTCTCCTCGGCCCAGCCCTTGGTTGCGACCTTGCCGTTGCGGGCATCGATGCCAACAGCAACCTTGCCGGGGAACTCCCGCGCAGCCTCGCGCACCAGCTCCGGGTTCTCCACCGCCACGGTGCCCAGGATGACCCGGGCCAGGCCCTTGCTGATCCAGCGCTCGATGGTCGCCATGTCGCGGATGCCGCCGCCCAGCTGTGCGGGCACCTTGGTCTGCTTCAGGATCTCCTCCACCGGTGCCGCATTCACCGGCTCGCCAGCAAAGGCGCCGTTCAGGTCCACCAGATGCAGCCACTCGCAACCCGCCTCGACAAACTCCAGCGCCTGCGCGGCGGGGTTGTCATTGAACACAGTGGTCTTGTCCATCTCGCCATGCAGCAGGCGCACGGCCTGGCCGTCTTTGAGGTCAATCGCGGGGTAGAGGATCATCCGGGCGGTCCTTCGTGAAATCAAGCTGGCGGTGTTTTGCACAACGTAAGGGCAGATTGCAACGCGACCCGAAGTCAACCTTGCCTCAAAGACGGCATCAGGGACAGGCTGCCTGAAAAACAGGGAGGAAATGGAATGAAACATCTTCTGGCAGGCATTGCTGTCGCCTTGGGACTGGCAGGCGCCGCAGCGGCGGACCCGGTTCTGGGCGTCTGGAAGACGGAAGCAGATGACGGCTCCTATGCTCATATCCAGATGGCGAAATGCGGCGCAGCGGTCTGCGGCAAGATCGCCCGTACCTTCAACAGCGAAGGCGAGTACAAATCTCCGAACATCGGCAAGACGCTGGTGATCGACATGGTGCCGAACGGCGACGGCTCCTATGAGGGCAAGGTATGGCGCCCGTCCAACGACAAGATCTACACCGGCAAGATGGATCTGGCGGGCAGCTCTCTGGCCTTGCGCGGCTGCGTCGCGGGCGGGCTGATTTGCTCCAAGCAAACCTGGACCCGGGTCCAGTAAGCACCTTGAGGGCTGCCGCTACAGCAGCCCCAGCTGCACCGGGATCGGCGCATAGCCGCGTTTCAGCTGCCGGTCCCGGAAGCGCTCGAATATTGCTTGCGCCTCGGCCTGCGCCGCGAAATAGGTCCGCTTCTGTGCGCCGCCCGGAGCATTCAGAGGCCCCGAGACACGCTCAACACACCAGTCGCCGAACAGCGTCGGCGTCAGGCTCAGCAAGCAATACCGGTGCTTGCCTTCGGCGTGGTCGTATTTCTCGAAACGGATGTGCAAGGGGGGCTGCTGCAGTGACAAGAGGTCCGCCCCGTATGCCTCGAAGCGGACCTCTTGTCTATTGCTCAAACCGGTGAATTGTACCGGCCCCGGCGGCAGCTGTGACGGTTACACATCACCGGTGTATTCACCGCGCGCCGGGTAGTTGTTGGGGATGGCGAAATCCAGCGCCGCCACCAGTTCCGCGAAATGCGGGCGCACAAACGGCATGGTCTGCACCGAGCCGTAATAGAGCGTCTGTTCCGGCGTCACCATGAACAGGCCGGGCTCGGAGAACAGCGCCGGCTCCTCGATCCCGATCGAGGTCTTGCCGCGCGAGGTTGAGATATAAAGCCCCCATTCCTTGGCCACGGACAGCGGCAGGTCATAGCCGAACCGCAGTTCCTTGGCCTCGATCTTGTCGGCCATCGCGCGGGTACGCTCCTCGCCGTCGGAGCTGATCGCGATGCAGTTGACGCCGCGCTCGGCAAAGGCCGCAACCTTCTTCTCGAATTCCTTCAGATAGGTGGCGCAGATCGGGCAGTGCAGACCGCGGTAGAAACAGATCACGGTGCCGCGCTCGGCATTTTCCGAGGACAGGTCGAACTGGCCGTGGTCCAGCGTCGGCAGGGTCAGGTCCGGGGTCTTCTGGCGGGGGATCAGCATGTGATTGGTCCTTGTGAGCGGTGTGAGTGGTGGTGCTTGCCTGAATGTATTGCGCAGTTTAATGTCCGGAAAATCCGAAAAACATGATGGAAACACCGAAAGCATGGACCGCCTCACGACTTTAATGGACCGTTTTCAGCTCGCCGTGCAGGCCGCCGTCCCGGGCCGCGCCAACCTGATCGCCCTGGCAAACGCGGCAGGAGAGCCTGTGCGGATCCTCTACCGCACCCGCAGCCCGCTGTCGGAGCCTGCTCCGGGTGCGGTCATGTGGGCGGCGCGGGTGGAATGGTCGGGGCAAAGCAACCCGTTCCTGGCCGCCCTGCCGCCGGTGGTGGAGTATGACGTGTCCGGCAATGCCGAGGCGCAGGGGCTGGTTAGGCTGATGCGGGACGAGGCAGAGGGCCAGCACTGCGGCGCGCAATCGGTGATCAACCGGCTGGGCGAGGTTCTGATGGTGCGCCTGTTGCGCAACCAGATCCAGAAAGGCGCGACAGAGCCGGGGCTGCTGGCGGGCCTCGCCGATCCGCGCCTCAGCCGCGCCATCGTGGCGATGCATGATCACCCCGGCAGGCTCTGGACCAATGCCGATCTGGCGCAGGAGGCGGGGTTGTCGCTGTCGCGCTTTGCGGAACTCTTCGCGGCAGAGGTGGGCGAAACCCCGATCGGCTACCTGCGCCGCTGGCGGCTGATCCTGGCGCACCAGGACCTTGCGCGCGGCGATAGGGTGGAGGCGGTGGCACGCCGCTATGCCTATACCAGCCCCGAGGGCTTTACCCGCGCCTTCCGCAAGGCCTATGGCGTCGCGCCGGTTTCGCTGAGGACGGCTGCTGCATAGCGCCCCTAACTTCACCTTTGCTCTAATACTCCCGCCGGAGGCAACGGCGCATCAGCGCCGTCCCCTTACGGTTTCCAGGTCAGGAAGTTGCCGATCATCCGCAGGCCGGTGGTCTGGCTTTTCTCCGGGTGGAACTGCATTCCCACCATCGTGTCGCGGCCGATGACCGCGGTCACGTCGCCGGCGTAATCCACATGCGCCAGCCGTTCCGCCGGGGTCGCCACGCGGAAATGGTAGGAATGCACAAAATAAACGTGATCACCGCTCTGGATGCCGTCAAACACCGGGTGGGAGTGATCGATTACCAGATCGTTCCAGCCCATATGCGGCACCTTCAGGGAGGCATCCGCGGGCGTGATCTTCACCACATCACCACCAACCCAGCCGAGGCCCGGTGTCTCCTGATACTCATGCCCGGTGGTCGCCATCAGCTGCATGCCGACACAGATACCCAGGAACGGACGGCCCTTCTGCTCCACCGCCTCGACCAGAGCGTCATAGATGCCCTTGTGGCCGCGCAGTTCAGCCGCGCAGGCAGGGAAGGCGCCATCGCCGGGCAGCACCAGCCGGTCGGCGCGGGCCACCACATCGGCGTCAGAGGTTACCACGACCTCGCCCGCATCCATCTCCCGCGCCATACGCTGGAACGCCTTCTCGGCCGAGTGCAGGTTGCCGGATTCGTAATCGATAATTGCGGTCAGCATCTCAGAGCGCGCCCTTGGTCGACGGAATCGCATCCGCCTTGCGCGTATCGGTCTCCACCGCCAGCCGCAGCGCGCGGGCCACTGCCTTGAAGCCCGCCTCGGCGATGTGGTGGCTGTTGAATCCGTGGATCTGGTCGATATGCAGGGTGATGCCGCCGTGGGTGCTGAGCGCCTGGAAAAACTCGCGCACCAGCTCGGTGTCAAAGGTGCCGATTTTCTGGGTCGGCAGCTCCACATTCCAGATCAGGAAGGGGCGCGCCGACAGGTCCAGCGCACAGCGCACCTGGGCGTCATCCATCGGCAGGTGGCACTCGCCGTAACGGCGGATGCCTTTCTTGTCCCCCAGCGCTTGCACCAGCGCCTGACCCAGCGCGATGCCGGTGTCCTCCACCGTGTGGTGGTCGTCGATGTGGTAATCGCCCTTGGCGCGAATGGTCATGTCGATCAGCGAATGGCGCGCCAGCTGGTCCAGCATGTGGTCGAAAAAGCCAACCCCGGTCTGGTTGTCGTAAACCCCGGTGCCGTCGAGGTTGATCTCGACCGAAATATCGGTTTCCGCGGTCTTGCGGGTCACTTTGGCGGTACGCATCAGCGGCTTATCCTTCGTCATGCTGCAAGAACTTCAATTCTGCCTGGGCGCTTATAGGGCGGGCAGGGGGCATGGCTCAAGTGCGGCATTGTGCAAGGGGGGCAACCTGTTGCAGCAATCCCGGTCTCTTGCGCCGGGATGCGCCGCGTGCGAGCTTGGGCGAAAATCCGTGACCATTCAAAAGGGCCGCCCATGTCCACCTGCGTCTTTGTCCAGATCCGCTGCAAACCCGGCACTACCTACAAGGTGGCCGAGGAGATTGCCCTGCGCGAAATCCATTCTGAGCTTTACTCCACCAGCGGCAACTTCGACCTGCTGATGAAGCTCTACATTCCGTCGGGCGAGGATGTTGGCAAATATATCAACGACCAGCTGTTGCAGATCGACGGGATCGAACGGTCGCTGACCACCATGACCTACAAGGTGTTCTGAAAGGTCAAAGAAAGCCCCCCGCAGCTGCCCGGGCTGCGAGGGGCATTGAGGGTCCCCGGTCCCCAACGGAACTCGTGACCGGAACAGGTGCCCGGTCTGCTGTCAGCAGGCTGAGATTCGGCGCAGAGCGCTTAAGCGGTCACAAAACGGACCCTTGCAGTGGTATCTCTGGCAGATGGACCGGCAATGCCGGTGCGGCGTGTCATAATTAAAATCTCGGTCTGAAACAAACTGTGTGAAGTGTAGCGGATTTGAGCAGAAAAATCGACCCGCTTGACGAGGGGTGATTAACCTCTTGCGCAGCAGACACTTAACGGAAAACGCCCCGGACAGGCCGGGGCGTCTCACGGAAATTTGTCAGGTCGCTGGCTTCAGCCTGCAATCAGCCCCTGCGCCTTCAGCTCCCCATAGGCGCTGTCGACCGCGGTTTTCATCCGCGCCAGCATGTCATTGACCTCTTCCTTGGTGATGATGATCGGGGGGCAGAGCGCCAGCGCGTTGCCGGCCACCGCCCGCAAGATCAGACCGTTCTCCTGGCAGGCCTTCTGCGCGGCGGCGCCTGCGGCCCCTTTGTCAAAGCTGGCGCCGGTGGTCTTGTTCGACACCAGCTCCAGCGCCGCAATCAAGCCCTTGCCGCGAACTTCGCCGACCAGCGGATGATCAGTGAAAACCTCGCGCAACTGCGCCTGCATATAGGCACCCACTTCGGCGGCGTGCTCGAACAGGTTGTCACGCTCATAGATTTCAAGCGTCTTCAGCGCCGCTGCACAGGCTGCCGGGTGACCGGAATAGGTATAGCCGTGGCCGAACACGCCGACCTCATTGGTCTGGTCGATCATCGCCTCGTACATGTAGCCGGGAATGACCGAGGCGGAGATCGGAAAATAGGCAGAGCTCAGCTGCTTGGCGAATGTCATCAAGTCCGGCTTGATGCCCATGGTGGTGCAGCCGAAATCGGCGCCGGTCCGGCCAAAGCCGCAGATCACCTCATCGGCCCAGACTAGAATGCCATGCTTGCGCAACAGCGCCTGCAGCTTCTCGTAATAGCCTTCCGGCGGTACGATCACGCCGGACGCGCCGGTGATCGGCTCGACAATCATCGCTGCGATGGTGTCGGGGTCCTCGGCCAGGATCTGCTCTTCCAGGTTATGGATGATCCGGTCGACAAACTGCTCCTCGGTCTCATTGCCCCGGCGACCGGTGTAATAATGCGGCGCGTCAGAACGCAGAATGTGCAGCGCTTCCAGCGGCGCGTCGAAATGCGCCAGATTCGCGGGCAGGGAGGTCAGCGAGCCGGCGGCGACAGTCACACCGTGATAGCCGCGCTCGCGGGTGATGATCTTGCGCTTCTCCGGCTTGCCGATGGCGTTGAAGTAATAGCGCAGCATCTTGTAGTGGGTGTCATTGGCGTCCGAACCCGAGTTACCAAAGAAGATATAGGCATCCTCCACCGGCACCATCGCCTTCAGCTTCTCGGCCAGCTCCATGATCGGCTTGTGGGTCTTGCCGCCGAATGTGTGGGTGAACGGCAGCTTGTGCAGCTGCTCGGTGATCGCGTCCATTACCTCAGTATTGCTGTAGCCCAGCGAAGTGCACCACAGGCCTGCCAGCCCTTCGATATATTTGTTGCCGTCGGTGTCATAGACATGGATGCCTTCGCCGCGGTCCAGGCACAGCTGTTCGGTCGCGGTGAAATTGGTGGTGGGGTAGATGACTGGGGCCATGGCCAAACTCCTGCGATGATCTGCCCGTGAGCATTGTTTGGCAGTAGCATTGGCCTGTTTTTCAGCCCGCGTCAAAGGAATTTGATCAAATTTCACGAGGGTGCCTGAAAAAGCGAAAGGCCGCCCCGGAAGGCGGCCTTTTCGTTTCCCGATGGAGCGGGCGATGAGATTCGAACTCACGACCCTTACCTTGGCAAGGTAATGCTCTACCCCTGAGCTACGCCCGCGCTGCCATCCGGTGACGCGGTGAATAGGAAATCCGCGCGCAACCCGCAAGCGGAAAATGAAAGGATGGTGAAGAAAATGCCGCCGATGCCGCGGCGCAGAAAAGCGAAAGGCCGCCCTGAAGGACGGCCTGTTCCGCTTTCGAATGGAGCGGGCGATGAGATTCGAACTCACGACCCTTACCTTGGCAAGGTAATGCTCTACCCCTGAGCTACGCCCGCGCTGCCATTCGGTGAAGCGGTGTTTAGGGATTTCCCAAACGGGCCGCAAGTGGAAAATTCCGAAACCTAGCAAGTATCTGTGGATAATCGTTATTCTTCCGTTTCAAGGAACTGTGTGAGGCGTTTTTCCAAGGCAGCAAGATCCTTGCTCTCGCATTCCCAGATGGTCAGCACCTGCCAGCCTGCCGCCTGCAGCGCGGCCAGATGCTCCGCGTCACGTTCCGCATTGCGCAGCAGCTTGGGTTCCCAATAGTCGCGGCGCGTTGCCGGGATGCGCCCGTCGCGGCAGTCATGCAGATGCCAGAAGCAGCCATGCACAAAGATCACCTTGCGGCGCGGCCCGAACACCAGATCTGGCTTGCCCGGCAGGTCTTTGCGGTGCAGGCGGTATCGGATGCCCATCCCATGCACCATCCGCCGCACCAGCATTTCCGGCTTGGTGTTCTTGGCGCGGATCTTGGCCATATTGGCGCTGCGCCGTTCCGGTGTCAGCTTGTCGGCCACGCGATGGGATGCCCTGATTGTCCGGCCATGCGGGCATGGTACTCCGTTTCAATCCGGCAGGAAATGAATTCGCTGGCCGCACAGGGCGGCAGATCCAGCGCCTTGATCAGCTGGGCATCCTTGCGCCCCTCCAGCACCACAATCTGCTCCCGCCCCAGAATGTCGCGGGTGCCATGGCCGCCGTCGGCGCGGATGCGGCGCATGAAATCCTTCTGCTGCGCCACCGCCTCCACCGCAGCGCGGGGAATCGGGCGGCGCTGCATCAGCCGGAACAGTGTGGCCATGCGGGCGTTGCCTGTGTCGCAGCCAAATATCTCCTCGACTGCATCCGCATCTGCAGTGCGCCAGAAGTTGGCGGGGTAGGGGTGGTCCTTCAGCAGCCATTGGATGTGCTTGAACCCTTCGGCAGAAATGGTGCGCTTAGCATCCTTGTTCTGGCCTGCGGTCAGATACTCGGGCCGCGCCACGATCAGCCCCAGATAACAGCGCGCCCGCGCCTCGTCCGCGGCCACCAGCAGGCAGGCGCTGCCCACCGCTTCAGTTGGGATCATCCAGTTGCTGCCCATGGTGTGCTTGATGTCCACGTCATGGCCCAGGATCACGGTATCCAGCCGTCCCTTCCGCAGGCCCAGCAGCGCCCGCAGTTCAATCTCCACCCGGGTGCCGATGTATGTCTTCTCGGTCTTCTCCAGCTCTTCGTAGGACCGCCGCCCGGTCTTGGGCGTCATGATCACATCGTCGATGCAGTCGCGCAGCATGAAGGCCACGTCATGCTCAAGTGCCAGCAACCCGCCGGCGCGCTGGGTGATCTCCATCTCAAGGTGGAGCAGAACGTTGAAATCCTGGTGGTCGAAATCAACAAGGCTGTCGGGAATGTTCTGTTTCATGGCTGCTGCTGTCCAACGATCCGCAAGACAGCGGGGGCAGGAAACGGATTACGCCCGCACGGCATGCAGCTTCGGCTTGGCAATCGCCGCCTTCAACTCCCGCGCCACCGCCTCTGCCACCGGCGGCGGGAAGGCGTTGCCCACCTGGCGGTAGGCATTGGTCTTGGCGCCGGTGAAATGCCATGAGTCCGGAAACCCCTGGATACGCGCGACCATCCGCACCGTCAGACGCGGCATGTCGTTGTGGAAGGGATCCGGCGCCTCATTCGCAATGGTGCGTCCTTCAACCCCCAGCGCCGCCCAGGCGCGCCGCGCACGGGTCGGACCCAGATCGGGCCCCCCGTGTTTCTTGGAGCCGCCGACGATGGTTGGCGCGATCTCATCTGCTTTGGCGGCCCAGTCGTCCGCCCCGCGCCAGCCGCGCTCCTTCATCAGGTCCACTAGGGTTGCGCCCACGGTCGGCGGATTGTGCGGCAGCGGCTCAGGCCAGTTGAACTGGCTGGCAAATTCCTTGCGCAGGGCAACAATTGCCACCCGTGGCCGCAGCTGCGGCACGCCGAAATCGGAGGCATTGAGCAAGCGCCAGTCGGTTTCATAGCCCAGTTTCGAGAGCTGTTTCTTCAGCTTTTCGCGGTAGTCATGAAACACCGCATCCAGAAAGCCGCGCACGTTTTCAATCATCACCGCGCGAGGGCGGGTGGCATCGACGATCTCAATCGCATCATCGAACAGGTTGCGCTCGTCCTTCTCGCCCAGCTGCTTGCCCGCGACCGAAAACGGCGGGCAGGGCAGGCCGCCGGCCAACAGGTCGATGCCTTTGTAGTCGCCCGCGACGTCCTTGAACTTGCGCACGTCCTCTTCCAGCACGTTCCACGCGGGGCGGTTGTGGCGCAGGGTGGCGCAGCAGTGCTTGTCGATCTCAACCAGCGCCGTGTGGTCAAAGCCCGCCGCCTCGAGACCGAGGGCCTGGCCGCCCGCACCTGCGCATAGTTCTACCGATGTCAGCATTCTGCTCTGCCCGCCCGTTTCTGTTCTTGCTCTGTTCCTAAGCGGTAAAGCGATTCCGCACAAGGTTTTCTGCACCCGGCCAGACTATGCGGAAATGCCGAAAAGCGAAAGGCCGCCCTAAGGGCGGCCTGTCCGTTTCCCGATGGAGCGGGCGATGAGATTCGAACTCACGACCCTTACCTTGGCAAGGTAATGCTCTACCCCTGAGCTACGCCCGCGCTGCCATCCGGTGAGCGGTGAAATAGGGTCTCGGGGGCTAAGCTGCAAGAGGAAAATCGGCAATGGAAGAAAAAAATCTGCATCGGCAGCGACGGAAAGCCAAAGGACGTGCGTTTGATTGGCGAAGAAGAAGATTTTCAGGGAGATTGAGCCCATGCCGTGCAAGGATTACCTGCGGATCGCCAGCTTGGCGGCCGCGATTGCCCTGGGGCTATTTGTGCACAGTGATCATCACTTCAGCACACCTCAGGCGGACAGCTGGGCGGGGCAGTTCGAGGCGGTTAAGCCAGTGCAGGTTGAAACCATGACCCTGCCGGCTCCAGCCGCCTTAAAGGCCTGACAGCGAAGCAATCCGTTTCCCGGCGCGGGAAACGGCCAAAATCCTGCGAGGATTTTCGGCTGCCGGCGACGCCGGTTTTCCGCGCCGGTAAATTGGCCGGAATTCGCGCCGAATTCCGCCTCCTGAAAACGCGCCGAATTCCGCCTCCTGAAAAAAAGAAAAGGGCGCCCCGCCATCCGGCGGGACGCCCTCTGTTGAGTTCAGCCTTGCAGCTTATTCCAGCTCGACCAGCAGGTCCTTGGCGTCAATCTGGCCGCCGGCCTGAACATGCACCGCCTTCACCACCGCGTCGCGCTCGGCGTGGATGCCGGTCTCCATCTTCATCGCTTCGATGGTCAGCAGCATATCACCTTCATGCACTTGCTGGCCCACCTGAACCGCGACAGATGCCACAACACCGGGCATCGGTGCGCCGACGTGGTTCGGGTTGCCCGCTTCCGCCTTGGGGTTGGCCTGGGTTGAGGCCTTCACCAGACGGTTCGGCACCCGGATCACCCGCGGCTGGCCGTTCAGCTCGAAGAAGACCTTCACTTCGCCCTTCTCGTCGGTTTCGGAAATCGCCTGCAGGCGGATTTCCAGGGTCTTGCCCGGATCAATCTCGGCGGTGATCTCCTCACCCGGCTCCATGCCATAGAAGAAGGTCTTGGTCGGCAGGGTGCGCACCGGGCCGTACTGGCGGTGGCGGCCCATGTAGTCGAGGAACACCTTGGGGTACATCAGGTAGCCGTTCAGGTCCTCGTCATCGACGGTGAAGCCTTCCAGCTGCTTGGAGAGATCCGCACGGACCGCCTCCAGGTCAACCGGCTCCAGATGCGCGCCGGGGCGCTCGGTGTTGGGCGCTTCGCCCTTCAGCACCTTGGCGACGATGCCGTCCGGGAAGCCGCCCGGGGGCTGGCCCAGGTTGCCGCGCATCATGTCGACGACCGAGTCGGGGAAGGCCACGTCGGTCTTGGGATCCTCGACCTCATCACGGGTCAGGCCCTGGGAGACCATCATCAGCGCCATGTCGCCAACCACCTTGGACGACGGAGTCACCTTCACGATATCGCCGAACATCTGGTTCACGTCAGCATAGGTCTGCGCCACGTCGGCCCATTTCTCTTCCAGACCCAAGGAGCGCGCCTGCGCCTTCAGGTTGGTGAACTGGCCGCCCGGCATCTCGTGCAGGTACACTTCCGAAGCCGGGGCTGCGAGGCCGCTTTCAAACGCCGCATACTGCGCCCGCACCTGTTCCCAGTAGCCGGAGATCTCGCGCACCTTGGCAATGTCGATGCCGGTGTCGCGGTCGGTGTTGCGCAGGGCCTCGACTATCGAACCCAGGCAGGGCTGCGAGGTGCCGCCGGAGAAGGCGTCCATCGCCGCATCCACCGCATCCACGCCGGCATCCGCCGCCGCCAGGATGGTGGCACCGGCCACGCCGGAGGTGTCGTGGGTGTGGAAGTGGACCGGCAGGCCGACCTCTTCCTTCAGCGCCTTGACCAGCTGGCGGGCCGCGGCGGGTTTCAACAGGCCCGCCATGTCCTTCAGGCCCAGGATGTGGGCACCGGCGGCCTCCATCTCCTTCGCCATGCCGACATAATACTTGAGGTCGTACTTGGCGCGGTTCGGATCCAGGATATCGCCGGTGTAGCAGATGGTGCCTTCGCAGACCTTGCCGCTCTCGACCACTGCATCCATCGCAACGCGCATGTTCTCGACCCAGTTCAGCGAGTCGAAGACGCGGAACACGTCGACGCCGGTCTCCGCGGCCTGGCGCACGAACTCCTGCACCACATTGTCCGGATAGTTGGTGTAGCCGACGCCGTTGGAGGCGCGCAGCAGCATCTGGGTCATCAGGTTCGGCATCCGCTCGCGCAGGTCGCGCAGGCGCTGCCAGGGACATTCCTGCAGGAACCGGTAGGCCACGTCAAAGGTCGCACCGCCCCAGCATTCGACCGAGAACAGCTGGTTCAGGTGCTGCGCATAGGCCGGCGCCACTTTGATCATGTCGATCGAGCGCATCCGGGTCGCCAGCAGCGACTGGTGGCCGTCGCGCATGGTGGTGTCGGTCAGCAGCAGCTGGCGCTGCGCCTTCATCCAGTCGGCCACGGCCTGCGCGCCTTTCTGCTCCAGCAGATTGCGGGTGCCATAAGGCAGATTGCCCACATCCGCCTTCGGTGCGCGCGGCTCCTTCAGGTCGGCAGCGGGGGCCGCCCGGCCTTCTGTCTCCGGGTGGCCGTTCACGGAGATATCCGCGATATAAGTCAGCACCTTGGTGCCGCGGTCGCGCCGTTTCTTGAACTGGAACAGGTCCGGGGTCTCGTCGATGAACTTGGTTGTGTATTCATTCGACAGGAAGGTCGGGTGCTTCAGCAGGTTCTCGACAAAGGCGATGTTGGTGCTGACACCACGCACCCGGAATTCGCGCAGCGCGCGGTCCATGCGAGCAATCGCCTTCTCCGGGGTCGGCGCCCAGGCGGTCACTTTGGTCAGTAGCGAGTCATAATAGCGGGTGATCACGCCGCCCGCATATGCGGTGCCGCCGTCCAGGCGGATGCCCATGCCGGTGGCGGAACGGTAGGCGGTGATGCGGCCGTAGTCCGGGATGAAATTGTTCAGCGGATCTTCGGTGGTCACGCGGGTCTGCAGCGCGTGGCCATTCAGGCGGATGTCGCCCTGGCTGGCCTTGCCGGTTGCCTCAGCAATGGTCTTGCCTTCGGCGATCAGGATCTGCGCCTGCACGATGTCGATGCCGGTGACCTCTTCAGTCACGGTATGCTCCACCTGCACCCGCGGGTTCACCTCGATGAAGTAGAACTTGCCGTCGTTCATATCCATCAGGAATTCGACGGTGCCCGCGCATTCATAGTTCACATGCTGGCAGATCTTGCGGCCCAGGTCGCACAGCTCGGCGCGCTGTTCTTCGCTCAGGTACGGGGCAGGCGCGCGCTCAACCACTTTCTGGTTGCGGCGCTGCACCGAGCAGTCGCGTTCATAGAGGTGGTAGATCTCACCGTGCTTGTCGCCCAGAATCTGCACCTCGACGTGGCGGGCGCGGGTGATCATCTTTTCCAGGTAGCCCTCGCCGTTGCCAAAGGCGGCTTCCGCCTCGCGGCGGCCTTCCAGAACCTTCTCTTCCAGCTCCTTCTCGGCGTGGATCGGACGCATGCCGCGGCCGCCGCCGCCCCAGGAAGCTTTCAGCATCAAGGGGTAGCCGATCTCCGCTGCTTCCTTGCGGATCGCGTCCATGTCGTCGCCCAGCACCTCGGTCGCCGGAATGACCGGCACGCCGGCCGCAATCGCCACCTTGCGGGCAGAGGCCTTGTCACCCAGCGCGCGCATGGTTTCGGCCTTGGGACCGATAAAGGTGATGCCGTTGCGGGCGCAGGCGTCCACGAAATCCGGGTTTTCCGACAGCAGGCCGTAACCGGGGTGGATCGCGTCAGCACCGCTTTCCTTGGCAACGCGGATGATCTCGTCGATCGACAGGTACGCCGCAACCGGCCCCATGCCTTCGCCGATCCGGTAGGCTTCGTCCGCCTTGAACCGGTGCAGGCCGAGCTTGTCCTCCTCGGCATAGACGGCGACGGTGCGTTTGCCCATTTCGTTGGCGGCGCGCATCACGCGGATCGCGATCTCGCCACGGTTGGCAATCAGGATTTTTTTGAAGTCGGTCATGTCACCCTCGGGGTCCGTGCAAGTTGGTGCAGTGTTAGGCGGATATTATCGAACCGCACAACAGTAGTTCTGGGTATTTCCGGCATGATTGCGCTCTCAAGCGGCTTGTCCTTTCCTTTCTGGCCTCGTTTTTGGGGGTTCCTGACTTTGCAATTTACCGCATTGCTCGGCGCTAACATTTGCAGATTCTGCAGAAATTCTGCACATGCAGCATGATTTTGTAACTTTTTTTGTTGCGGTGCAGCGCAAAGTGACGCTGCGTGTGCGTCATTTTGGCGCAATTCGTGCGAATTCGCGCAAAAAGCGCCGGCCGGGTGCGCAATCAGCCCAGTTGACGGGTTTGCAATCCGCATGCCCCGGCCAGGCTGGACAGGCCCAGCTGGCCCATATTGGCCTCCAGGTCCTTGGCCAGGATGCTGATCAGATGCGCCGGCCCGGCACTTCCCAGGGCCGCCAGCGCATAGTGGAAGGCACGCCCCAGCATGACGAAATCCGCACCCAGCGCCAGCGCCCGCAGGATGTCCAGCCCGCCCCCGATGCCGCTGTCAAAGACCACCGGCACGGTGACGGCCTCGCGGATCTCCGGCAGCAGGCTGATGGCAGGCGGGCAGCCGTCGAACTGGCGGCCGCCGTGGTTCGACAGCCAGATGGCATCTGCGCCGGCCTCCTGCAGCCGCTGCGCATCCGCAGCCCGCTGCACGCCTTTGATGATCAGCGGTCCGTCCCAGTTGCGCCGCAGCCAGTGCACGTATTCCCAGTCGGGGGAGGTGCGCAGCAGGTAACCGATATGCGCCGTTGGCGGCAGGTTGGCCTGTTCGCCGCTGATGTATTTGTCCAAGGTCCGCATATGCGGCATCCCGGCCCGCGCCATCCCCAGCGCCCAGGCAGGCCGCATGGCGATCTGGGCCAGCAGACGCGGGGTCAGCCGCGGCGGCTGCGTCAGGCCGGAACGCGTCTGCCGTTCCCGGCGCGAGGCCACCGGCACATCCACGGTCAGCACCAGGGTGCGGAACCCGGCGTCCTTCGCCCGCGCCAGCATATCGGCACGGATGCCTTCATCCTTGGGCGGGTACAGCTGGAACCAGGCATTTGCCCCCAGATGCGGCGCCAGGTCCTCAGGCGATTGGCTGGCCACGGTGGACAGGCAATAGGGAATGCCTGCCGTTCTGGCGCTGCGGGCCAGGATGCCCTCCGCATCCGGCCAGATCAGCCCGGACATGCCGACAGGAGCGACCCCGAAGGGGAAAGCGTGCTTCGTGCCCAGCAGATCAACGGACAGGTCGGTCTCCAGCGGCCCGTGCAGCACCGAGGGCAGCATGCCGATCCGGTCCAGCCCGGCGCGGTTCTGCGCCTTGGCGGATTCAATGCCTGTGCCGCTGTCCAGATACTCCCAGACAAACTTGGGCAGCCGCTGCCGGGCGCGGCGTTTCAGGTCATCCAGGCCCGGATATGTCTGATGCAGATCCATCTGCGCATTGGTACGCGCCGTGAACGATTGTGCAAGGCAAAGTGCCGGCGCCTGCAACGGGTGCTGGCGGCCAGCCGAGGCTTACGCCGCGCCTTTCTGCCGGTCCTCAGCATCCTCTGCGCTGTCTGCAACTGGCAGCGCTGCCGGGTTGCGGGGCAGGGGGCTGGCGCCTTCGGCGACGCAGACCTGGTTGCGGCCCTTGGCTTTCGCCTCATACAGCGCCTCATCCGAGGCGCGCAGCAGATCCTGCGGCATGGTGCCGTGCGCCGGGTAATGGGCCACCCCGAGTGAGATCGAGATCCGCGGCAGCGCCTTTTCACCATAGCGCACCACCACGTCCTCAATGGACTGGCGCAGCAGCTCCGCCTTGGTGATGGCATCTTCCGGGCTCACGCCAGGCAGCAGCAGCGCGAACTCCTCGCCGCCGGGGCGGCAGGCCACCTCGTCGCCATCGCAGGCCTGCTCCATCGCGGCGCCAACAGCGCGCAGCACCATGTCGCCGGCATCATGGCCGTGGTTATCGTTGAACTTCTTGAAGTGATCGACGTCGATCGACACCACGCTCAGCGGCTTGCCGCTGTTCTGGCTGGCCCCCACGAACTTGCGCAGGGATTCGGTCATGTGGCGGCGGTTGAACAGCCCGGTCAGCGAATCGCGCACCGACTGGTCGTGCAGCTGATCGCGCATCTTCACGTTGGCAATCGCCATGCTGATCTGCTCGGCGCACATTTGCGCCAGCTGCTTGCAGCCGGCAAAATCCCCGGCCCGGCTGGGCCGCGCCCGCAGATGCATCAGGCCCACCGTCTCGCCATGCGCCAGAATCGGAAAGCAGAAATAGGGGCGCCCGTCGTGCGGTTCTGCATGGGCACAGGTGAACTCGACTTCCGAGGCGCCGAACTCATAGGTCCGCCCGCGGCGCAGGCCCCAGCACTCGCCTGGCTGGATATGGTCCTTGTGGCTGCCGCCGTTCCAGCTGGAGCATCCATCCAGCACATCACGCGAATTAGAGAACACATAGATGCTGCCTTCTGCATCCGGCAGCAGATGGCCCATGAACTCCGACACCATGTCAAACAGCTCACCCAGCGAGCGGCAGGATTGCAGCCACTCGTTCAGTTCGCCCAGCAGCTTCACCTCCCGCGCCAGTTGCAGCTGGTTCGCCATTGCCTCCTGATCGCGGGCAGAGCGTTCCTCAACCTGGCGCAGGCTGCGGCGGTTGGCCTTGAAGACGACAACCGACACGATGGTCATCGCCGCCACTGTCACCAGCGAAATCAGCGCCAGCGAGATCCGGACGCGGGTGATGAAGGTGTTCCGGATATCGGTGATGTCCGAATAGAACTCAATGGCGCCAATGAAAATGCCGTCGTGCAGCACCGGGGAATAAACCTCTGCCACCTCGCGCTCCGGGATCGACCCGTCCGCATTGGCCGCGGTGCGCAGCCCGTCCACCTCTGTCGCGGGCTTTTCCTCATGCTTGTAATAAACCAGCCCTTGCGAGACGACGGACTGAAAATACGGCTTGGTGTTGCGCTCACCGATTTCCTCGGGCCGCGTCGACCAGAAGATAGTGCCATCCGCCTCAAACAGTTTCAGCCGGTACACATCCGAGGTTTCCGGCACCAGGCCCAGGTATTCCTGGTCGTGCTCATCCAGATCACCCAGCACAAAGGCATCCTTGCTGTTATCAAGATGCAGCAGAACCGCCCGCCGCCAGGTGTCGGCCTGCTTTCGCAGGTCCGCTTCCAGCATCCGGTCCACAATGGGTGCCGGCACAGAATAGACCGCCCAGGCGCTCAGGCCGGCCGCCGCCAGCAGCAGCGGCAGCATCGAAAATGTTTTGAGCTTGGATATCAGCTTCCGGGCCGTCCCCTGTGTCATGGTGGTCCTCTGGCATTGGGCGTTTGCGCTAGAATTGCGCGTTAGCCTTTACAGAACATGAAGACACCGGCCTGCGCTTGTGCCGAATAGGCAAAATGCAAGTGAAAGCAGGTCTTGACGCCGGGCGCGGATACTACGGGCGGACAAGTGAACAGACTGTGAACGTCCTCTTTCCGCCGGACCTGAATCACGCTAGGATCACGGCCATGAGCAGTTTTGACGAAATGGACGCCTTTGAGGGCGCATCGCTGTCGTCCCGCGCCATGGGCGCGCGGGTGATGCCCTATTTGGACACGCTGAATCCCGCCCAGCGGGAGGCGGTGGAATGCCTCGACGGACCGGTGCTGATGCTGGCCGGCGCCGGAACCGGCAAGACCAAGGCGCTGACCACCCGCATCGTGCATCTCCTCAGCACCGGCCGCGCGCGCCCGAACGAGATCCTGTCGGTGACCTTTACCAACAAGGCCGCCCGCGAGATGAAGGAGCGGGTGGCAGGCATGCTCGGCCAGGCGGTCGAAGGCATGCCCTGGCTCGGCACCTTCCACTCGATCTGCGTCAAGCTGCTGCGCCGCCATGCTGAGCTGGCGGGGCTGAAATCGAACTTCACCATTCTCGACACCGATGACCAGATCCGGCTGCTGAAACAGCTGATCCAGGCCGCAGGCATAGACGACAAACGCTGGCCTGCGCGGATGCTGGCAAACATCATCGACGATTGGAAAAACCGCGCCCTGACGCCGGAGAAGGTCCCCGCAGGCGACGCCAGCGCCTACAACAACCGCGGCACCGAGTTCTACGCTTTGTATCAGACCCGCCTGCGCGAGCTGAACGCGGTCGATTTCGGCGACCTGCTCCTGCACATGGTGACAATCTTCCAGAACCACCCCGACGTGCTGGAGCAGTACCAGCGCTGGTTCCGCTACATCATGGTGGATGAATACCAGGATACCAACGTCGCCCAGTACCTCTGGCTGCGGCTGCTTGCCGGTGCGCACAAGAACGTCTGCTGCGTTGGCGACGACGACCAGTCGATCTACGGCTGGCGCGGCGCCGAGGTCGGCAACATCCTGCGGTTCGAGAAGGATTTTCCCGGCGCCATGGTGGTGCGGCTGGAGCAGAACTACCGCTCCACCGGCCATATCCTCGCCGCCGCCGCGGGCGTGATCCGCGGCAATGCCGGCCGTCTGGGCAAGGAGCTGTGGACCGACGCGGGCGATGGCGAGAAGGTCCGGCTTATCGGCCACTGGGATGGCGAGGAAGAGGCCCGCTGGATCGGCGAAGAGATTGAATCGATGCAGCGCGGCACCCGTGGACAGTCTCCCCTCGGCCTCAACAGCATGGCCATCCTGGTCCGCGCCTCCCACCAGATGCGCGCGTTTGAGGACCGCTTCCTCACCATCGGCCTGCCGTACCGGGTGATCGGCGGCCCGCGCTTCTATGAGCGGATGGAGATCCGCGATGCCATGGCCTATTTCCGCGTTGTGGTCTCGCCTGATGACGGTCTGGCGTTTGAACGCATCGTCAACACGCCAAAACGCGGCCTTGGCGACAAGGCGCAGCAGACCATCCAGATGGTTGCCCGCGAGAACAACGTCTCGCTGGTGGAGGGCGCCCGGCTGGCAGTTGAAGGCGGCCATATCAAGGGCAAGGGCGCAGGCAAGCTGCGCGAACTGGTCGAGGGCATTGCCCGCTGGGGCCGCATGGCCGGCGACGCGGACATCACCCATATGGAGCTGGCGGAGATCATCCTCGACGAGTCCGGCTACACAACCATGTGGCAAAACGACAAAAACCCGGATTCGCCCGGTCGGCTGGAGAACCTCAAGGAGCTGGTCAAGGCGCTGGAAAGCTTCGAGAACCTCCAAGGCTTCCTCGAGCACGTCAGCCTGGTGATGGACAATGACAAGCAGGACGCGGATGAGAAGGTCTCGATCATGACCCTGCACGCCGCCAAGGGCCTGGAGTTCCCCGCTGTTTTCCTGCCGGGCTGGGAGGATGGGCTGTTCCCCTCGCAGCGCTCGATGGACGAAAGCGGCCTGAAAGGCTTGGAGGAAGAACGCCGCCTGGCCTATGTCGGCATCACGCGGGCAGAGCAGATCTGCACCATCTCCTTTGCCGGCAACCGCCGGGTGTTCGGCCAGTGGCAGTCGCAGCTGCCCTCCCGCTTCATTGACGAACTGCCGGAGGAGCACGTCGAGGTGCTGACTCCGCCGGGCCTCTACGGCGGCGGCTACGGCGCGGCGGCTCCAGGTGCCGCACAAGTCCGCTCCACCATCGACGAGCGCGTGGCACAGGCCGACGGCTACAACTCCCCCGGCTGGAAACGGATGCAGGCCCGTGCAGGGCAGTACGGCATGTCTCAGCCCAAGGAGAGCAGGAACACGGTGATCGACCTCACCGCCACCTCCAGCTTCACGATGGGGGAGCGGGTGTTCCACCAGAAGTTCGGCTATGGCGCCATCACCGGCATCGAGGGCGACAAGCTTGAAGTGGACTTCGAGAAGGCAGGCCCCAAGAAAGTGGTGGCCAAGTTTGTGACCGCCACCGACGACGTGCCGTTCTGAAACATCCATCTGCATCGGGATGACCGCCGGATCGGATCGCGCAGCGATCCGATCCGGGCGCAGGCGCGGCGGGCAGCACTGCTGCCCGCCGCGCCTGCG
>NZ_JWLE01000049.1:0-18516 GCF_000813785.1 Leisingera sp. ANG-DT
CCCGCCCCACTTGCCAACCCCCGCATTCCCCTGTAAACGCCGCCTCTATCGTCTTCGGGCGAGATTCTCTCGTGGGAGATGGACGGATCGCGATCCTGACATCCGACCACGCAACAGTCTCCGGGCGGAACGCGTTCCGTCCTCGTTGAAAGGACAACCAAATGGCTAAGAAGCTTGTTGGTTCGATGAAGCTGCAGGTTCCTGCAGGTCAGGCAAACCCCTCTCCGCCCGTCGGCCCGGCCCTGGGTCAGCGCGGCATCAACATCATGGAATTCTGCAAGGCGTTCAACGCCAAGACCGCAGACATGGAGCCCGGCGCGCCGTGCCCGACCGTGATCACCTACTATCAGGACAAGTCCTTCACCATGGACATCAAGACGCCGCCCGCGTCTTACTACCTGAAGAAGGCGGCCAAGGTGAAATCCGGCGCGAACAACCCGAGCCGGGAAACCGTCGGCACCGTGACCGTGGCCCAGGTGAAAGAAATCGCCGAAGCCAAGATGAAAGATCTGAACGCCAACGACATCGACGCGGCAATGCAGATCATCCTGGGCTCCGCCCGCTCCATGGGCATCGAGGTGAAGTAAGATGGCAAAGCTCGGTAAACGCACCCGCGCCGCGCGCGAAGCTTTCGCAGGCAAAGAAAACCTGTCCGTGGAAGAAGCTGTTGCCCTGGTGAAAGCCAACGCAACCTCGAAGTTCGACGAAACCGTCGAAATCTCCCTGAACCTGGGCGTTGACACCCGCCACGCAGACCAGATGGTCCGCGGCGTGGTCGGCCTGCCGAACGGCACCGGCAAAGCCATGCGCGTTGCTGTGTTCGCCCGCGGCCCCAAGGCTGACGAAGCGACCGCAGCCGGTGCAGACATCGTCGGCGCCGAAGACCTGATGGAAGCGATCCAGGGCGGCAAGATCGACTTTGACCGCTGCATCGCAACCCCGGACATGATGCCGGTCGTCGGCCGTCTGGGCAAAATCCTGGGCCCGCGCAACCTGATGCCGAACCCGAAAGTCGGCACCGTGACCATGGACGTGAAAGCGGCCGTGGAAGCAGCCAAGGGCGGCGAAGTCCAGTTCAAAGCGGAAAAAGGCGGCGTTGTGCATGCCGGCGTCGGCAAAGCGTCCTTTGACGAAGCCAAGCTGGTCGAGAACGTCCGTGCCTTCGTGTCGGCCGTGGCCAAAGCCAAGCCGACCGGTGCCAAAGGCGCCTACATGAAAAAGATCAACCTGTCCTCGACCATGGGTCCGGGCATCACGGTTGACGTGGACAACGCTGTCACCGAGTAATCGGACGGCATTGCCAGACTTGAGAGCCCCGGGCGCGCAAGCACCCGGGGTTTTTTCTTTGGGGCTGGCCCCAAGGCGGGATTCCGCCGTTTGCGGGCGCGGGCCTTCTCACGGATATTTCATACGGTTAACCTTGGGTTAAATCTTGTTCCCGTCTCACCGGGGGTTATCTGCGGCCCATGGCACTTCGAAGCTTCTTTGCACAAGACAGTTCCAGCCTGATTGTTGCGTCCAGTTCCAGCGGCGCAATCGTTGGCGGCCCGGTCATCAACAATTCGGGCACGCCGGATGGCACCGTCTTTACCTATTCCGGCGGCACCGGGACCACGGTGACGCTGGATGACACCGGCGGCGGGCGGAACCGGTTCAATGACGACCGGGAGGATGACCACGTCATCACGGATGGCGGCGGCATTGTGGCTGACGGCACCGAAGTGGAGGCGGAATCGCAAATCCAGGTGCGGCTGCTGGACGAAAGCGGCAACCCCGCCGGGCCGGAGATCACCATCTATGTTTTCTCGCAGAACGGGCAGACTTCCGATATCTGGGGCTATGCCACCAGTGCGCCGCTGGAGGGCGGCCAGTCCTATGTGAAGGTTGGCGGCTCCAACACCGGCACCGCCCGCTACAATGATTTCATCACCTGTTTCGGGGATGGCACCCTGATCGAAACAGCCGGCGGCCCGGTTCCGGTTGAAGAGCTGGCACAGGGGCAGCTGGTCTGGACCCTCGATGGCGGGCTGGAGCCCATCCGCTGGCTGTCATCGGCTGAGGTGCCGGGCGAGGGGGCCTTTGCCCCAGTGGTGTTTGCACCGGGTGCCATCGGCAACAGTTCGGAACTGGTGCTGTCGCAGCAGCACAGGGTGCACATCAAGCTGCCGGCGGCGGAGATGCTGTTCGGAAAGGCAGAGGTGCTGGTGGCGGCCAAGCACCTGTGCGGGCTGCCGGGTGTTGCCATCCGGGAGCAGGCGTCAGTCCGCTACCATCATTTCATGTTCGACCGCCACCATATCGTGAAATCAAACGGTGTCCTGACAGAGAGTTTCTTTCTGTCGGCGGGATCTGTTGCGGCGCTGGAGAGCGGTCCGCGCCGGGAATTGGCGGCGTTGTTTCCGGACCTGGGGCGCGGGGCTGCGGGTTTTGGCGGGACGGCTGCCATGACCCTGACCGGCAGGGAGGCGCGGGTGGTCCGCAGCTGCCTGCAGGCACGGGGGGCGGCAGCCGCCGCCTGAGCCTGCGGGAAATTGCCGGAAAGGGGCGGATTGGCCCTTGGAAATCCCCGCAAATGCGACTAACTACGGCCTTGAGATAAAGCGTGCGATTCGTCGTGCGCTTTATTTCATTTCGTCCAAGATGGTGGGTGGCCTTTCGATCGGGTCTTAATTTCCCTCCTGAGACGGGTAAGACCAGGAAGATCGAGGGTTTTCATTCCCTCGGGCGACTTTGGCTCATCCCGTAAAACGGACCTGAACGCCGGGCCATCTGGTTCGGCAAATATGAGCCGGGATGCGCAAGCATCCCTAACTTGGAGAGAACTGTGGATAGAGCCCAGAAAGAGAAAGTGGTCGAGGAACTCGGCCAGATCTTCGAAAGCTCTGGCGTCGTGGTGGTAGCTCACTACGCCGGTCTGACAGTTGCCGAGATGCAGGATCTGCGCGCGCGTGCAAGCGACGCGAACAGCTCCGTGCGTGTTGCCAAGAACAGGCTCGCCAAAATCGCCCTCGAGGGTAAGCCGTGTGCAAGCATGGCCGGCCTGCTGACGGGTATGACCGTTCTGACCTACTCTGAAGATCCCGTGTCCGCTGCAAAAGTGGCCGAGGATTTCGCCAAGGAAAACAAAAAGTTTGAGATCCTTGGCGGCGCAATGGGTGAGAACGCTCTGGACCGTGCCGGTGTCGAAGCCGTGTCGAAAATGCCGTCCCGCGACGAGCTCATCGCTCAGATCGCAAGCTGCATTGGCGCACCTGCTTCCAACATCGCCGGCGCGATTGGCGCACCTGCAAGCAACATCGCAAGCATCCTTTCGACCATCGAAGAGAAGGCGGAAGCTGCGTAAGCGGTTGGCACTGAATGGCTGGCGTGGGGCAAAAGCCCGCACGTTGGAACACACATACTGTAAACGGAAAGAGCTGAACAATGGCTGATCTGAAAGCACTCGCAGAAAGCATCGTGGGTCTGACCCTGCTGGAAGCACAAGAACTGAAAACCATCCTGAAAGACGAATACGGCATCGAGCCCGCTGCTGGCGGCGCTGTGATGGTTGCAGCTGGCGGCGACGCCGGTGGCGCAGCTGAAGAAGAAAAGACCGAATTCGACGTCGTTCTGAAGAACGCCGGCGCTTCCAAGATCAACGTGATCAAAGAAGTTCGCGGCATCACCGGCCTGGGCCTGAAAGAAGCCAAAGAGCTGGTCGAAGCTGGCGGCAAAATCAAAGAAGGCATCGACAAAGCCGAAGCAGAAGACATCAAAGCCAAGCTGGAAGCAGCTGGCGCCGAAGTCGAGCTGGCCTAAGTCCTGCCTCTGGTGCATCGCCGATGCATCGGAAATTTGGCTGGGTCCGGATTTTTCCGGGCCCAGCCGAACCTGTCTTAGAAAGGGCCTCATCCAAGAGGCGTTTTCTTAGGCGGAGTTCAAAGGATCGGGAGGCTGCCTTCGGGACGGTGGCCATGAATTGATCCGAACGCGCTGTCTCGTATGGGCAAGGAGCCG
Organism: Leisingera sp. ANG-DT; assembly: GCF_000813785.1. Taxonomy (NCBI): domain Bacteria; kingdom Pseudomonadati; phylum Pseudomonadota; class Alphaproteobacteria; order Rhodobacterales; family Roseobacteraceae; genus Leisingera; species Leisingera sp. ANG-DT. The sequence continues at coordinate 3,997 of NZ_JWLE01000049.1, forward strand.
GGGCCCGGCGGCTTCCTTGACCGGTGAGAACTCGAAAGGTGACATCTGACATGGCTCAATCGTTCCTTGGCCAGAAACGTCTACGCAAATATTACGGCAAAATCCGCGAAGTGCTGGAGATGCCGAACCTCATCGAGGTGCAGAAATCTTCTTATGACCTTTTCCTGCGCTCCGGCGATGCAGCTGAGCCGCTGGACGGCGAAGGCATCAAAGGTGTGTTCCAGTCGGTATTCCCGATCAAGGATTTCAACGAAACCTCCGTTCTGGAGTTCGTGAAATACTCGTTCGAGAAGCCGAAGTACGACGTCGAAGAGTGCATGCAGCGCGACATGACCTACTCGGCGCCGCTGAAGGTCACCCTGCGCCTGATCGTGTTTGATGTCGATGAGGACACTGGCGCGAAGTCGGTGAAGGACATCAAGGAACAGGACGTCTTCATGGGCGACATGCCCCTGATGACCCCGAACGGCACCTTCATCGTGAACGGCACCGAGCGTGTGATCGTGTCCCAGATGCACCGCTCGCCGGGCGTGTTCTTCGACCACGACAAGGGCAAGACCCACTCCTCGGGCAAGCTGCTGTTTGCCTGCCGCATCATCCCGTACCGCGGCTCCTGGCTGGACTTCGAGTTCGACGCCAAGGACATCGTCTTTGCCCGTATCGACCGCCGCCGCAAGCTGCCGGTGACCACCCTGCTGTACGCCCTGGGCCTGGACCAGGAAGGCATCATGGATGCCTATTACAACACCGTGCAGTTCAAGCTGGAGAAATCCCGCGGCTGGGTTACCCCGTTCTTCCCGGAACGCGTGCGCGGCACCCGCCCGACCTATGACCTGGTGGACGCTGCCACCGGCGAGATCATCTGCGAAGCCGGCAAGAAGGTCACCCCGCGCGCCGTCAAGAAGCTGATCGAGGAAGGCTCTGTCACCGACCTTCTGGTTCCGTTCGATCACATCGTCGGCAAATATGTCTCCAAGGACATCATCAACGAAGACAACGGCGCGATCTATGTCGAGGCCGGTGATGAGCTGACCCTGGAATACGACAAGGACGGCGAGCTGATCGGCGGTTCCTTGAAGGAGCTGCTGGACGCGGGCATCACCGACATTCCGGTGCTGGACATCGACAACGTCAACGTCGGCCCCTACATGCGCAACACCATGGCGCAGGACAAGAACCTGGACCGCAACAGCGCGCTGATGGACATCTACCGCGTGATGCGCCCGGGCGAGCCGCCCACCGTCGAGGCCGCCTCGGCGCTGTTCGACACCCTGTTCTTCGACAGCGAGCGTTACGACCTGTCCGCCGTTGGCCGCGTGAAGATGAACATGCGCCTGGCACTGGACGCCGAGGACACCCAGCGCACCCTGCGCAAGGAAGACATCGTTGCCTGTATCAAGGCGCTGGTCGACCTGCGTGACGGCCGCGGCGATGTCGACGACATCGACCACCTGGGCAACCGCCGCGTGCGCTCCGTCGGCGAGCTGATGGAAAACCAGTACCGCGTCGGCCTCTTGCGCATGGAGCGTGCGATCAAGGAGCGGATGTCCTCCGTCGAGATCGACACCGTGATGCCGCAGGATCTGATCAACGCAAAACCGGCTGCGGCTGCGGTGCGTGAATTCTTCGGCTCCTCGCAGCTGTCGCAGTTCATGGACCAGACCAACCCGCTGTCGGAAGTCACCCACAAACGCCGCCTGTCGGCGCTTGGCCCGGGCGGCCTGACCCGCGAGCGCGCCGGCTTTGAGGTCCGCGACGTGCACCCGACCCACTATGGCCGGATGTGCCCGATTGAGACCCCGGAAGGCCCGAACATTGGTCTGATCAACTCGCTGGCGACCTTCGCGCGCGTCAACAAATACGGCTTCATTGAAACCCCCTACCGGGTGGTGAACGAAGGCCAGGTGACCGACGAAGTGCACTACATGTCGGCGACCGAAGAGATGCGCCACACCGTGGCGCAGGCGAACGCGACCCTGGACGAGAGCGGCAAGTTCATCAACGACCTGGTGTCGACCCGCCAGTCCGGCGACTACACCCTGGCGCCGCGCGAAAGCGTGGACCTCATTGACGTGTCGCCGAAACAGCTGGTCTCCGTTGCTGCCTCGCTGATCCCGTTCCTGGAAAACGACGACGCCAACCGCGCTCTGATGGGCTCGAACATGCAGCGTCAGGCGGTTCCGCTGCTGCGTGCAGAGGCGCCGCTGGTCGGCACCGGCATCGAGGAAAAGGTTGCGATTGACTCCGGCGCGGCCATCCAGGCCAAGCGTGCAGGCATCATCGACCAGGTCGATGCGCAGCGTATCGTGATCCGTGCCACCTCCGATCTGGAGCTGGGCGACGCGGGCGTTGACATCTACCGTCTGCGCAAGTTCCAGCGTTCCAACCAGAACACCACCATCAACCAGAAGCCTCTGGTCAAGGTGGGCGACACCGTTGCCAAGGGCGAGGTTATCGCCGACGGCCCGTCGACCGATATGGGCGAACTGGCACTGGGCAAAAACGTGGTCGTCGCGTTCATGCCGTGGAACGGCTACAACTACGAAGACTCCATCCTGATCTCCGAGCGCATCGCGCGTGACGACGTCTTCACCTCGGTCCACATCGAGGAATTCGAAGTCGCCGCCCGTGACACCAAGCTCGGGCCGGAAGAAATCACCCGCGACATCCCCAACGTCGGCGAGGAAGCCCTGCGCAACCTCGACGAGGCGGGCATCGTCTACATCGGTGCCGATGTGGAACCGGGCGACATTCTGGTCGGCAAGATCACTCCGAAGGGCGAAAGCCCGATGACCCCGGAAGAGAAGCTGCTGCGCGCCATCTTCGGCGAGAAGGCTTCCGACGTGCGCGACACCTCGCTGCGCGTGAAGCCGGGCGACTACGGTACCGTGGTCGAGGTGCGCGTCTTCAACCGCCACGGCGTGGAGAAAGACGAGCGTGCGCTGCAGATCGAGCGTGAGGAAGTCGAGCGTCTGGCCCGTGACCGGGACGACGAGCTGGCGATCCTGGACCGCAACATCTATGCCCGCCTGCGCGATATGCTGCTGGGCAAAGTCGCGGTCAAAGGCCCGAAAGGCGTGCGCTCCGGTTCCCCGATCGACGAGGAGCTGCTGGACAGCCTGTCCCGCGGCCAGTGGTGGATGCTTGCCCTTGAGGATGAGCAGGACGCCCAGGTCGTCGAGGCCCTGAACGAGCAGTACGAGGCGCAGAAGCGCGCCCTGGACGCCCGTTTCGAGGACAAGGTCGAGAAGGTCCGCCGCGGCGACGACCTGCCGCCGGGTGTGATGAAGATGGTCAAGGTCTTCATCGCGGTGAAGCGCAAGCTGCAGCCGGGCGACAAGATGGCCGGCCGTCACGGCAACAAAGGTGTGATCTCGAAAGTGGTGCCGATGGAGGACATGCCGTTCCTCGCCGATGGTACTCCGGTCGACTTCTGCCTCAACCCGCTGGGCGTGCCGTCGCGTATGAACGTCGGTCAGATCCTGGAGACCCACATGGGCTGGGCCGCACGCGGCCTCGGCATCAAGGTGGATGACGCGCTGCAGGAATACCGCCGCTCGGGCGACCTGACCCCGGTCCGTGAAGCGATGCACCACGCCTATGGCGACGATGTCTACGACGAAGGCATCGCCAATATGGACGAGGACACGCTGATCGAAGCCGCAGGCAACGTGACCCGCGGTGTGCCGATTGCGACCCCGGTCTTCGACGGCGCCAAGGAAGACGATGTGAACAACGCCCTGGTGCGTGCGGGCTTTGACCAGTCCGGCCAGTCGATCCTGTTCGACGGCCGCACCGGCGAGCAGTTTGCGCGCCCCGTGACCGTTGGCATCAAGTACCTGCTGAAGCTGCACCACCTGGTGGACGACAAGATCCACGCGCGTTCCACCGGCCCGTACTCGCTGGTTACCCAGCAGCCGCTGGGCGGTAAGGCGCAGTTCGGCGGTCAGCGCTTTGGTGAGATGGAAGTCTGGGCTCTGGAAGCCTATGGCGCCGCCTACACCCTGCAGGAGATGCTCACCGTCAAATCGGATGACGTCGCCGGCCGGACCAAGGTCTATGAGTCGATCGTCAAGGGCGAGGATAACTTCGAGGCGGGCGTGCCGGAATCGTTCAACGTTCTGGTTAAAGAAGTCCGCGGCCTCGGCCTGAACATGGAACTCCTGGATGCGGAGGTTGAGGAGTAAGGGCCCCGCGCCCTTCTCCCGCTCCCCCCTTCCGCAAGATTTGAGGTATCAAAATGAACCAGGAAATCACCAACAACCCGTTCAACCCGCTGACCCCGCCGAAGGTCTTTGATGAAATCAAAGTCTCGCTGGCCAGCCCGGAACGGATCCTGTCTTGGTCCTACGGCGAAATCAAAAAGCCCGAGACCATCAACTACCGGACCTTCAAGCCGGAGCGCGACGGCCTGTTCTGCGCCCGGATCTTTGGCCCGATCAAAGACTACGAATGCCTGTGCGGCAAATATAAGCGGATGAAGTACCGCGGCGTCGTCTGCGAGAAATGCGGCGTCGAGGTCACCCTGCAGAAAGTGCGCCGCGAGCGCATGGGCCACATCGAACTGGCCGCGCCGGTTGCGCATATCTGGTTCCTGAAGTCGCTGCCCAGCCGCATCGGCCTGATGCTGGACATGACCCTGCGCGACCTGGAACGGGTTCTGTACTTTGAAAACTACGTTGTCATCGAGCCGGGTCTGACCGACCTGACCTATGGTCAGATGATGACCGAAGAAGAGTTCATGGACGCCCAGGATGCCTACGGCATGGACGCCTTCACCGCCAACATCGGCGCTGAAGCGATCCGTGACATGCTGGCCCAGATCGACCTGGAATCGGAAGCCGAAACGCTGCGCGCCGAACTGGCCGAAGCGACCGGTGAACTGAAGCCCAAGAAGATCATCAAGCGCCTGAAAGTCGTGGAATCCTTCCTGGAATCGGGCAACCGTCCGGAATGGATGATCATGACCGTGATCCCGGTCATTCCGCCGGAACTGCGTCCGCTGGTTCCGCTGGACGGCGGCCGCTTTGCGACCTCCGACCTCAATGACCTGTACCGCCGCGTGATCAACCGGAACAACCGCCTGAAGCGGCTGATCGAACTGCGCGCGCCTGACATCATCGTCCGCAACGAAAAGCGGATGCTGCAGGAGTCTGTTGACGCGCTGTTCGACAACGGCCGCCGCGGCCGCGTCATCACCGGCGCTAACAAGCGCCCGCTGAAGTCGCTCTCTGACATGCTGAAAGGCAAGCAGGGCCGCTTCCGCCAGAACCTTCTGGGTAAGCGCGTCGACTTCTCCGGCCGTTCGGTGATTGTGACCGGTCCTGAGCTGAAGCTGCACCAGTGCGGCCTGCCCAAGAAGATGGCGCTGGAGCTGTTCAAGCCCTTCATCTACTCGCGTCTGGAGGCCAAGGGCCTGTCCAGCACCGTGAAGCAGGCGAAGAAGCTGGTTGAGAAAGAGCGCCCCGAGGTTTGGGATATCCTCGATGAGGTGATCCGCGAGCACCCGGTGATGCTGAACCGCGCACCGACGCTGCACCGTCTGGGTATCCAGGCGTTCGAACCCACGCTGATCGAAGGTAAAGCCATCCAGCTGCACCCGCTGGTCTGCTCGGCGTTCAACGCGGACTTCGACGGCGACCAGATGGCTGTGCACGTCCCGCTGAGCCTCGAGGCCCAGCTGGAAGCGCGCGTCCTGATGATGTCGACCAACAACGTTCTGTCGCCCGCCAACGGCGCGCCGATCATCGTTCCTTCGCAGGATATGATCCTGGGTCTCTACTATGTGTCCCTGGAGCGCGAAGGCATGCCCGGCGAAGGCAAGATCTTTGGCACCATCGACGAGGTTCAGCACGCGCTGGACGCCGGCGAAGTGCACCTGCACACCAAGATCACCGCGCGGATCACCCAGATCGACGAGGAAGGCAACGAGGTTCTCCAGCGTTTCGAGACCACCCCGGGCCGTGTCCGTCTGGGCGCGCTGCTGCCGAAAAACGCCAAGGCGCCGTTTGAACTGGTCAACCGTCTTCTGCGGAAGAAAGAGGTTCAGCAGGTCATCGACACCGTCTACCGCTACTGCGGCCAGAAAGAGTCGGTCATCTTCTGCGACCAGATCATGACCATGGGCTTCCGCGAGGCGTTCAAGGCCGGCATCTCCTTCGGCAAGGACGATATGGTGATCCCGGATACCAAGTGGACCATCGTCGACGACACCCGCGAGCAGGTGAAAGACTTCGAACAGCAGTACATGGACGGCCTGATCACTCAGGGCGAAAAGTACAACAAGGTTGTCGATGCCTGGTCGAAGTGTAACGACAAGGTCACCGAAGCGATGATGGGCACCATCTCCGCTGACAAGCGGGACGAGAACGGCGCCGTGATGGAACCGAACTCGGTCTACATGATGGCCCACTCCGGTGCGCGTGGCTCGGTTACTCAGATGAAGCAGCTGGGCGGCATGCGCGGCCTGATGGCCAAGCCGAACGGCGACATCATCGAGACCCCGATCATCTCGAACTTTAAAGAAGGCCTGACCGTTCTCGAGTACTTCAACTCGACCCACGGTGCCCGTAAGGGTCTGTCGGATACCGCGCTTAAGACGGCGAACTCGGGTTACCTGACCCGCCGTCTGGTGGACGTGGCGCAGGACTGCATCGTTCGCGAGATCGATTGCGGCACCGAGCGTGCGATCACCGCAGAAGCGGCTGTGAACGATGGTGAAGTCGTGGCGTCGCTGGGCGAGCGCATCCTGGGCCGTGTGGCTGCGGATGACATCAAGAAGCCCGGCACCGAAGAGATCATCATCGCTGCAGGCCAGCTGATCGACGAACGCATGGCCGACGCAGTGGAAGAGGCCGGCGTGCAATCGACCCGCATCCGCTCGCCGCTGACCTGTGAGAGCGAAGAGGGCGTCTGCGCCATGTGCTACGGCCGTGACCTGGCCCGCGGCACCCGCGTGAACACCGGCGAGGCCGTCGGTATCATCGCGGCGCAGTCGATCGGTGAACCCGGTACCCAGCTGACCATGCGGACCTTCCACATCGGCGGCGTTGCCCAGGGTGGCCAGCAGTCGTTCCTGGAAGCCTCGCAGTCCGGCAAGATCGTCTTCGAAATGCCGCAGACCCTGGAGAACGCCAATGGCGAGACCCTGGTTGTCGGCCGCAACATGAAGCTGATCATCCAGGACGAGCACGGCGAAGAGCGCGCCAGCCACAAGCTGGGCTACGGCTCCAAGCTGTTCGTCAAGGAAGGCCAGATGGTCAACCGCGGCGACAAGCTGTTCGAATGGGACCCCTACACCCTGCCGATCATCGCCGAGAAGCCGGGTACCGCGAAGTATGTCGACCTGATCTCGGGCCTGGCTGTCCGCGACGAGACCGACGAAGCCACCGGCATGACCCAGAAGATCGTGATCGACTGGCGTGCGGCTCCGAAGGGCTCTGATCTGAAGCCGGAAATCATCCTGGTGGACGGCAACGGCGAACCGGTGCGCAACGACGCAGGCAACCCGCTGACCTACCCGATGTCCGTGGATGCCATCCTGTCGGTCGAAGACGGCCAGCAGATCATGGCAGGTGACGTTGTCGCGCGTATCCCGCGTGAAGGCGCCAAGACCAAGGACATTACCGGTGGTCTGCCGCGCGTTGCGGAACTGTTCGAAGCCCGCCGTCCGAAAGATCACGCGATCATCGCCGAAATCGATGGTTACGTGCGCTTCGGCCGCGACTACAAGAACAAGCGCCGTATCGCGATCGAGCCGAGCGACGAGTCGATGGAAGCCGTCGAATACATGGTGCCCAAGGGCAAGCACATTCCGGTTCAGGAAGGTGATTTTGTCCAGAAGGGCGACTACATCATGGACGGCAACCCGGCGCCGCATGACATCCTGTCCATCATGGGTGTCGAGGCACTGGCGAACTACATGATCGACGAGGTCCAGGACGTCTACCGCCTGCAGGGTGTGAAGATCAACGACAAGCACATCGAGGTGATCGTCCGCCAGATGCTGCAGAAGTGGGAGATCTCCGACTCCGGCGACACCACGCTGCTGAAAGGCGAACACGTGGACAAGCAGGAGTTCGACGCCGCCAACGAGAAGGCCCTTGCCCGCGGCAAGCGTCCGGCTCAGGGCGAACCGATCCTGCTGGGTATCACCAAGGCGTCGCTGCAGACCCGCTCCTTCATCTCGGCGGCCTCCTTCCAGGAGACCACCCGGGTTCTCACCGAGGCTTCGGTGCAGGGCAAGAAGGACAAGCTGGTCGGCCTCAAGGAGAACGTCATCGTGGGCCGCCTGATCCCGGCCGGCACCGGCGGCGCCACCCAGCGGGTGCGCCAGATCGCCCAGGGCCGCGACAACGTGGTTCTGGAAGCCCGCCGCGAGGAAGCCGAAGCCGCTGCAGCCCTGGCTGCGCCGGTGATGGACGAGGACGCGATGGACGCTGGTCTGGACAACCTGGTCGATACCCCGGAAAGCCGCGACTAAGCTCCGGCACCTGATCGAAAAACAGAAAAGCCCCCGCATTGCTGATGCGGGGGCTTTTTCACATCTGCTGCCGGGGCTATCTGTTGCAGGGCAGGGAGGGTGCAGGGATGGACATCAGGCTGCGGATGGCCGGGCTGGTCCGCTTTTCCGTGCTGAGCACGGATTACTATTCGGAACGCTTCGGCACGCTGGAGGAAAAGGCCGCGCATCTGTTCAGCCCGGAACGGATGGAGCTGCGGTTCCGGCTGTTTGAAAACCTGTGCCTGCATGCGCTGACCCGGCAGAGCGACCCGCGGTTCCGGCTGATCGTGCTGACCTCCGACAGCCTGCCGCCGCCCTATCTGGAGCGGCTGCTGGACCTGACCGAACCCTATGCCAATATCTTCTGCCATGCCGCGGCGCCGGCAATCCACTACCAGCAGCTGAAGCAGGCCCTCGCTCTGCTCCCGCTGCCCCAGGCGACCCATCGGGTGCTGTTCCGGCTGGATGACGATGATGCGGTGGACGGGGACTTTGTCCGCCGCACCAAGCGCCTCGCCCGCGGCCTGATCCCGCTGCAGGGCGGCGGCAGCGCGCCCTTTGCAATTGCCCACAATCGCGGTTTCTATCTGGAAAAGGGGGCCAGCGGGGCAGACGTCTATGACGCCTGCGAACGGCTGCCGCTGTCCGCCGGGCTGACGGTGGTGGCGCCTGCGGGGGAGACGGTAAACCCCTATACCTACAACCACCGCCGTATCGCCCAGCACCTCAACACGGTCTCCGACATCTCGGTGCCGGCCTTCCTGCGGACGGTTCATGGCGACAACAAATCCGATCCGGTGCAGATCGGCGACGCCCGGAAATGGCCCCCGCAGAAAATTGAAGAGGCACTGGAGCGGCACTTCGGCCGCACCGGCGATCAAGTGAGGGCATTGCTGCCATGACACCAAACCAGACAGGCGCGCTTTTGATGATGGGGGCGATGGCGGCCTATACCTTCAACGATGCGCTGGTAAAGCTGATCGGCGGGGCGCTGCCGCTGCCGCAGATCCTGACGGTGCGCGGGCTGGCGGCCAGCGTGCTGATCTATCTGCTGGTGCGGCGGATGGGCGGGCTGCAGCTGCGCCTGCCGCGCCGCGCCTGGGGCATGATCGCGTTGCGCTGCGCGGGGGAAGTCTCGGCCACCTACCTGTTCCTGACCGCGCTGATGGTGATGCCGATTGCCAATGTCACCGCAGTCCTGCAGGTGCTGCCGCTGGCGGTGACGCTGAGTGCTGCGCTGTTCCTGCAAGAGCCGGTGGGCTGGCGGCGGATGGCAGCGATTGCCGCTGGTTTCTGCGGCATGCTGCTGATTGTGCGGCCGGGGCCGGAGGGGTTCAGCGAGGGGGCGCTATATGCGCTGGCGTCGGTGGCCTGCATCACCGCCCGTGACCTGGTGACCCGGCGGATGCCGCCGGAGGTGCCGTCGATGACGGTGACGCTGATGTCTTCGCTGTCGGTGCTGGCCTTCGGCATTGCGGGCTCTGCCGCGGTGGAATGGCAGCCGATGGGCGGGCGCGAGCTGCTGATCCTGGGCGGCGCGGCCCTGTTCATCTTTGCGGGCTACCTGTGCTCAGTCATGACCATGCGGGTGGGGGAGATCGCGGTGATTGCGCCCCTGCGCTACAGCGGATTGCTGTGGGCGCTGCTGTTGGGCTGGCTGGTGTTCGGCGAATGGCCGGATGCGGTGACGCTCTTGGGCGCGGCCATCGTGGCCGGGGCCGGGGTCTTCACCTTCTACCGGGAGCGCCAGGCCGCCCGCAAACGCCGCCCGGTCACGCGCTGAACGCTGCGCGCACGCGGTCTGCCCGGATGCCGAAGACGGTTGCGAATTCGCGTTCCTGCTTCGGTGTCAGCCGGGTTACCTCAACCGGCTTGGCCCTGTCCTGGCGGGAATCGTTGAACCGGTTGTGGCTGCGCACCCACATCGGCACATCGGTCACGGTCACCGTCGGCATGTGGTGGTGGATGCGGTTATGGGCGAAGTTCATGATCGTCTTGCGGCAGCCGCCCGCCGCATACATCGCCAGCGCCGCGGTGAAATAGGGCCGCACGGCAGGTTCCGAGGCGGCGATCCCATCGGCGCTGAATTCGGCGATATAGCCGCGGTTGAAATCAATCGCGGCAGTGTCCGTCTTGGCAAGCAGCGGCGCACAGTCCGCCGCGGCCTCCCGCAGCCGCTCGATGAACTCACCGGCTACCGCATCATCGTCGTCAAAGCGGAACTGCAGGCAGGGCTGACCGGGATCCTTGCGAGCGCTGTTCAGAAGCTCCTTCATCACCTCGCGGTGGCGGCGCGGCGGCTGGGATACGATCTGAACCTGCGGCATGTCCGAGGTCAGATCCCGCAGCCGGTCATGGTGCTGCCGGGGCAGGCTGTCGCCGGTCACGATGATCAGGTCAAAGCCGGGGTCGCTCTGCGCCCGCAGGGACGGCAGGGCGACAGTCTCGAACAGCCGGAACCGCTCCTCCATCCGCGCGTCAGAGTAGAGATAGGCGATCCGCTCCGCCATTGTCTCATGCTCGACCTGAAACCCGCCGATGGCCGGGTAGGAGAACCGGCACAGCCCGATGACCTGCATACTGAAATCCGTTTGTTGCAAATGCCTGCGCCGGCGACTATGGCGGGCCGGCAGCCCGCTGGCAACCGCCGCGCCGGTGCGGCCCGGCCCGCAGCGCCCGGCTGCTGTTGACAACCCCCGCGACTCCCCATATACGCGCGCCTATCCGGCACCCGGAGTGTATGCTTCGAAAGCCGAATTCAAAATTGCAGTGGCTCAAGGTCCGGGCACTTTTACCACCCGGATCCTCTGTAAACACACCGCGTCGTCTCACCTCGGAATGGGAGCGATTGCGGTTTTTGCGCTTGTGGACGCACAGGTGCAGCGAAATCACCCGCACGCGCCGGCGTGCATGACAAGTTGCTAAACGGGGAATACCTGAATGCCAACGATCCAGCAGCTGATCCGCAAGCCGCGTCAGCCGAAGCGTAAAGTTTCGAAGTCCCAGCACCTCGAGCAGTGCCCGCAAAAGCGCGGCGTCTGCACCCGCGTGTACACCACCACTCCGAAGAAACCGAACTCCGCTATGCGGAAAGTTGCGAAGGTCCGCCTGACCAACGGTTACGAAGTGATCTCCTACATCCCCGGTGAAAGCCACAACCTTCAGGAACACTCCGTGGTTCTGATCCGCGGCGGCCGTGTAAAAGACCTTCCGGGTGTCCGTTACCACATCCTGCGCGGTGTTCTGGATACCCAGGGCGTCAAAGACCGTAAGCAGCGCCGCTCGAAGTACGGCGCGAAGCGTCCTAAGTAAGAAGGAGAGGCTGATATGTCACGTCGTCACGCCGCTGAAAAACGCGAAGTTCTGCCCGACGCCAAGTTCGGCGACCGCGTTCTGACCAAATTCATGAACAACCTGATGATCGACGGCAAGAAGTCGGTCGCAGAGCGTATCGTCTACAACGCATTCGACCGCGTTGAAGGCAAGATCAAGCGCGCTCCGGTTGAAGTCTTCCACGAAGCGCTGGACAACATCAAACCGTCCGTCGAGGTCCGCTCCCGCCGTGTTGGCGGCGCGACCTACCAGGTTCCGGTTGAAGTCCGCCCCGAGCGCCGCGAAGCGCTGGCCATCCGCTGGCTGATCGCTGCTGCCCGCAACCGCAACGAAAACACCATGGAAGAGCGCCTCGCAGGCGAGCTGCTGGACGCCGTCCAGTCCCGTGGCACCGCGGTCAAGAAGCGCGAAGACACCCACAAGATGGCAGAGGCCAACAAAGCCTTCTCCCATTATCGCTGGTAAGCTAGAGGACATAGACCTATGGCACGCGAATATCCCCTCAATCTGTACCGTAACTTCGGTATCATGGCGCACATCGATGCGGGTAAAACCACCTGCTCCGAGCGCATCCTGTATTACACCGGCAAATCCCACAACATCGGTGAGGTGCACGACGGTGCAGCCACCATGGACTGGATGGAGCAGGAGCAGGAACGCGGCATCACCATCACCTCGGCTGCGACCACCACCTTCTGGGAACGCACCGAAGACGGCAAGACCGCTGACTCTCCGAAGCACCGCCTGAACATCATCGACACCCCCGGCCACGTTGACTTCACCATCGAAGTTGAGCGTTCGCTGGCGGTTCTCGACGGTGCTGTCTGTGTTCTGGACGCCAACGCCGGTGTTGAGCCGCAGACCGAAACCGTGTGGCGTCAGGCTGACCGCTACAAGGTTCCGCGCATGGTGTTCGTCAACAAGATGGACAAGATCGGCGCTGACTTCTTCAACTGCGTCAACATGATCGAAGACCGTACCGGCGCCCGCGCGGTTCCGGTTGGTGTGCCGATCGGCGCCGAGAACGAGCTGGAAGGCCTGGTTGACCTGGTCAACATGGAAGAATGGCTGTGGCAGGGCGAAGACCTGGGCGCATCCTGGGTCAAAGCTCCGATCCGCGACAGCCTGAAAGACATGGCTGACGAGTGGCGCGGCAAGATGATCGAAGCGGCCGTCGAAATGGACGACGACGCGATGGAAGCCTACCTGGAAGGCGAAGAGCCCGACGTTCCGACCCTGCGCAAACTGCTGCGCAAGGGCACCCTGGAACTGGCCTTCGTTCCGGTCCTGGGCGGCTCCGCGTTCAAGAACAAAGGCGTTCAGCCGCTCTTGAACGCTGTGATCGACTACCTGCCCAGCCCGCTGGACGTTGTCGACTACATGGGCTTCAAACCCGGTGACGAAGAAGAAGTCCGTAACATTGCCCGCCGCGCGGACGATGAAATGGCGTTCTCCGGCCTGGCGTTCAAGATCATGAACGACCCGTTCGTCGGCTCCCTGACCTTCACCCGGATCTACTCCGGCGTGCTGAACAAGGGCGACACCCTGCTGAACTCGACCAAGGGCAAGAAAGAGCGCGTTGGCCGGATGATGATGATGCACTCGAACAACCGTGAGGAAATCACGGAAGCGTTCGCAGGCGACATCATCGCGCTGGCAGGCCTGAAGGACACCACCACCGGTGACACCCTCTGCGCCGTCAACGATCCGGTTGTTCTGGAAACCATGACCTTCCCCGATCCGGTGATCGAGATCGCGGTTGAGCCGAAAACCAAGGCCGACCAGGAGAAGATGTCCCAGGGTCTGGCCCGTCTGGCCGCCGAAGACCCGTCCTTCCGCGTCGAGACCGACATCGAGTCCGGTCAGACCATCATGAAGGGCATGGGCGAACTTCACCTGGACATCCTGGTGGACCGCCTCAAGCGCGAGTTCAAGGTTGAGGCGAACATCGGTGCGCCGCAGGTGGCCTACCGCGAGACCATCTCCAAAGAGGTCGAGCATTCTTACACCCACAAGAAACAGTCGGGTGGTTCGGGCCAGTTCGCCGAGGTGAAGCTGATCATCTCGCCGACAGAAGCAGGCGAAGGCTACTCCTTCGAATCCCGCATCGTTGGCGGTGCGGTTCCGAAGGAATACATCCCGGGCGTCGAAAAAGGCATCCAGTCCGTCATGGACAGCGGCCCGCTGGCCGGCTTCCCCGTGATCGACTTCAAGGTTGCCCTGATCGACGGTAAGTTCCACGACGTGGACTCCTCGGTTCTGGCCTTTGAAATCGCCGCCCGCATGGGCATGCGTGAAGGCATGCGCAAGGCTGGTGCGAAACTGCTCGAGCCGGTGATGAAGGTTGAGGTGATCACCCCGGAAGAATACACCGGCGGCATCATCGGCGACCTGACGTCCCGCCGCGGCCAGGTGTCCGGCCAGGAGAACCGCGGCAACGCAATCGCGATCGACGCGTTTGTGCCGCTGGCGAACATGTTCGGCTACATCAACACCCTGCGTTCGATGAGCTCGGGCCGCGCCCAGTTCACCATGCAGTTCGACCACTACGAACCGGTTCCGCAGAACATCTCGGAAGAGATCCAGGCGAAATACGCGTAAGCGTCAGAAAATACGGGGGTTCGCAAGTGTTGCGGACCCCCCTCGAAGCAAAAGGAGGCCATCATGGCTAAGGAAAAGTTTGA